>NZ_JAMYLL010000001.1:0-404836 GCF_040318045.1 Mesorhizobium sp. M1338 | reverse complement strand
CGCTCGCCTTGGCGATGCCGCTGGCAAGATCGACGCCGTCGGCGCCGGCGACATCGTTGGCGAACACGTCGATGACCACCGCCGTATCCTCGGCCGGCGTCACCGGGCCGTCATTGTTGGCCTGCGGCACGTCGTCGACGATGTTCACAGTGAGCGTACCGTTGTCGCTCTGGCCGTCCTGGTCCGTCAGCGTGACGGTGAAATTCTCGAACGCGCTATTCTGACCCTGGATGGCGGCATGCGCCTCATTATCGACCAGCGTATAGGCGTAGCTCACCTCGCCGGTGGCGGCATTGTAGCCCGTCACCGTCAGCGTGTTGCCGAGCGCTGTCGTGAACGAGCCGCCCGTGAACACGCCGTCGGTGATGAAGGCGTTGCCGTCGATGGTCAGCGAAGCGATGCCATCGGGCGAGGAGATGGTGAAGGTGCCGCCTTGCGTTGCGCTTTCCTTGGCGGTGTCGGAGCCGTCCGATTCGCCGGCTCCGCGGATAGCCAGCAGGTCATCTTCGTTGACGACGACATCGCCGCCATTGGCCTCCGGCGTCAGGTCGGTGATGACAGGCGTCGAATTGCCGATCGAGATCGTCAGCGTGGTGTGCGAAGTGTCGCCGTCGCCGTCCTTGATCGTGTAGGTGAAGACGTCGTTGACGCCGCCGGGCGTGCCGGCGTCGCGCACGTAGGTATAGCTGCCGTCGCTGTGCAGCGTCAGCTTGCCGTAGGCGCCCTGGAACGGCACGTCGAGCGTAGCCGCGTCAGTGACATCGGTATTGGTGTTGCCGGCCGCAACGCCCACCACCGTCGCCCCGTCGGCGCCCTGGGTGTCGGCAATGCCGTCCGTGGTATTGCCATCACCCGCATCCGTACCGCCGACAAGTACATTGCCCGTGGCGGGGCCGAACTGGCCGGCGGCGATGCTGTCGATATCGGCAACCGCCGTCGGCACGTCGTCGACGATGGCGACGGCGAAGGTGGTGCTGGCCGTATCGCCGTCGACATCCGTGACAGTGATGCTGAAATTGTCCGGAACCGTATCGTTGGGATCGAATCCGTTCGTCTGATTGGGATGAGTGACCGACTCGGTCACCGTGTAATTGTATTCGATGGCACCGGTGCTCGGATTGTAGGAGACGATCGTCAGGAAGCCGAAATCGCCCGGGATCTGCTGGCCGACGCCGGTGACGGTGACGCCGTTGATGACGATCGAGCCAATTCCATCCGGCGCATCGATGCTAATCGTTCCCTTGCCGGACGTTTCCGAATGGCTCGGTGCGTCGCTACCCGGCGATTGTGTCGGGCCGCCATCAAGGCCGGTTTCGCTGGCCGCTTCGCTCGGAGCAAGCAAGGACGTGGCCGTCACTGTAACCTGCCTGTCGACGATCGAGGGGAACAGCTCGCGCCGGTCCAATTGACCAAACTGCAAGGCCGTCGGCGGGAGCAGGGCCGACAGGTCGAAGCCGTCGCCGATGCCGCCGGGGGGGACCGAGAAGTCTCCGCCCGCGCTTGAATTCGAACCGCCGGGGCCGGCCGATATGGAACCGTCGGCGCCGAAGGCGACATCTACATGGCTTGCTTCCAGCGCTGCCAGCAAGGCAACGCGCGGCACCTCGACGTCGCCGATGATGAAGGTCGGCACGTGCAAGGCGCCGTCCTTGATCACGATCACCGAGCCGTCGGCCTGTTCGAGCACAAGGTTGTTGCCGTCGACCTTGATGTTGTCGATGGAAACGTTGGACGGAAGCTTTACGATATTGCCAGCGTCAGCCACATATTCGTGCGTCGCCGCGGGTGCGTTTGCCGTCGCGGGCGCTTCCGGCTTGGCGGGCGCTCCGCCGACATCGACCGGCACCGGTTCGGACGCTGCCGGCGCGGGCTGCGTCGAAATTGCTTGTGCGACCCGCATCTCTGCCGGCGATGACTGACTGTTGTGTTCACCGGATGCCGAATGGTCGTCCCTGGAACCCGAAAAGCTGTCCAAATCGATATTGGTGGTCATTGCTGAAACCCCTCCGTCATTTCCCGGAAAGAGACAGTGGCCACCTCTGCTTTGCAACAGCACTGCAATCTATTTCATATATTCCCATATGCATGATTCGGCATTTTTTACACGTGGTAAACTACACCAATATAACCTGATATATATTGACGTCCGCGAGGACCGAATGGATGGGGGCGAGCCGCGATTCCTTGGTAAATAGAAGTATAAATTTGTATAAAATTTTATGCAAAACAGATGAAGTGATTTGGGGGAAAGTTACCTACCTTCCTTTCCAATAATTTGAGACAAGATTGGTAGCGTCCACAGTCAAAGGTGGGCGTCATGAAAAAAGAAAACTCCCTGGGGAAAACCGGGCTCAAGGTGCTCCTGCTGGCGATCGGGCTTGTCGGCCTGGCGGGGCCATCATCCGCGAACGCCGTTTCCAGAGATGTCGCCGCTGCCGGCACGCCTCTGGAAAGGGTCCAGACGCCACCCTGCCTCGGCGGCGTGTCGCTGGCGAGGCCTCAGCCCTGGCAGCCTGCGGCCCCTTACCGGATCGGCATGATGTTCGGCGGCTATGGCCCGGCGGTTGCCGATGCCGGCGACAGCCCGTCAATGGCGCGAGCCGGGATAGATCCGGTGCAGACGGCGTCGATCATTCCGGGCGTGTTCGGATCGGTTGCCTTGTCGATGCGCAACTTTCCCGTCGCTGCTCGCTGGGCGCCGGTCTACCGGGCAATCACCGCCTGCTCGGCGGGCAGCGACTGCGAGCGCAAGAGCGCGGCTTTTGCCGGCATGGTCTCCGCCGCTCAAGGCAAGGGCTTCAGCGAGAAACTATCCTTCGTCAACAGCAGCGTAAATCACCTGATCGCCTACAGGAAAGACAGCGTCGTCTACGGCCAGCTCGACTATTGGGCGACGCCGTCGGAAATTCTCGAACGGCGGGCCGGCGACTGCGAGGATTTCGCCATCCTCAAGATGACGGCTCTGCTGAGGGCCGGCATTCCAACGCGAAACATGGCGCTGGTCGTTCTCCAGGACCGCAAGAGAGGCTTCTTTCACGCGGTGCTGTCGGTGAGCACGGGCAGCGGCACCTTCATTCTCGACAGTCTCAGCAACACCGTTGTGCGCGACAGCGATCTGCCAGACTACGTTCCGCTCTATTCGTTCAGCACGGACCGGGCCTGGATCCACGGCTCCAGACCGGGCGGAGCCCAGATGGCCGACATCAAGGGCGGTTTCGCCACCGTCGCGCCTGGCGAAGGTTTTCAGCCATAGGTCTGCGGTGTATTCAGCCGCCGAAGACGAACGCCATCAGCAACTCCGGCTCGAGCACCGGGGCCCGCACCGCATTCAACTGACCCCGGTATCGACGCTCACCGGCACCGATGACAAAGCCGGTGGCCACCGGCGTTTCGCCATTGGCATCGAGCCGCGAGAAGATATCAGCCACATTGAGGTCCAGCGCCAGCTTGAGGTCGTTGCGCGCATCATCGCTCGGAGCGATCGGCAGTTGACGCTTGACCAGCTGCTGGAACGGCGCGTTGAACGTCAGGATCTTCTTCGACGACGCCAAGGCAAAGGCCGGTGACGGGCAAGCGATCAGTATGGCGTTGATGGTATTGATCGACGCAAGCCTTCGCAAAGTCAGGTTTTCGTCCGCCAATCCACGCATGCAGGCCACGCGGATCGCGGATGTCAGGTTGCCTGTCTGTGCCTGGCTTTCGGCGATCTCGTCGATGAGCATGCCGATCGTGCATTTCCTGCGTTCGGCCAGCTGTTTCAGCGAGACCCAGAATGCCCGTTCCAGACGGATGCCGCGCCGTATGCCGCCACGCGCCACGACCCGAAATTCCAGCCCAAAATCCTCGGCCGTGACCGCGGGAAGCAGCCGCTCGCCATCGGCATGATGAAGGCTGGCGCTACCGCTCACTCATCGCCTCCTCACGCGCCTTGTTGATCGGCTTCAGGAGATAGTGCAGGATCGTCTTGCGCCCGGTCTTGATGTCGACTGAACAGATCATGCCGGGGATGATCGAATAGGCCTTGCCGTCTCTCTGAAGTGTCGATTTGTCCGTCGACACGCGCACCTGATAATAGGGTTCCCCTGTCTTCTGATCGACCAGGCTGTCGGCCGTGATGTTGGAGACCTTGCCCTCGATGCCGCCGAAGATCGAGAAATCATAGGCGGTGACTTTGATAAGCGCTTCCTGGTCGGGGCGGATGAAGGCGACATCCCGTGGCGAGACCCGCGCCTCCACCAGCAAAGTCTCGGACGTTGGCACGATGCCGGCCACGACGGCGCCAGGCTGGACGAAGGCGCCGACCGTGTTCAGCTCCAGCGTGTTGACGATGCCGTCCACCGGAGACCGGATATCGGTGCGCGCCACCTTGTCGGTCGCCCCCCTAATGGTTTCATCCACCACCGAAAGGTCCGCCAGCGCCTGGGTGAGGTCGTCCAACGCCTCCTGCTGCAGTTGCAGGCCGAGTTCTTCGACCTGAAGCTGGGCTTCCGTGATCGCCGCCTTGCCCTTCTTGATGGTCTCGCCCGCCAGGTTCAGCTGACCGTTGAGTTCGGTCTGTTCACGCTCTACCCGGAGTTGCTCGGTCCTTGCCATCAGGCCTTTCTTGACCATCGCGTCGACCAGTTTTGCCTCCTGGTCGCTGACGGCCAGGTTCTTGGTCAGACGGTCGGAATTGGCGATCGCCTCGGCCAGTTCCTTCTCACGCTGATCGAGGCGCGACTTGAGCACGGATAGCTTGTTGTCGAAATTCCCGCGTCGGGCGATGAGCAGCTTCTGTTCGTTGTCGCAGATTTGCGGAGCGATCGACTGAATGTCCTGGGGACACGGAAATGGGCCCGAGAGATTGCCGCCCTGTTCGTATTTCAGCCTTGCTATGCGCACTTCCAGCGCGCGCGCCTTGGCCTGCTGCTCGCCCAGACTGGACGTATTGAGCGTGTTGTCCAGGCGGATGATGAGATCGTTCTTCTTGACGATCTGGCCGATCGTCACGGCGATCTCCTGAACGACACCGGCTTCACTCGCCTGAATGATCTGGGTCTTGGACGCGGGTATGACCTTGCCGTCGCCGCGTGCGATCTCATCGACTTCGGCAAAGGATGCCCAGGCGACAAAAACGACAAAAAGCGCTCCTATGATGAATATGGACGCCGACGCAAAGAGCGGCGGTCGATCTTCCCTGGCAAGCATTTCCCACGCCCCAACGCATTGTATGCATTACTATTTGTTTTATCAGGCGCTTGTTTTCTGCAACGCCTGTATGACTTGGTCCTTCGGTCCGTCGGCAACGATCTTGCCCCGCTCGATAACGATCAGGCGGTCGGCCAGTTCAAGCATGCTGAAGCGATGTGTGGAGACGATCAGCGTCGTGTCGCGGTCAAAGGCGACTTTGAGTTGCTTTATCAACTGGCGTTCCGATGCGAGATCCATCGAGCCCGATGGTTCATCCAGAAAGACGATTTTCGGTTTGGTCAAAAGCAGGCGCGCGATCGCCACCGTCTGCCTCTGGCCGCCGGAAAGATTGGTGCCGCGCTCGCCGACATTCATGTCGTAGCCGCGCGGGTGGCGCGAGACGAACTCGTCGACGCCGGCGGCCTTCGCGGCTTCGATGATCTGCTCATCGCTAGCCTCGGGGCATGCCATCAGGAGGTTTTCCTTGATCGTGCCCGAGAACAGGTCGCCAGCCTGCGCAACGATGCCGACCGCGGCGCGAACCTCGGACGGGTGATACTGGCGAATATCGATCCCATCCAGCAGCAACTCGCCGGAGGTCGGCAGGAAAAGCCGGCCGATCAGCCGACCCATCGTCGTCTTTCCCGATCCTATGCGGCCGATGATGCCGATCCGTTCACCCGGCTTCACCGAGAAATTCAGGCCGGTCAAAACCTCGTTTTCCGTGCCGGGATAGACGAACCCTACGTTTCTGAACACCATCGCCCCGTTGCGAATGGGGCGGTTGACGAACCCCACCGTGTCCGGTCTGTCTTCCGGCTGAGCCATGATCGAGTTCACCATTCTCAACGAGAGCATGGCCTGGCGGAACCTGGACAGCGTGATGGCGATCTGGCCGAGCGGAGCCACGGCCCTGCTCGCCAGCATCACCGTTCCAATGATTGCTCCTGTCGAAACATGCCCTTCCGAGAAGGCATAAGCGCCGGCCACGACCAGGGCGACGGTCACCAGCTGTTGTATGGACTGGGTTATGTTGCCCGCGGCCGCCGAAAGTTGCTTGATCTTCTCGGATGTGTTGGCGGCGTTCTTGGAGTGCTCTCCCCATTTTCGCAGCAGATACGCCTCGGCGCGCAACGACTTGATGGTCTCCAGCGTGGAGATGGATTCGACCAGCAGGGCCTGGCGTTGCGAAGCTTCGTTCATCGAGGCGGCGACGCGCTTGCCGATGCGGCGCTGGGTGATCAAGCCGACGATGACCGACAGCACGAAGGCCAGGGCCGGTATGATCACCAGCCAGCCGCCTATCGCATAGATGACAAGGAGAAAGACGAAGACGAATGCCGTGTCGATGAACACGCTGATGGTATTCGAGGTGAAGAACTCCCTGACGAACTCATATTGCGTGACCCTGTTTGCGTATTCGCCGGTCGAACCGGGACGCGCCGACAGCGACGAGTTCAGCACTTTCTCGAACAGAAGATACGATATCCGAATATCCGCCTTGCGCCCGGCATAATCGATGAGGGAAGCCCTGGCCGTCTTCAAAAGCAGATCGAACAGGATGACGGCGCCAATGCCGATCGCCAGAACCCACAGTGTCGATACTGCCTTGTTCGGCAGGATCCTGTCGTAGACGTTCATCGTGAAGATGGGCGAGGCTATGGCCAGGACGTTGATGAACACCGCCGCGAGAACGACCTTCGAATAGGTGCGCCAGAAAGCGCCCATCGTTCCGGTAAGCCAGTGTCTTCGCTCGATCTTGGCTGCCGAGCCGACCGACATGCCCTCGGCGGCATTGGCATAGGTGATCGAGAAGGACGCTCCGCCGGTGATATAGCTGGCGGCGAGTTCCGATCTGCCGATCGCGGTGCGGCCGTCTTCCTGGGGCGCGGTGATATACCCACCGTCTTCGGTTTGAGCGAGCAGGGCAACGGGCAACTGGCTGACGCGAAAGACGATGGCGGGCAGGTCGATGCGGCCCCTGAGAAAGTCGCGGTGGCTGAACTCGGTGACTTCCATGCCGATACGCTCGGCAAGGTGCCGGATGTCGTCGACTTCAATTCGCGTGTCCGAGAGCGGCACGCCGGCAAACAGCACCGTCTCCGCGCTCGGCCTGCCGAGATATCCGGCAACGGCTGAGAAGCAGGCCTTGAACGCCTCCTTGGGGGAGAGAATGTTTGGTTGCTGGTTCACGATCTGCCCGTCGGGACTCTCGCTGGACCTTGCGTCGTCTTATTTCTTCCTCACCGGGGCGAGGATGTCGAAAGGCAGGTCGTTCTTCTGCTCCGACGGCGTCCGCGCATAGGTTTCAGTGTCCGCGGTTTCCGGTGCCGCAAACTCCGTTCGCGCATAGGCCGTCGCTTGTTTCGCCGGCTGAAGGTTCATCGTTTTCAGCAACTGTCCGGTCGCGGCAAGAAGCCGGTACTGGGCAAACAGCGATGCATAGGACGAGGTATCAGCCAGCGTTGCGGTGTTGAACCGCGTATTCTGCGCATCCAGCACGTCGAGCAGCGAACGCTGTCCGACTTTGAACTGCTCGCGATAGGAAGCGACCAGCTTCTCACTGGCGGCGGCTTGCTGCCTCAGGGTCTTTGCCAGATCGGCTTGCCGGAAACGGCGATCCCATGACGTGCGAACGGCCTCCTCGATTTCGCGCTGGACCTGATGCAAGGCCAGACGCTGTTCGCTTGTGCGGCGGATCTGCTCCTGCTCGTTGGCCTTGTCGATACCACCGCGATAGAGATTCCAGCGCAGGACCACACGCGCCTGCAGGTCGGTGGTGTCGCCATCGTCGCCGTCAATGTCGGCTCCCGCCCGGGCGCGACCTTCAGCGATGATGGAGGGGCCAAATTTTGCCCGCGCGGCATCCACGAGGGAAGCCGCCGCGTCGATGTCGCTGTTGGCCATGTGCACGCGCGGATTGCTTTCCCGCGCCAACCCTATTGCTTCGTCAAGCGAGCGCGGGAGCGCGGCCGAAACATCGCCCGGCCTCGAAGGACTGGTCAGTGGCTTTCCGACGGTCTTGAAGAAGCGGATCTTGGCCGCTTCCAGTTCCTCGGTCGCCTCCTGCATGCGCGCCTTGGCGGCGAACAGCCGTTCCTCGGCCTGTTGCCGGTCGGCCTCGTTCAGCGCGCCGCCCGAGATGCCTTGCCGGATGTCGCCGAGAATGCCCTGGTGGAAGCCGAGATTTTTCTTCGCTTCGACAACGATCGAAGCCTGCAGCATGTACTCCAGATAGTCCTGGACAACGGACAGCCCGATGAATTCGGACCGTTCCAGCACACGGAATGAAGCGCCGTCGACGCGCGATGCCTGACGGTTCAATTCGGCCCGCCTTGCGCCGCTGTCATAAAGCGTCTGCGAAACGGTAAGATCCGTTTCAGCCGGATAGAGCGCGTCGTCTTCGATGGAAAGCGAGCGCCGGGATGGATTGTCGAGCCGGCGAACGCCGGCCGATGCCTCGACATCGACACTGGGAAGATAGAGGCCCTTGGCCTGCCGCAACTCGAACTCGATTGCTTCGCGGTTTTCGATTGCCTGTCCAATCTCGGGATTGGATTCCACCGCGACGGCCATCGCCTCCTTGAGCGTGAGCGCATGAGCGCCCCCGCAGGTCAGCATGGTGGCCGCCATCAAAAGACCAAGGCGCTTGCCTATGGTCGACATGCTTGTCGTGTTCATAAAACCCACCCTAACGTTTCCCCAGCGCCCCTATTCTTGAGCGCTATAGCCAAGCCAAGGCCTGTCCGTCGATGGATTATTCACAGATTCATGAAATCTGTGAGCGATTATTGGTTTAGCTGCCACTAAAAAGGCGATTCAGATCAGAAGAGCCGCGGGATGTAGCAAAAATGGCACATAGATATCGACCCGCTGCGGTTGTACCCTGACGCCGCCACGTGTGGGAAAGCACAAGAAAACGAACGCCCGCTGGCCGATGCAGCCAGAATCACACTGGCTATTGGCGGCCGAAGCCGCGGTCGGATCGCTATTTCGGACGGTTCCACGAGGTGCCGCGTCGAGAATTAGGTCATCGGCGGCGACCCTGCTCCGGAAAACGCCCATTGGTCGCGGACTGACCCGCTTCCTCTCAACGCGCGCTTAACGCAACCATACGGTCGAACGCCGCGGTCAGGCCGGGAGACCGGCCGCATTGCCTTCTGCAATCGCTCGCTGGATAGTCTCGGCCATGTTGGAGACCCTGGCGACTCACTGGCCCCAAATTCTCGCGGTCATCTCCGTGGTGATGGCGACCGTCGGCATCGTTCACGCCGTCATGACCAAGGAGGATGTCCGCGCCGCTACCGGCTGGGTCGGCGTGATGGTGCTGTCGCCGATCCTCGGCGTGCTGATCTATGCCGTCGCCGGTATCAACCGCATCCGTCGTGCCACGATCACCGCGCAGCGTCCGCTTGCCGGCGACCCGGTGTCCGCCAAGCATGAGCGCGACATCGCCGCCGAAGAGGCCCTGATCGTCGAGCGATACGGGCCGCGATTCACCGGCTTGAGAACACTGGGCGACAGGGTGGCGCGGCGCGCACTCACGCCGGGAAATGCCATAGAGGTGCTGGAGACCGGCGACGAGGCCTATGCCGCTATGTGCGCGGCGATCGATGGCGCTGAGCGCGGCATCCTGCTTGAGACCTATATTTTCGACAATGATGCCGTCGGCCTGCTCTTCGTCGAAGCGCTGGCCGGCGCCGTCCGGCGTGGCGTCACCGTCCGCGTGCTGATCGACGCCGTCGGCGCCCGCTACTCCGTACCGAGCATCCTTGGGCATCTACGCGAGGCCAACATTCCCGCCGATGTCTTCAACGGCAACATCGTCATGGGCCTGCGCCTGCCCTACGCCAATCTCAGGACCCACAGGAAGATCCTCGTGGTCGACGGCATGGTCGCCTTCACCGGCGGCATGAACATCCGCAAGGGCTTCTCCGCCGAGTTTGCCGGTTCCAACAGCGCCAGGGACACGCATTTCCGGGTGACCGGTCCGGTCGTCACCGACCTCTTCTCGATTGCCGCCGAGGACTGGCGTTTCGCCACCAACGAAGCGCTGAAGGGTGATGACTGGCGAATTGCCCCGCTGTCGCCGTCGCCCGGCGTGCCGATGCTGGTGCGGGCCGTGGCGTCCGGCCCGGACGCCAGCAACGAAACCAACCACAAACTGCTGATCGGTGCCTTCTCCGTCGCCCGCAAGTCGATCCGCCTGATGTCGCCTTATTTCCTGCCGGACCGCGAACTGATCAGTGCGCTGATAACCGCGGGCAGGCGAGGTGTCGAAATCGACATCGTCGTGCCGGCTGTGAACAACCTTTTCCTGGTCGACCGCGCGATGACGGCGCAATTCGACCAGGTGCTGAAACACTATTGCCGCGTCTGGCGCACGGAGGGGCCTTTCGACCATTCGAAGCTGCTTTCGATCGACGGCGTGTGGGCCTATGTCGGCTCGTCCAATCTCGACGCCCGGTCGCTGCGGCTGAATTTTGAGATCGACCTCGAGATCCTCGACGCCGGCTTTGCCAGCGAGATCGAAGCGCGCATCCGGTCGGCGCTCGAAACGGCCGTACCGGTCACGCTGGAAGCGTTGCGGGCCCGGCCGTTTCTTATCAGATTGTTCGACCGGGCCCTTTGGCTCGGTTCGCCTTATCTCTAGATGGGTTTAGCCTTATCTTTGGATGAGTTCACCCCATCTTCAACAAAACGACGTGTTAGACGGATAGTTTGATGCCAATCATGGAACATAGACTGAAAGATTCTATTTGAGGTGCATGGTGAAAGCAGCGGCCATGGTAGGCACACGATGCGCATGACCGGACGCAGCCTCCCGGCAAGCATGCTTTTATCCATCCGTGACCGCCGGATGCGGAAGGCAAACGCCGCTGCACACAAGACGACGGCCACCACCGGGACGCTGGTTGCCTCCTACAATGTCCACAAATGCATCGGCGTCGACAGGAAGTTCGACCCGGAGCGGACCATCCGCGTCATCCGCGAAATCGATCCGGATGTCATTGCCTTGCAGGAAGCCGACAACCGCTTCGGCGACCGTGTTGGGCTTCTCGACCTGGCCCGGCTCGAGCGGGAAACCGGCCTGGTTCCGGTGCCGATTTCCGCGACCGGCAAGGGCCATGGCTGGCATGGCAATGTCTTGCTGTTCAAGAAGGGCGTCGTTCGTGACGTGCATCAGATCAAGCTCCCGGGACTGGAGCCGCGCGGCGCGGTGGTGGCGGAGATCGACCTCGATGGAAGCCGGACGCTGCGCATCATCGCCGCCCATCTTGGCCTGCTGCGCCGCTCGCGCTCCCAGCAGGCACGTGTCGTGCTCGACCTGATGAACAGCCCGGACGAAACGCCGACCTTGCTGCTCGGCGACCTCAACGAATGGCGCCTCGGCAACCGCTCCGCGCTCAACACGCTGCATGCGACGTTCGGCCCGCAGCCGCCGGCGGTCCCCACATTCCCCTCAAACCTGCCGCTGCTGGCGCTCGACCGCATCATGGCCAACAGGCGCGGCATGATTGCCGCCGTCGACGCGCATGACACGCCGCTTTCGCGGGTTGCATCCGACCATCTGCCGTTGACGGCCTTTGTCCAACTGGAGCGCATGGCTGACGCCGATAACGGTTTGATGTCCCAGGCGTCGCAAAGCGTGTAGATTTTCTGTGGAACGGCCGGTTCTTCCACGAGTTGATATGTCTTGAATTCGCAGGAGGACCGGATGAAAAAATTGATTTTAGCTTCCGTATTGGCATTCGCCGCTACAGCGGCAGTCGTGGCACCCACGCAAGCCGAAAGCGTGATTATCCAGTCCGACGACGGCGACCAGTATTCACCGGAGGATCAGTTCGACAATGGCGAGATCGTCGTTCGCCGCCATTACGACCGGCGTATTTACGACAACCAGTATGATGACGACGAGAACGTGCAATATGGCGACTATAACGATGGCGAGTATCGCCGCCACCACCGGCGTCATCGCTGCCATATCGAACTGGTCAAGCACTGGCGCCATCACCACAGGGTGATCGAGCAGGTCCGCGTCTGCGGCTAATCTGAGCTTGCTCCGTATAAGCCGGCTTGCGACAAAGCTAGGCCGGCTCGGCCCCGTAAGAGCAATGCTGACGAAATTGCGCTACCACCCGAAGTCGGCGGCCCTGCCAGGCGTCGAATGATGCCTCTCGGCCTGCCGGTTCTCGCCGCTACGGGCGGTGGCGCATAGCAGGGTTTGCTCAGCCAAACGGCTGATCGCACGCCGCAATGATCGCACGGCGCCTCCGGCGACTTTCGGGGCGCGGGCGTCATGAACCGGTCGCTACCCGGACAGGGCCTAACCTCGCTATTTGATACCCTCTGGACACAGCCGCCGAAGGCTGAAAAATTTGGAGCGCAACTCGCTTTGGAGTCGAGCCGGAACACCAGGAGATGGCGCTGAAACTGGAAGACATTGCCGGTCATCCGGCGTTGCATCGCTGCGTTCAGGAGCAGTCGCTGGCCCTGATCCAGATTTATCAAGACAGCCCGCGGCTGGCTTCCATTTTCGCCACGCAGCAGCGTTGGCTGATGGGCCATGTCGGCCTCGCCATGCATTTCAGGCGCGACCCGCACGACCGTCGCAAGGAACTGACGGTATCGCGTTTCATCGAATTCGTGCACCAGCACGCGGTGGCCAGCCGCAACACGGCCGACGCTTTCATCAAGGAGATGCTGCACTACCACATTGCCGAATACGTGTCGGGTGGCGACGGTCGTACCCACCCCTTGCAGCCGACAGCGGCAACCGTGCAGACTTTTACCGGCTGGGTCCTTGCCCATTTGCGGACGCTGGATCGCCTCGACGGGGCAGACCGCTTGGCCAGATTCCTGGAGCATCCCGAAATGGTTGCCATGCTGCAGCCTCTAGTGGCGGACGGCCTGCTAGCCTCCGCGCCGGTGCGCGAACCCAACCAGACCTTTTCCCTGTTCATCTGGCTCAACAATGGCGGCATCGTCATGGACTGGCTGATGTCGGGCATCGACCCCGATCATGCAGGCCTGGAGCGGATTGCGACGAGCGTGGTTTCGATCGGCGATTTCGCCAAATGGCTCAAGCTGTCGCGCACTCACCTCGCCCGCAAGCTGCGCGCTGCCGAGAACCTCGGCAGCATCGGCTGGCTCGGCCAACACGGCCATTCGGTGATGTGGGTGTCGAGCACCTTCTACCAGGAATACATGACCGTCCAGGCCGCCAAGCTGGCCATAGTCGATGCCGCTTTCGACGCGGCTTTTGACCAGCCGGCAGACAGCTGATCGGTTGGGCATCCCCGTGCGGGAGACGCCCAGGGCAACGAACTTAACGGGCTCCTTCGCAGCCTTCGCCGGCGCATTGGCTGACGGAAACGAAAAACCCGCCTGCGCGGCGGGTCAGTGGCGCAAATCAGCACCATGGACGAATATCTACCATAGCTGAGGTCACGGAGTCAAGAAAAAATTCCTATCGTGAAAAGCTGCCGGCACAAAAGCTGCCGACACCGCCGATGCCCAACCCCCGGCCCCCCGTCAGTCGATATCGAACGAGACGCCCTGGGCGAGCGGCAGCGCCTTGGAGTAGTTCACCGTGTTGGTGGCGCGCCGCATATAGGCCTTCCACGCATCGGAGCCGCTCTCGCGGCCGCCGCCGGTTTCCTTTTCGCCGCCGAAGGCGCCGCCGATCTCGGCGCCCGAGGTGCCGATGTTGACATTGGCGATGCCGCAGTCCGAGCCGTCGACACCGAGGAAACGCTCGGATTCCTGCAGGTCGCGGGTGAAGATCGACGACGACAGACCGGCGCCCACCGCATTGTGCTCGTCGAGCACGGCGTCGAAATCCGAATATTTCATCACATAGAGGATCGGCGCGAAGGTCTCTTCCGTGACAGGGGCCACCTGCTTGGGCATTTCGACCAGCGCCGGATGCACGTAATAGGCATCCGGGTGGCCGTTCTCGACCCGCGCGCCGCCGGTCACCTTGCCACCGTGGGCGGCGGCTTCCTTCAGCGCCTTCTGCATGGCGTCGAAGGCGGCCTTGTCGATCAGCGGCCCGACCAGCGAGGAGGTCTCCAGCGGATTGCCGACCGAGACGCTTTCGTAGGCCTTCTTGAGACGTGGAACCAGGGCGTCATAGACGCTGTCATGCACGAACAGCCGGCGCAGCGTCGTGCAGCGCTGGCCCGCCGTGCCCATCGCACCAAAGGCAATCGCGCGCAGCGCCATGTCGAGATCGGCTGTCGGGCAGACGATGCCAGCATTGTTGCCGCCAAGCTCCAGCACCGCGCGCGCAAAGCGCTTGGCCAGGCGCGGGCCGACGTCGCGGCCCATGCGGGTCGAGCCGGTAGCCGAAACCAGCGGCACTTTGGGGTGATCGACCAGTATCTCGCCAACGGCACGGTCGCCGATCAACACCGGCGCCAGGCCCTGCGGCGCCTCCGCACCGAAGCGCTTGGCGGCGCGTTTGAAGATAGCCTCGCAGGCAAGTGCGGTCAGCGGTGTCTTTTCCGACGGCTTCCACACGACAGCATCGCCGCAGACGAGCGCCAGTGCTGCGTTCCACGACCACACAGCGACCGGGAAATTGAAGGCGGAAATGACGCCGACGACGCCGAGTGGATGCCAGGTTTCCATCATGCGATGGCCCGGACGCTCGGTGGCGATGGTCAGGCCGTACAACTGCCGGGAGAGGCCGACGGCGAAATCGCAGATGTCGATCATTTCCTGCACTTCGCCGAGCCCCTCGGACGGGATCTTGCCGACCTCGATCGAGACCAGCCGGCCAAGCTCGGCCTTATGCGCGCGCAGTTCCTCGCCGAGCAGCCGCACCAGTTCGCCGCGCCTGGGCCCCGGCACCATCCGCCAGGCCTGGAAGGCCTTGTGCGCGGCATCGATGGTCTTGGCTGCATCGGCGGGCGAGATCGTCTTCAGCGCCGCGATCTGCTCGCCCGTCACCGGGCTGCGCACGATTAGATCGCCGCCCGTAAGCGCGCCCTCGGCCACACCCAGTTTCGCCAGAAGCTCGATCGTTTCCTTCGCTATCGTCATTTTGTCCCTTTCAGATCCACCGCCATCAGATGGCGTTGAACCAATGCTCGCGCAATGTCGCCCGCGTGCCGGTCAGCACTTCGGGCACAGTCATGGCGTGGCATTACTCGTTTCGGGGAAGAATCGCCACCCCGGCATGGTCCAAGCCCGGGCGACACGATTGAGCCAGACATGCAGACGGCGCTCAGTTTGCCTTTTGTGTCGGTGCGCGAACGACACCGTCCTTCATCAGCCGGTCGATATGCATGCGGATATGGGCGGCTTCCGCCGCCGTATTGGCAAGCGCGATGGCCCGGTCGAAGGCGACGCGCGCCTCCTCCCCCCGGTCAAGCTGCATCAGAAGCCCACCCTTGAGGCCGAAGAAGTGGAAATAGCCGGACAGCCGTTCTTCCAGCGGCTCGATCATGGCGAGCGCCTCTGCCGGACCACGCACCTTCGAGACCGCGACGGCCCGGTTGAGCGTGATCACCGGTGATGGCTGCATCTGCTCGAGCAGGCGGTAGAGCAGGTCGATTTCGTTCCAATCCGTGTCCTCGGCCTTTTCAGCCCGCGCATGCAGCGCGGCAATAGCCGCCTGCACCTGATAGGGGCCGGGCTTGCGATGGCGCAGCGCCTTGTCGACCAGTGCCAGCCCCTCATCGATCATCTTGCGGCTCCACAGGCTGCGATCCTGATCCTCGAGCAGCACGATCTCGCCGCCATCGTCGAAACGGGCCGGTGCGCGCGCGTGCTGCAGAAGCAGCAGCGCCGTCAGCCCCATGATCTCCGGCTCGGTCTGGAACAGCCGCAGCAACAGCCGTGCCAGCCGGATCGCCTCTTCGCACAGCGGCGCACGGGCCGGCGCCTCGCCGCTATTGGTCGAATAGCCTTCGTTGAAGATCAGGTAGACCATGGCGGCGACAGCGGCGAGCCGTTCCGACCGCTCGACCGCGCCCGGCGTCTCGAACGGCACGCCAGCGTCGGCAATGCGCGCCTTGGCGCGGGTGATGCGCTGCTCCATGGCGCTTTCGCCGACCAGGAAGGCGCGTGCGATCTGCTTGACGGTGAGGCCCGAGACAATCCGCAGCGCCACCGCGATCTGCTGCGTTGCCGGCAGGTCGGGATGGCAGCAGATGAACAGCAGCCGAAGGATGTCATCGCGGTAATGCGCTCCGTCCAGCCGCTCGGCGATATCGCTCTCGGCATCTTCCAGGTCCGAGATCTGGTCTTCCTCCGGCATCGGCGCCTGCTTGGCGCGTTTGCGCACCGCATCGATGCCGCTGTTGCGGCCGACAAAGATCAACCACGCCGCGGGATCACGCGGCGGCCCGTTCTGCGGCCAGTTCTTGATGGCCCTGAGGCACGCATCCTGGAAAGCTTCTTCCGCCGTATCGAGGTCGCGGAAATAACGCAGCAGCGCGCCCATCGCCTGCGGACGGGCGGCGCTAATCGCGGAGCTGATCCAGGCGAGTTCGGTCATGCCGGGACCTTGTTGCGGTTGAAGACCGAGACCGGCCGGATCTCGTAGGAGCCGCCGCTCGGATTGACCTCGGAAAGTTCGCGAGCGAATTCCACGGCCTCGTCGAGATCGGCGCATTCGAGCGTGTAGAAGCCGAGGAATTGTTCCTTGGTCTCGGCGAACGGACCATCGATGACGACCGCTTCGCCCTTGACCCTCCTCAGCGTCGTCGCGGCGGTCGTCGGCAAAAGCCTTGCCACCGGACCTAGCCGGCCGGCTTTGGCATACTTGTCCTGGACGTCGAGGAGATTGGCCATGACCTCGTCGTCCTGTTCCTTGCTCCAGGAGCAGACGACATCTTCGGAAGCATAGCAGAGGATTGCGTAGAGCATGCTTGGTCCTTTTCTCTGTCAAAGGACGAAACAGTAAGACCGATCCCGACACGGCGTCGATAAAAAAATCCCGATGCTGCGGATTTGGCGACGCTCCGTCGCTCCCGGTCAGCTCTCGCGTATCTTCAGCCATCGCAGCACGAGAGCTTCCTCGTCGTCCAGACCATCGATCGAGCGCTTGCGCTTGCTGGCCCGGGCCATTTCGTCCAGCAATTGCCCCTCTGACCATGCTTCGAAGACCTGCGGATGGATGTAGCATTTGCGGCAGACGGCACGTGTGTTGCCCAGCCGCTCGGCAACCTTGTCGATGACGCTGTTCATCACCCGTTTTTGCAGCGCCTGGCTTTCCGGCAATTCCGTCTGTGCAAACAGCGACGCGGCGTGGATGGTGCCGCCCCACGTGCGGAAATGCTTCGAGCTGAACGCATCGCCGGCAGCCTCGCGGATATAGCGGTTGACGTCCTCGGAGCGGACCGGCCGCCTGCCGCCGTCCTCATCGAGATACTGGAACAGTTGCTGGCCCGGCAGATCCTGCGCGCCGCGCACGATTCCAGCGATGCGGCGATCGATCAGCTTCAGCTTCCACTCCTTGCCGGACTTGCCCTTGAAGGCAAACCGCAGGCTTGAACCGACGATATCGACATGGCGGTCACGCAACGTGGTCAGCCCGAAACTCTTGTTGTCGCGGGCGTAGGCGGCATTGCCGACCCGGATCATCGTGTTGTCCAGCAGCCAGACGACCGCGGCGACGACACGCTCGAGCGGCAGACCAGTATGGCGCAGATCGCTGTCGATCCTGCGCCGCAGGTCCGGCAAGCTTTCGGCAAAGGCGACGAGGCTCGAATATTTGGCGCCGTCGCGTTCTTCGGCCCATTGCGGATGGTAGCGGTATTGCTTGCGTCCGCGCAGGTCCCTGCCCGTTGCCTGGATATGGCCGTCGGCGTCGGGCGAAATCCACACATCCGTCCAGGCTGGCGGAATGACGATTGCCTCGATACGCGCCCTGGTAGCATCCGCAACGGGCCGCCCATCCGGCCCCTTGTAGGAAAACCCCTTGCTTGTCTTCAGCCGCCGGATACCCGGCTCGGCGTCACTGACATAGGTAAGCGACGCATGATCGGCCGAGCTTTGCGACCCGTTCTTCGGCGCGCGATTTTTCGGCACAGCGTCTTCGTCAGCCGACCGGCTGTGCGACAATCCGGATTTCTGCAGCATGTCAGCTCCGCGCAAATATCGGTAGATAAGCCACTGGCCGATTGCTGGTTCCACACGCCGCCTGAAAAGACTGTGCGCCTGTATAGTGTCGGTCCCAGCGGAACTGGCGCCTACAGGGCGCCTTGCAGCTGGATCGACGGCGGTGACAAGCGCCGCCGCGCCGCAAGCTTGAACCTGTAGCGCAGGCAGCGCCAGGCTTCCGAGCAACGCTTTGGTGCGGCCGCGGCCACCGCCAGGAAGCGCGCCGCGGTGTCCAGATCGCCGCGTGCATAATGGACCCGGGCGATCTTGAGGGCGACAAGCCCTTCCCTGGCCTTGAGCGCCGACATCGGAATGCTGCAGTCGGTAAGCGTGCGCAATTGTCGGCGCCAATCCAGGAAGCGCCGTACCGGGTTGATCGCAAAGCGGTCGTCGGAACGCATCGGCGAAACCTCATAGACCATGACGGGTTGCGAAACCATGGCCAGCGATGCCTTGCTCATCAGCCGCGCCCAGAACAGCGTGTCCTCGTCATAAGCCAATCCGACCGGGAATCTCGTCTCGCCGATCAGGGCTCGGGATGCCAGAACGCTGCCCACGGCGACCGACCGTATGTCGCCTTTCACATAGGCGGCAGCGTTTGCCAGGCACGCGGCCTGATAGCCGTTTGGCACCTTGATCTGTCGATCCTGGCCGTTCACCCGTCGCCGGTAGGCGCCCACGATCATATCGGCTTCCGGCTGCTCCTGCGCCTTCCGGAGCAGCGAGCGTAATCCGCCTCGCAGATGCAGGTCGTCGGCATCGATCAGGTATACCCAGGGATGGAGCACCTCCGCCAGCGCCACATTGCGGGTTCCGCCGGCATCGCGGCAACTGGCGGGCAGCACATGCAACGGCAACGATAGTTCCGCCGCGAACTGCCGCGCAACGGCTGCCGTGTCGTCCGTCGATGCGTCGTCGACCAGCAGTATCTCGCCGATGATTTCGGCCTCGCTGCGAAGAGAAGCCAGCGTCGCCCCGATGGTCGCCGCCGCATTGTGGGCAGGAATAACGACGCTGATCACTCTTAAACCCCGCGCCAACGCGCATAAGAATACAATTATTGTCCACTTCGAAACGAATGCAAAGTAGCTGCTGCATCGGCGTTTGAGAAGTAGTCTTGTCCGTCGGAATTACAGCGAAGAGGTCGCTGCACCAACCTGCTTTCACGCTTTTTCGAGCACTACCGGAATGACGTCGACAGCTTGCTCGCCGACCTGTCCCCCCGTGGTCTTGAGAACGCCCACGATCGGCGCCACGTCCGAATAGTCGCGGCCATAACCGACGGTGATGTGGTCGTTGCTGGCCCGCATGCCGTTGGTCGGATCGAATTCCTGCCAGCCGGCATCGCGCCCGCACCAGACCTTGACCCAGGCGTGCATGGCATCGGCGCCTTCCAGCCTGGGCTTGCCCTTGGGCGGGATGGTGCGCAGGAAGCCGCTGACATAGCCGGCCGGAATGCCGAGCCCGCGCAGGCCGGCGATCATGATGTGCGAAAAATCCTGGCAGACACCGCGCTTCAGCTTGAAGGCATCGCTGGCCCGGGTTCGCACCGTGGTCGCCTCTCCGTCATAGGTGAAATCGCGATGGATGCGATTGCACAGGTTCATCGCCGTGCCGGTGGCAGAGCCGGTGATGCTGTCCCGAGCGTAGCCGGTGATCGCACCGTCGATGCCGGCGTGAGTGCTGGCCGTCAGGAAATGGTGCGGTGTATCAGGCGCCAGCGACCGCACGGCGGCCAGTTCCTGCCTGAGCCGGCCGATATCGGGCGACACGTCGAGCCCAGGCTCGGGCCGCGACACCGATACGCGTGCGCTCATCCTTATGTCGAGCGTGTCATGCGCCTCGCGAAAGGCGATCGAGGTGACGTTGTTGCCGAAGAAATCGGAAAAATCAGAACGCTCGTTGGGCGCCGGCGCAAAGGACAGGGATGCGGCGATGACGCGCTGAACGCCGGATATCGTCGACGGCAGCACGCGGATCTGATGGCGGCCACCACCAGCCGCCGCGGCATAGTCGTAATGGAGATGAAGCCTGATATCGTAAAGCATGCACTACTTTTCTTGTTTCGGAACCAGCTTAGCCGAAATAGGCTTTGGCGAGGCTGTTGTAGAGGCCGCCGATTTCGTGGGCGAGCTCATCCAGCGCCTTTGCCGTCATGTCCGAAGGCTCCTTGATGGCGATCTGGGTGTTGAGCTGCAGGATTTCCTTCGCCGCCGGCGACATGTGCCCCTCCCCGCCGATCGACGGCAACAGGCCGATCTCGGCCTTCAGCCTTTCGAGCTGGAACAGGATGGAGCGCGGATTGAGCGGGTCGAGCGCCAGCAGGTCGATCACCGTGCGCCGGCCGGCCTGCACCGGGTATTGCCGACGGTGGGTCATCACGCTATCGCCGATCTCCAGCATCATGTCGAGCGCGCCGTCGGGCGCCTTGGCGCTGGTCAGCCGGGACAGAGTGCGGGCGATCTGGATGCCGCGTTCCAGCCGGCGGCCGATCTCGAGGAAGCGCCAGCCGGCGAAGCGGTACATATTCTCGTGCAGCAGGCCGGAAAAGCCGGCGAGCTTGCGCAGGATGACCGTCATCGCCCGGGTCGCGTCGTCGCCGGGTGCCACCGTCGTCGCGAACTGATGGATGGTCTTCGACAGGTCCTTCAACGCCAGCCAGCCATCGGGCGAGAAGCGGTCGCGAATCTGCCCGGCGCTGTAGACCGCACTATCCAGCGTGCCGATCAGCCCTTTCGGGATCGCCGTTTCGACGTCGATCCCGAAAGGTTCGAGATAATCCCTGATGTCCGCCAAGAGAGGCATGTCCGGATCGGACGTCTCGGCCAGCCGCACATGATAGGCGCGCAGGATGCGCACCGTGTCTTCCGAGCGTTCGATGTAGCGTCCGAGCCAGGTCAGGTTCTCCGCCGCACGGCTGGGCAGGCTGCCGGGCCTGGTGCGGGTGAAACCGTCGCTCTCTTGCGGCAGCAGCGTCTCGCGCTCCACCGGTTTGTCGCTGACAACCCAGACATCCGCCGCCTGGCCGCCGCGCTGCATGGCGATCGCCGTCGGGTCGAGGGACAGGCCGACGCGGGCAAATCCCCCCGGCATCACCGTCCAGCCTTCGGGTGTTCGCGCCAGGTAGACGCGCAGGCTCGCCGGCCGCGGCTCCAGCCAGCCACCGACATAGACGGGCGTCGTCGAAAGCGTCACCGCTTCCTGGCCGACGAAGTCGCCGCCATCGCGTTCGATGCGCGACACCAGCTCCGCCCGCTCGCCGGCGGACAGCGCCGAGCCAAGTTTCGTCTGGTCGTCATCCTCGAAGGCAAGTCTCGTCGACAGCGCCGGGCCAATGACCATGCGATCGATATTGGCCAGCACATGCGCGCGTTCGGTCGCTTGCCCGCACCACCATGTCGCGACACTCGGCAGCAGCAATTCCTCGCCGCGCAAGGCGCGCGAAATCTTGGGCAGGAAGGCGAGCAACGCGCGCGTCTCCATCAGGCCCGAGCCCAGTGCATTGACGGTCGCAACCGCGCCCTGGCGGATCGCCTCGACCAGCCCCGGCGTGCCGATCTGCGAATCCGCGCGCAGTTCGAGCGGATCCGCGAAGGCGGCATCGAGCCGCCGCCATAATACGCTGATCGGCATCAGGCCGGAAACCGTGCGCACCATCAGCCTGCCGCCGGAAACGGTCAGATCCTCGCCTTCGAGCAGCATGATGCCGAGATAACGGGCGATATAGGCATGTTCGTAATAGGTTTCGTTGAGCGGCCCCGGCGTCAGGATGGCGACGCGGCCGTCGGTTTCCTTGGCCATGCCGATCAGCGCATCACGAAAACGGCGGAAGAAGCCGGCAAGGCGATGCACATGCATCTCGCCATAGATATCGGACAGCGCGCGCGTGGTGGCGACACGGTTTTCCAGCGCAAAGCCGGCGCCGGACGGCGCCTGCGTGCGATCGCCGAGCACCCACCACTGGCCATCAGGCCCACGGCCCAGTTCGAAGGCACAGAAATGCAGGAAATGACCGCCGGGTGGCTTGGTGCCGATGAGGGGTCGCAAATATTCCGGACTGGCCGCGATCAGTCCCGCCGGCAAGATGCCCTTTTCGATCAGCCGGTTCGGCCCGTGGATATCGGCGATGGTTTCCTCGAACAGCTCGGCGCGTTGCACGAGGCCAGCGCTGATCGCCGCCCACTCGCTCTCCTCGATGAGAACCGGGACATGCGCCAGCGGCCATTCGCGCTCATTGGTGCCGGCCTTGTCATAGACGCGGTAGTAGACGCCGGCGTCGCGCAGATACTGGTCGGCGCGGGCGAAACGCTGGCTAAGCTTTTCAGGCCCCAGTTCGTCGAGTGCTTCGATGAAGTGCTTCCAGACAGGACGGGGATTGCCTGATGGATCGACCATCTCGTCGACGACGCCGTCGATCGGCTGGTAGTGCTCCAGCAGGCTGTGGATCCGCGGCTTGCCGCGTACCCTCTTGTGATTCCCCTTTACCATCGCTGATCAGAGTCTTGCCGGCCGCCGAAGGTCAAGGGTCATCGGGAAATCTTCAGCGGGTTGTTCCTCACGTAGCACATAAGCGGACGGCGTATGGCCGCGCGGTTCGAAGCGGGCGAGGCGCCGTGCCTCCGCCTCATTGCCATTGACCGGGAAAGTGTCGTAGTTGCGCCCGCCCGGATGCGCGACATGGTAGACGCAGCCGCCGACCGCCCGGCCCGACCACCGGTCATAGATGTCGAAGACCAGCGGCGTGTTGACCGGCAGTGCCGGATGCAGGCCAGAAGCCGGCTGCCAGGCCTTGAAGCGGACGCCCGCCACCGCGACTTCGCGATTGTCCGTGACCTTCATCGGCACGATGCGGCCGTTGCAGACGATCGCGTGACGCTCCGGATTGAGACCTTCGGTCTTGACCTGCAGCCGCTCGACCGATGAATCGACGAAGCGTACGGTGCCGCCGATCGCGCCTTGCTCACCCATGACATGCCACGGCTCCAGCGCCTGCCGCAGTTCCAGCTTGATGCCCGCATGCTGAACCTCGCCGCAGAACGGGAAGCGGAACTCGAGCTGGGCGTCGAACCATTCGGGCCTGAACTCGAAGCCGTTGAGCTTGAGGTCGTCGAGCACGTCGAGAAAATCGGCCCAGACATAGTGCGGCAGCATGAAGCGGTCATGCAGCGAGGTGCCCCAGCGCACGAAACGGCCATCGAGCGGGTTCTTCCACGCCCGGGCAATGATCGCCCTAACAAGCAGCTGCTGCGCCAGCGACATGCGCGCATTGGGCGGCATCTCGAAACCGCGGAACTCGACAAGACCCAGCCGGCCGGTCGGTCCGTCCGGCGAGAACAGCTTGTCGATGCAGATTTCCGAGCGGTGCGTATTCCCGGTGACGTCGGTCAACAAATTGCGGAACAGCCGGTCGACCAGCCACGGCAAGGGTGCTGCCCCTTGCTCCGGATGCGGCACCTGCGCCATCGCGATTTCGAGCTCATAGAGCGAGTCGTGACGCGCCTCGTCGAAGCGCGGCGCCTGGCTGGTTGGGCCGATGAACAGGCCTGAGAAGAGATAGGACAGCGAGGGACGCCGCTGCCATTGCAGCACCAGGCTCTTCAACAGGTCCGGCCTTCGCAGGAACGGGCTGTCATTGGGCGTCGCACCGCCGACCACGACATGGTTGCCGCCGCCGGTGCCGGTGTGGCGGCCATCGATCATGAACTTGTCGGCGCCAAGTCGCGTCTGCCGCGCTTCCTCGTAGATCGCCGTCGTCGTCGCCACGCAATCCTGCCAGTTGGACGCCGGATGGATGTTGACCTCGATGACGCCGGGATCGGGCGCCACGCGGATGACGTTGAGGCGCGGATCGTGCGGCGGGCCATAGCCTTCGATATGCACGGGAAGGCCAATCGCCTTTGCCGCGTTCTCGGCCGCCGCGACGAGTTCCAGATAGTCTTCGAGCGCTTCAACTGGCGGCATGAACACACAAAGCCGCCCGTCGCGCGGTTCGACCGAGAGCGCGGTGCGCACCGCGCCACCAATCTCGGTGATCTTCTGTTCGACGCGATCCTGCTGGCCGGTCGCCGCCGTGAAGGACGCCGCCTGCTGGCGCCGCGCCATCTCGTCGGCGCCTTCGAGTTCGGCCGGAGCCGTCACAGGCATTAAGGCTTCACGCGCGGGCAGCGGTCCGCGTGGCAGCGACGGATCGACCGGCACGATGTAGGGGAATTGCTCCGGCGGCACATAGGGCAGGGTGCCGAGCGGCAAGCGGTAGCCGACCGGTGAATCACCGGGCACCAAGAATAGCCGGCCGCGCCGCGTCTTCCATTTTTCCGAGCGCCAGCGTGGCCCTGATGCCTGGCTGTTCCAGCGCTGGACGGGCAGCACATAGCCTGACGGCTTGGTCAGCCCGCGTTCGAACACCTTCGCCATGCGGCTGCGTTCTTCCGGATCCTCCAGCTTGGAGTTGGATGGATCGACATTCTCCGGCAGCTTGCCTTCCTTGAGCAGCCACTCGGCCGGATCCTCATAGGCTTCACTGACCATGGTCTTGTCGATGCCGAGTTCCCCGGCAATCGCGGTGAGCAGACTTTCGGCCTGCTTCGGGCCGATATCGGCCTCGCTCTTTTCGCGTGCGATCAGCGACGGATCGCTCCACACCGGCTGGCCATCGGTACGCCAGTAGAGCGAGAAGGTCCAGCGCGGCAGGCTTTCGCCCGGATACCATTTGCCCTGGCCATAGTGGAGAAAGCCGCCGGGCGCGAAACGCTCGCGCAGTTTCCGGATCAGTTCGTCGGCCTTTTCGCGCTTGGTCGGGCCGACGGCGGCGGTGTTCCACTCGGCCGACTCGAAATCGTCGATCGATACGAAGGTCGGCTCGCCGCCCATGGTCAGCCGCACGTCCCCCGCCGTAAGGGCTGCATCGACCTTGTTGCCCAGCGCGTCGAGCGCCTGCCAGCTCTCATCCGAGAACGGCTTGGTGATGCGCGGATGCTCGGCGATGCGGTCGACCCGCATCTCGAAGCCGAATTCGACATTGGCGAAGCTCGCCATGCCGGAAATCGGGGCTGCGTTGCGGAAATGCGGCGTTGCCGCCAGCGGCACATGGCTTTCGCCGGTTAGCAGGCCGGAGGTCGGATCGAAGCCGATCCAGCCCGCGCCAGGCAGATAGACCTCGCACCAGGCATGCAGGTCGGTGAAGTCGACGGCGGTTCCCGGCGGCCCGTCGAGCGCGACGAGGTCAGGCTTGAGCTGGATCAGATAGCCGGAAACGAAGCGCGCGGCGATGCCGAGATTGCGCAGGATCTGCACCAGCAGCCAGCTCGAGTCCCGGCATGAACCCTTTTTCGCGGCAAGCGTCTCCTCCGGCGAGAACACACCGGTCTCCATGCGCACGATATAGGCAATTTCGCGCTGCAGCCGGGCATTGAGATCGACGAGAAAATTGACGGTATTCGGCGCGCTGCGGTCGATCGTCCCGAGCAAGGCCGAAAGCAACGGACCAGCCGGTTCCGGCGTCCGGTAGATGGCGAGATCATCGCGTATCTCTTCCGGATATTCGAACGGAAACGCCTCCGCCGATGGCTCGACGAAGAAATCGAACGGATTGTAGACCGTCATGTCGGCGACGAGGTCGACCTCGATCTTCAACTCGGTCACCGGCTCCGGAAAGACGAAACGGGCGAGGAAGTTGCCGTAGGGATCCTGCTGCAGATTGACGAAGTGGTTCGCCGGCTCGACCTTGAGCGAATGGCTGAGCACCTTGGTGCGCGAATGCGGCGCCGGCTGCAGCCTGATGATTTGGGGCCCGAGAACCACCGGCCGGTCATACTTGTAGTGGGTCAGGTGATAGACGGCTGCCAGAATTGCCATGGGGCCCCGGAATTCAGCGTTTCAAACGATTTCGCTGAACCCTGACACAAATGGCGGCCATTCTCCAAGCACAGATGTTGCGGTGCACCTAATTTAAGCGGCTACCGAAGGCTCAGAAGAACGCCTGTATCCCCGTCTGCGCCCGTCCCAGGATCAGCGCATGCACGTCGTGCGTGCCCTCGTAGGTGTTGACCGTCTCCAGGTTCTGCGCGTGGCGCATGACGTGGTAGCCGATCTGGATGCCGTTGCCGCCATGCATGTCGCGGGCCTGGCGGGCGATGTCGAGCGCCTTGCCGCAATTGTTGCGCTTGACGATCGAGATCATTTCCGGCGCCATCTTGCCTTCGTCGAGCAACCGTCCGACGCGCAACGATGCCTGCAGTCCAAGCGCTATCTCGGTCTGCATGTCGGCGAGCTTCTTCTGGTAAAGCTGCGTGCCGGCCAACGGCTTGCCGAACTGCTTGCGGTCGAGGCCGTACTGGCGGGCGCGATGCCAGCAATCTTCCGCCGCACCCATCGAGCCCCAGGAAATGCCGTAGCGGGCCCGGTTGAGGCAGCCGAACGGGCCGCCAAGGCCCTTGGCGTTGGGCAACAGCGCATCCTCGCCGACTTCGACGCCTTCCATCACCACTTCGCCGGTGATCGATGCCCGCAGCGACAGCTTGCCACCGATCGTCGGCGCCGAAAGCCCCTTCATGCCCTTTTCCAGCACAAAGCCGCGGATCTCGTCCTTGCCGTTCTCGCCCTTCAACTTCGCCCAGACGACGAACACATCAGCGACCGGCGCGTTGGAAATCCACATCTTGGAGCCGGAGAGCCTGTAGCCGTTCGAGGTCTTCTCGGCGCGCGTCTTCATGCCGCCCGGGTCGGAGCCGGCATCCGGCTCGGTCAGCCCGAAACAGCCGATCCACTCGCCGCTGGCGAGCCTGGGCAGGTACTTCTTGCGCTGTTCGTCCGAGCCATAGGCATGGATCGGATACATCACCAGCGACGACTGTACTGACATCATCGAGCGATAGCCCGAGTCAACGCGTTCGACTTCCCGCGCGACCAGCCCGTAGGTCACATAGTTGGCGCCAAGCCCGCCGAATTCCTCGGGGATATTGATGCCGAGCAGGCCGGCCTCGCCCATTTCGCGGAAGATGGCGGTGTCGAAGGTCTCGTTGAGATAGGCGTCCTCAATCCGCGGCGCCAGTCTGTCGGCGGCAAAGGCCGCCGCACCATCGCGCACCATGCGCTCGTCTTCCGAAAGCTGGTCCTCGATCAGGAATGGGTCTTCCCAGACGAATGCATTCTTGTCGGCGGCCATGGCATTCTCCCAAACCAATGCATGTCGCCCAAACATGTTCAGCAGTTTTGGATGACGAGATGCATGAAGCAAAATCTTGGCCCGGCTTATCGGCCTGCGCCTTGAAAAAATCAAACGAAATTGCTTCACCGATCAATGAGCGTTAGTAATGGATCATGAATGTCCAGCGCCGCCTTTTGCCCAACATCAGCGCCCTTGCCGCCTTCGAGGCTGTGGCCCGGCTCGGCAGTTTCACCGCTGCTGCCCAGGAGCTTGATCTGACCCAGGGCGCGGTCAGTAGACAGATCAGGTCGCTGGAAGATCAGTTCGGCCGCCGGCTGTTCGAACGCGACAGCCGCAATGTCAGGCTGTCGACATCGGGCGAGATATACGCCGACGCGGTACGTTCAGCGCTTGGCCAGTTGCGTGACGCAGCTCTCGGATTGATGAGCAATCGGCATAGTGGCATCCTGAACCTTGCCATATTGCCCACCTTCGGCACGCGCTGGCTGATGCCGATGATCCCCGATTTCGTCGAAAACAATCCTGACATCACCATCAACTTCGTCACCCGCGTCGGCCGCTTCGACTTCGCCAGGGAGAGGCTGGACGCCGCCATCCACTACGGGCTGCCGGACTGGCCGGAGGCCGACTCGACGCTCTTGGTGCGCGAAACGGTGGCGCCGGTGGTGTCGCCCGAATTCCTCGCCGGCCGCGCCATCGCCTCACCGGCCGATATCGGCCGCTTGCCGCTGCTGCACATGGCGACGCGCCCTGGCGCCTGGACCGAATGGTTCGAACATCAGGGCCTGAGCGCGCCCACCGGACCGGGCATGCAGTTCGAACAGTTCGGCACCGCGGCCCAAGCCTGCATGGCGGGGCTCGGCGTGGCGCTGTTGCCGTTGATCCTCATCGCAGGCGAATTGCAGCGCGGCCAGCTCGTATCGGCGCCCGGCCAGCCCATGCAAAGCCGCAGCGCCTATTATCTCGTCGTCCCGCACGACAAGCGCGGCCATCCGCCCGTCGCCAATTTTCGCGACTGGCTGCTCAAGCATGTAGGCCATCAGATTTGATTTGGCGGATTTATCAAAAATTGATAATATTGGGTAAAAGCAAGGATAACTCATGCCTGCAAGTTACAGCATCGGCCCCCGCTATGAGACATTGGTGCGCGAGTTGGTAAAGAGCGGCCGCTATGCCAGCGCCAGCGAAGTTGTGCGCGATAGCCTGCGCCTGCTGGAAGAGCGCGAAGAACAGCGCGAGGCAAAGCTTGCGGCGCTACGAGAGGACATTCGAAAAGGCGTGGAAAGTGGCCCGGGCATCCCGGCCGAACAGGTGTTTAAGCGACTGGAAGCAAAATACAGCGGCGGAAAGCCGTGAACAATGGCGGTCATATTTGCGCCAGCCGCCGCGCAGGACGTCGAAGAGATCGGCGATTACATCCTCGCTGAAAATCCCGCTGCGGCTCGACGCTTCATAGCTGCGCTCAGGGAACGCTGCGGCCGCATTGCTGACGCGCCACGCGGTGGCGTTCCCCAGCCGAGTCTATGGCCCGGCCTGCGCTCCATCGCATTTCTGCGCTATGTGATTTTCTACACCGCCGATGGCGATGATGTGCGTATCGAGCGCATTTTGCATGGTGCCCGCGACATCCCGACCATTCTTGAGGGACGCAATGATTCTTGAGCCCCTGTGTCGCACGGCATGAATCTCATCAAACGCGGACGTGCTTCGAGGCGGGTCGCAGAATAGTCATTTCCGCTTCAGCGCGTCAGCCAATGCCGCACCGAACGCGCCTTGCTGCGCCGGCCTTTCCGGCTGGCGTGGAGGTGCCGGCGAACGCGGCGCCGGCCTGCCGCCGCCATTGTCGCGCGGCCCGCCTTTCGACGCCCCACCTTCGCCGCCATCCTTGCGCATGGACAGCGCGATACGCTTGCGCTTGATGTCGACATCGACGACGCGCACCTTGACCACATCGCCGGCCTTGACCACCTCATGCGCATCCTTGATGAAACGATCGGCCAGCTGCGAGACATGCACCAGGCCGTCCTGGTGGACGCCGATATCGACGAAGGCGCCGAAGGCGGCGACATTGGTCACCGTGCCTTCCAGCAGCATGCCGGGCTTCAAATCCTTGATGTCGTCGATGCCGTCGGCAAACGTCGCCGTCTTGAAGCCGGGGCGTGGATCGCGGCCGGGTTTTTCCAGCTCCGCCAGGATATCGCGTACCGTCGGCAAGCCGAAACGCTCATCGACGAAGACGCGCGGATCGAGCGCCTTGAGTGCTGTACTGTCCCCCATCAGCGAGCGAACATCGCGCCCGCAGGCAGCGACGATCTTCTTCGCCACGCCATAGGCTTCCGGATGCACCGACGAGGCATCCAGCGGCTCGCTGCCATTGGCAATGCGCAGGAAGCCGGCGGATTGCTCGAACGCCCGAGGTCCAAGGCGGGCGACCTTCAGCAGGTCCTTTCGGCTGGCGAACGGGCCGGTCGCGTCGCGATGCGCAACGATGGCGTCCGCGAGCGATGCGCCAAGGCCAGACACGCGCGCCAGCAGCGGCGCCGAGGCGGTGTTGAGATCGACGCCGACGGCGTTGACCGCGTCTTCCACCACGGCCTCCAACGAGCGGCCGAGCCGGTACTGGTCGACGTCATGCTGATACTGGCCGACACCGATCGATTTCGGCTCGATCTTGACCAGTTCGGCCAGTGGATCCTGCAGCCGCCGTGCGATCGATACCGCGCCGCGTAGCGACACGTCGAGGCCGGGGAATTCCGCCGCCGCCGTCGCCGATGCCGAATAGACCGAGGCGCCCGCCTCGCTGACGATCACCTTGAGCGGCTTCGGACCAGCGTCCGCCGGCATGTCGGACAGCATGTCGGCGACAAGCTTCTCCGTCTCGCGGCTGCCGGTGCCGTTGCCGATCGAGATCAGCTCGACCTTGTGCAGGCGGATGAGCTTGGCGAGTTCGGCCTGCGTGCCACGCACATCGTTCCTCGGCGGAAACGGATAGACCGTCGTCGTGGTCAGCACCTTGCCGGTGCCATCGACCACCGCAACCTTGACGCCGGTGCGGATGCCGGGATCGAGCCCCATCGTGGCCCGCGAGCCGGCCGGGGCCGCAAGCAGCAAATCCTTCAGATTGCGGGCAAAGACGTGGATCGCTTCCTCTTCCGCTCGTTCGCGCAGATCGCGCATCAAGTCGAGCGTCAGGTGCAGCGACAGTTTGATCCGCCAGGTCCAGCCGGCAACCTCCATCAGCCAGCGATCGCCCGGCAGGCTGCCGCCGATCGCATAGGCATTGGCGATCATCCGTTCGACCGGCTTCACCGGGGAGGTGTCGTCGGCATCGACCTCGATGTCGAGCGACAGCACCTCCTCGTTGCGGCCGCGCAGCATCGCCAACGCCCGATGGCTCGGCACATTTGCCCAGCGCTCGACATGGTCGAAATAATCCGAGAATTTCGCACCCGCCTCCTGTTTGCCGTCGACCACCCTGGCCCGCATGAAGGCGCGTTCCCTCATGTAGGTGCGCAATTTGCCGACCAGGTCGGCATTCTCGGCGAACTGTTCCGACAGGATGTCGCGCGCTCCGTCGAGTGCCGCCTTGGCGTCGGCCACCTCTTCGGTGACATAGGCCAGCGCCAACTCAGCGGGCACCGACGCCCGGTTAGCGAGGATGGCTTCGGCCAGAGGCCCCAGCCCACGTTCCCGGGCGATCTCGGCCTTGGTCCGGCGCTTGGGCTTGTAGGGCAGGTAGATGTCTTCCAGCTCCGCCTTGGTCGCGGCGGCGACGATCTTGCCCTCGAGCTCCTGCGTCAGCTTGCCCTGCTCGCGGATGGAGCCAAGAATGGTGTCGCGGCGCGCATCGAGCTCGCGCAGATACGCAAGCCGTTCGGCAAGGTCGCGCAATTGCGTGTCGTCCAGCCCGCCGGTGACCTCCTTGCGGTAACGCGCCACGAACGGCACCGTCGCACCTTCGTCGAGCAATTTGATCGCCGCGGCCGCCTGTTCGGGCCGGGCAGTGATCTCGGCTGCGATGATGGCTGCAATGCGCTTGATGTCGGATGCCATGTCATTCCTGCTCTCGTCGAAAGAGCGGCGACCATAGGCGCAGACGTCCGATCCGCCAACCGCCGCGCTTTGATCAGCCCGGCGGGTCCACAGGAAAGCGCGCGCTAATGTGGCGACCCAGGCGCGCTCAGACCATGCGGCTCAGCGCTTCCAAAAAGGCGACGATCTCGACATCGAACGCATCGTCCACCGGCTCCGGCTGCGACGACATCTTGGCGATCACCACTTCGGTCCTGGGATCGACATAGAGCCACTGGCCATGGATGCCGATGCCGCAATAGGCGCCGTTCTCGTGTCCAGTCTGGTACCATTTGTTGCGATAGCGGCCCTTCGGAAACAAAAGCGCCATCGTGCCTCGCTGCCAGGCTTCCGAGCTGCCGCCGATAGCAACCGTGTCTCGCACCCAGGCTTCCGGCACGATGCGGCGGCCGTTGGCCATGCCGCCTTGCCGCATCATCTCGCCCACGCGCGCCAGATCGCGCGGCGTCACCGAAATGCCGCCGGCCGTGCGTGCCGTGCCTTCCATGTCGACGCTGATCGAAGCGTCGCTGACGGCGCCCAGCGGCAGCCACAGTTTGTCGCGCATCAGGTCGGAAAAACGCTGGCCGGAGGCGCGCTCGAGCAGGATGCCGAGCAGATCGGAATTGGGCGAGCGGTAGCGGAAGGTCTGGCCATGCGGCTCGGCAAGCCGCTGCAAGGTCAGGATGAATTCGCGCAGGCTTTCCGTGCCGCCGCCCGGATTCCACAGCGTGGCGCGGCGATAGCGGGCGAAAGCGCTCTCCGGATCGAGATAGGCCTCCTCGAAATCGAGGCTGACGCTCATGTCGAGCACATGCCGCACGCTTGCGTCGCCATAGGCCGAGCCGGCGGCTTCAGGGATGTAAGCCGTCACCGGCGCTTCCGGGTCGAACACCCCCTCGCCTTCCAGTATGCCGGCGACAATGGCGGTCATCGACTTGCTGATCGAAAAGATGATGTGGCGGGCGCCGAAATCCATGTGCGGCGCGAACCAGTCGCCGATGATCTTGCCGTCTTTCATCACCGTCAGCGCATCGGTGCTCGAACGTCCGAGAAATTCAGCCACCGTCTCCGGCACGCTGGCGATCGCGACCTTCTCGCCGAGCAGACCGCCCATGTCCCGGATCGGCGTCTCGACACCAGCCGGGGCTGCCGCCACGCGGGCGGTCGGCACCAGTTCTCCGAGATTCTGGAACGACCACCGGTTGAACGGGTTTTCGCGCCAGTTGGCGAGCAGCACCTCGTTGCGACAGAAGCCGTAGCGGGTCTCGAACGCGGTCTTGCCGGTCATGGCGGTTCCTCCCAAGTCTTGTTTAGAGGCTGTTTCGAAAGTCGGTCCGGCGAGTCATATGGCGGCGGTTTCGAGAACCAGAGCGGAGCGGACATTCAGGTCCGTGAGCATCGGAAGCGCAGAAAACGCCGTCAGATGGCCGCTGGAGTGAGTTTCCAAACAGGCTCTCAGCTCAGTGCAGCGGCGATGGCGTGCACGGCCTTCAACGTCGCCATGGAATAGGCGACGTTGCTGAAATCCGGATAGGTCGAAAGCTTCACCACGACCATTCCGGCATTCCAGTCGATATGGATCATCTGCCCGAACACGCCCCGGCACATCAGCGCGCGCGAGCGCGGGTCCTCGATCCAGAACTGGTTGCGATAGCTGCCCTCCGGCAGGCTGGGGCTGAAGTCCGGCCCATGTAGCCCGTTGCGCGTGGTCTCGATCCAGTCGGCCGGCACGACGCCGCCGCCATTGTCGAGGATCAGCTGGCCAAAGCGGCCGTAGTCGCGCAGCGTCGCATTGAAGCCGCCGTCGGCCACCGCATAGCCGGCGCTGTCGACGGTGAAGCAGGCGCTTTCGTCGGCGCCGAGCTTTTGCCAGAGCTCTTCCGAAACCAGCTGCGGCAGCCGCTTGCCCGTCACCCGTTCCATGATGAAGGCAAGCACGTCGTTTCTCGATCGAGCGGTATTCGAAGGCAGCACCATGCGGGCGGATCGTTTCCTTCAAGCCCAGGATCAGTTCGAACATGTGCGAGGGCCAGCGAAAGGCCGGATCGCTGTCCGGCGGCGCCGGCTTCCAGCCGGTGGCGACATCGACCTGGCCGATGTCCGAATAGCGGTCGGTATATTCCTCGGAGAAGCGGACGCCGCTGGTCATGTCCAGCACATGCTGGACACTGGCGCCGGCCCAGCCCGTCGCGCTGAGTTCCGGCAGATAGGTCGTCACTGGCTTGGCCGGATCGATCAGGCCGCGCCCGACCAGTATGCCGAATACCGAACCGGTGACGGACTTCGCCATCGACTGCGACAGGTGCAGCGTACGGTCATTCATGCCGTTGAAATAGCGCTCATAGGCGACCTTGCCGTCCTTCAGCACCAGCAAGCCGTCCGTATAGGTCTCGTCGAGCAGCCCGACGACCGTCGTCGGCGCGCCCGTGCTGTCCTCCACGGGCAGCCCGTCGAGGTCGATCTCGGCGCGTTCGAAACGGTGGCGATGGCCATTGCCGCGCCAGACTTCGGCGGTCGGCAGAATTTCGCGGATGTGCTGGAACGCCCAGCGGTTCCACGGCGGCCGGTCCCAGTCGAGCTTCGGCGGCACCATGGCCGGCGGCGAGCCCTGCATGATCGGCGGCCGCGGATCGGAGTTGCGGTAGGATTCCATGACGACCGAGCCCCTTGAACGTAAAACGGACCCCGCGGCGTGCGCCGCCGGGCCCGTCGAAAACGCGGTTACTTCTGCAGTTCGGTCCAGATCTTGGTGTAGATGTCCTGGATTTCCGGGGCGCACATCTGCTGCAACTCGGCACGCGGCTTGTCGGCTGCCGGGATGACAACTTCCGGCGCGTCCTTCATGTCGGCCGGCATGTACTTGTCCGATCCGGTGATGGCGTTGGCATAGCGATGGAAGGCCGAGAGACCCGCCGCATTTTCCGGGTCCATGATGAAGTTCTGGAAAAGCTTGGCGTTCTCGACGTTCTTGGCTTCCTTCAGAACGACGACGTTGTCGCTCCACAGGCCAAAGCCTTCTTTCGGATAGTTGTAGTGGATGGCCGGGTTGGCCAGCCGCTGGCGCAGCGCCGACCCGTTCCAGTCGCTGGTTGCCTTGAAGTCGCCGGCGCCCATCTTCTCGATGGTGTTGTACTCCATCGCGATCCAGTTCGGCTTGGCCGCGACAAGCGTGTCACGCACCTTCTTCAGCACTTCCTTGTCGGTGGTGCATTGCTGGCCGCCGACATATTTGATCGCGGCGAAGATGACGTCGTTCATTTCGGGAACGACATTGACCTTGCCCTTCAGTTCGTCAGGTGTGTTGAAGATGATGCCCCAGCTGTCGGCCGGGCCCTTGTAGGCGTCGGTGTTGACGACCACGCCGACAGTGCCCAGGGCCCACGGCACCGAGTATTTGCGGCCCGGGTCGAAATCGGGATTGGCCCATTCCGCCGCCACATTCTTGAAGTTCTCCATCTTGCCCGGATCGGTCTCCTGGACGAGGCCTTCCTTGATCCAGATCGGCACGTAGGTCTGCGAAGGCACCGCGATGTCGAAGCCGGTGCCGCCCTGGCGGACCTTGGCGAGCGCGGTGTCGTTGGAATCGTAATCGGTGATGGTCACCTTGACGTTGTATTTGGCCTCGAACTTCTTGATCACGTCAGGGCTGGTGTAGTTGCCCCAATTGTAGATGTTCAATTCGCCGTCGGCGCGGGCGAGGCTCGTCGAAGCGAGCAACGCCAACCCCATGGCGGTTGCTGTTGTCTTCCAGTTCATCGTTTTAACTCCCATTTTCGGTTCAGTCTCGTTTCCTGCTGACGAAGAAAAACAACGTGACGATCGCGACCGAAAGCAGCAGGAAGGCGGTCGATATCGCGTTGATCTCGGGTGTGATGCCGCGGCGAATCTGGCCGAGCATGTAGGTTGGCAGCGTGTCCTGGCCGCCCGATTTGACGAACTCTGTGATAACGACGTCGTCGAGCGAGATGACGAAGGCCAGCATCAATCCGGCCAGGATGCCGGGCCACAGAAGCGGCAGCGTGATGCGGCGGAAGGTTTTCCACGGAGTCGCGTAAAGGTCGGCGGCGGCACGCTCCAGCGTCAGGTCCATATTCTCAAGCCGCGCCCGGATCGGCAGGTAGGCGAAGGGAATGCAGAACGCCGTGTGCGCGGCGATCAGATAACCGATGCCGGAATAACCGGTGAATATTTTGATGCGCGAGAAGAAGATCAGCAGCGCCACGCCGGTGACGATCTCGGGCACCATCAGCGGCTGATTGATCGCCGCATATTTGAAGGTGAGGCCGGGGTAGGGCGCGGTGCGCGTGGTGGCGAGCGCGGCCATGGTGGCGAAGATGGTGGAAAGCACCGCCGCGACGGAGCCGATCTGGAAGGAACGCAGCGTGGCATCGATGACCTGCGTGTTCTGCCATGCCGACTGGAACCATTTCAGCGAAAAGCCGCCCCATTCGGAGGTCGAGCTCGCCGCGTTGAAGGCATAGATGACCAGCACGATGATCGGCAAATAGAGCACGATAAAGCAGGTCGCGGCGATCGTGGTGAATCCCGGCTGGTGCTTGATGGAAAAGTTCTTAGCCATGACGCACCCCTGACTTGCCGGCATTGCGCACATAGGCAAGCAGCGCCACCATGACGATGATCATGACGGCGATCGACAGCGCCGAGCCGAGCGGCCAGTTGCGGCCCTGCCCGAACTGCAATTCGATCAGGTTGGACAGCATCATGTTCTTGCCGCCGCCCAGCACGCTTGGCGTCACATAGGCGCCAAGTGCTGGAATGAAGACCAGGATGGAACCGGCGATGACGCCTGGCTTGACCAGCGGGAAGATGATCCGCCGCAGCACCTGGAAACGTGTCGCGTAGAGATCATAGCCCGCCTCGACCAGCCGGAAATCGAGCTTCTCCATGCTGGCGTAGATCGGCAGCACCATCAGCGGCAGGTAGACATAGGCCATGCCGATCAGGATCGCCGTGTCGGTGTAGAGTATCTGGATCGGCGCCGAGATGATGCCGAGCTTGAGCAGGATCGTGTTGATGATGCCTTCGTTGCGGATGATCTGCAGCACGGCGAAGGTGCGGATCAGCAGGTTGGTCCAGAACGGTATGGTGATCAGGAACAGCCAGAGATCGCGAGTCTTTTCGCTGCGCGTCGCCATGAAATAGGCGGTCGGGAAGCCAAGCACCAACGTGGCGATGGTCGTCACCACCGCGAGTTTGATCGAGCGCAGGAAGATGGTGACGTGGGCTGCGGCGATCGAAAGCGTATCGTCGAAGATATCGCGTTCCAGAAACACCGCTATCCAGGCTTCCGGCGAGAATTGCCACTTCACGTCGCCATAGGAGCCTGGTGTCAGGAATGAATAGACGAGCACGATCAGCAACGGGCCGGTCGCGGCGAGAAAAATGGTCAACAGCGCTGGGGCTGACAAAAGCCAGCGCTCACGGATATCGCGCCGTTCCGCTGCCTTGGCGACTTCTTCCGCGGTCGCCATCGTCAGTCCTTCAGGACCTGGGCGGCATCGCTGCCGATGAGAATGCCGACCGTGTCGCCCTTCTCGAAACCACAGCCCGCGCTGCGCGTGTTCTGCTGGCGTACGGTGAAGAGTTCGCCACTCTCGAGATGAACATGGATGTGGGTGTCGGTGCCGAAATAGACGATGTTGTCGACTGTTCCCGACAACTCGCCCTTGCCCTTGCTCAGCTTGGCATGTTCGGGCCGAACCACGACCGTGGCATTGGCGTTGGGCTGGAAACCTTGGGCCACGGTCGCCTCGATGGTCGCACCGGATTTGAGCGTCGCGCGCGCCTTGCCGTTGGCCATCTCGCTGATGGCGGCCATAAGGAAGTTGGTTTCGCCAATGAAGTCGGCGACGAAGCGTTCGGCCGGCTTGTCGTAGATATCCCAGGGCGAACCGACCTGCAGGATCTTGCCCGACGACATCACCGCGATGCGGTCCGACATGGTCAGCGCCTCTTCCTGGTCGTGGGTGACGAAGATGAAGGTGATGCCTGTCTCGTGCTGCAGCCGCTTCAATTCGATCTGCATTTCCTTGCGCAGCTTGTAGTCCAGGGCCGAGAGCGGCTCGTCGAGCAGCAGCACCTTGGGCTGCGGTGCGAGCGCCCTGGCCAGCGCCACGCGCTGCTGCTGACCACCCGAAATCTGGCTGGTGCGGCGGTTGGCGAGCGCTTCCATCTTGACCAGCTTCAGCATCTCGGCGACGCGCGCCTTGATCTCGGCCTTCGGTTTGCCCAGCATTTCCAGGCCGAAGCCGATATTGTCGGCGACCGTCATGTGCGGGAACAGCGCATAGGACTGGAAAACGGTGTTGACCGGCCGCTTGAAGGGCGGCAGCAGGGCGATGTCCTGGCCATAGAGCAGTATCCCACCGGCGGTTGGAAAGTCGAAGCCGGCGATCAGCCTAAGCAATGTCGTCTTGCCGCAGCCGGATGGGCCAAGCAGCGTGAAGAACTCGTTCTCGCGGATGGATACCGAGACCGTGTCGAGGGCAGCGACCTGCCCCTCCCCTGATCCGAAAATTTTGCTGACGTTTACTACTTCAATCGCATTCCGATCCGGTTTGTCCGGCACGATTACGCCTCACTGTTGACCCCGCTCTTGCTGGCGGAGCTCTTCCCCTGTTCGATGTGACCACATGGCCGGTAGGTTGGCAAGCCCGGCATTGAATCACGGTTCAGTTCGTATTTTCGGCTGGCAAGGCTCATGCCCAGCAAGCCTCATGCCATTGTCAGGCCTGATAGGTGATCTTGCCGCCACAGATCGTCGTCACCGGCCGCACCTCGTGCAACGCTTCCGGCGCCGTCGCCTCGATATCCGCCGAAAGCACCACCAGATCGGCCATGTAGCCTGCTTTCACCTTGCCCTTGCGGTGCTCGGCAAACTCGGCATAGGCGCCCTCGACCGTGTATGCGGCGAGCGCTTCATGCAGCGAGAAGCTCTGGTCCGGGTCGCTTTCTGCCCACGGTTTGCGCAACACCGCCGCGCGGATGCCCAGGATCGGATCGATCGGCGACACCGGCCAGTCCGATGCGAAGACGACATGCGCGCCGGCATTCTTCAGGGTTCGCCAGGCATAGCTCAAGGGCCAGCGCGCCGGCCCGATGCGCGACACCGTCGGCTCCAGCGGAAAATCCATGGCGCCGGGCGGATGCGGCGGCTGCATGGAGGCTATGACGCCGAGTTCGGCGAAGCGCGGCACGTCCGAAGTAGTGGTGACCTCGATGTGCTCGACCCGGTGGCGGCTGTCGCGCTTGCCGTTCGCCTTCCGCGCCGCCTCATAACCGTCGAGCACCGCGCGCACCGCGCCGTCGCCAATCGAATGTACGGCGATCTGCAGCCCCCGCTTGTCGACCGCGACGGCCAGATCGATGAACTGTTGAGGCGTGAACAGCGGCTCGCCCACCCAGTCGGGCCGGTCGGCATAGGGCTCGACCATGACAGCCGTCCAGGAATCGAGCACACCGTCATAGAACACCTTGACCATGCCCGACGACAGCCATTCGCTGTTGTAGCGTTCGGCCATCGTTGATGCCTTGTCGAGCATGTCGAGCGTCATGAAATTCTTGTAGTGGAACGGGATTTGTACGCGGCAAGGCAAGCCTTCCACGGCTTCGATCTCGGCCAGCAGCTCGAGCTGATAGAGATTGCCGTCCATGTTCTGGATCGAGGTGATGCCATGGCGGGCGCACCAGGCGAGCCCGCGCCGCATGATATCGCGATCGGCGGCCCGCTCGGCTGCCGTCGGCATCGGATCCGGCTCGCCGCCGGTCGACAGCCCCAGCCGCACCCGGCTTTCGCCGGCAAGGTCGAGCACCGGGCCGAAGGCCTCGCCTTCGCGCAATTCACCGGCCGCCAGTCCATCGTCACCCATGACGATCTCATTGCCCGGACCAAGCGTGCGTCCATGCAGGATGCCGGCCATTTCCAGCGCCTTGGTGTTGGCCCACATGGTGTGATGGTCGGGCGCGGCCATACAGAACGGGCGATCGGGCAAAATGGCATCGAGGTGATGGCGCGTCACCCGCTCGCTGCCGAGCACGGTGTAATCGACGCCCTGGCCGACCAGCATCGGAGCATCAGGCCGCGTCGGCGCGTAGTCGCGTATCGCCTTTTGCAGCGCCTCGAAGCCGTGGACCCCGACAAGCTGGAGATGGGAAAGCTCCGCCCCGCCTGAAAACAGATGCATGTGGGCTTCGATGAAGCCCGGCACGATCGAGGCGCCCTTGGCGTCGATGACCTTGGTGGCCGGTCCCTTGAGCTCTTCGATCGAGGCGCGGCTGCCAACGGCGATGATGGCGCCGTCCTTGACGGCAACGGCCTCGGCGGCGGGATTGGCATCGTCCATTGTCTGCACACGACCGTTGATGACGATCAAATCCGCATTGTGACACGCACCCGTGACAGACATCGCGACTCCGCGCTTTTGACGACTGGCTGACACCGACAACCCTGCCTCCAACGATCTGCCGCTCCACCGGAGCGGCGCCATGGGATGGAAAAAGATGCCAGCTTGCCGTCTTCGAAATTCCCCTTGTTATCCCGGGAGACAGCGTGGATAAAGAATGCGACTGATTATTCGCGTTTGTCAACATGCGGAATATGGAATGTATTGTGGACAGCACCCCGCGCCTGTGTTGGGACCGGGCGGGGAACGAGGACATCAAGCCGTGAAGCGCAGTCTCGACCGCAAAACCAGGATAGCGCTCGAACCGCGCAAGCAGCCACGGCAACAACGGTCGAGCAAGGTGGTCGACAGGATTCTCGACGCGGCGCTGATCTTGACACGGGAGCAAGGGACAAAGACGCCGACGACGCTCGCCATTGCGCAGCGCGCGGGCTTGTCGGTCGGTTCGGTCTACCAATACTTTCCCAACAAGGAAGCCATTCTTCTGGACCTCGCCCGGCGCTGGCTGTCATCCTTTCCCGAGGTCATCGCGAGGCGCATCAAGGTCGCCCGGCCCACCAACCGCGACGAATTTCGGCAGGAAGTGCGCAGGCTCTTCATCGACACGTCCAGGCTCTACCTCGAAAACGCCAGCCTGATGCCGGTGATCGAAGCTATCTCCGGTAACGCCGACCTCCGGCCGATTCAGAACGAATATGACGACCAGATCATCGCCCTCTACGCCGCATGGCTGCAGCATGTGAACCCGGCTCTTGAAGACAAGATCGCCAGCCGGCTCGGCGTGGTGATGATGGAGGTCGGGCACGTATGCCGGCTTGTGGGGCTGAAAAAAGACCGCCGGACGTTCGACCTCATCGAGGACGATGTGGAAACCATGTGGCTCGCTCTGGTGAGCCCGTATCTCAATCTTGACTGATTTCGCACTTCGAGAGGAATCTATGCAGACTGTCTATTCGCCGCTTCACGCTGGTCATGCTGGCCAAATGGAACTGGTCACCTCGGCCATCGTGCCGGGTTTCGAAAAGCCGTCGCGGGCCGAATTCATCAAGGCGCGGGTCGAGAGTGAGAAACTGGGGCCGATCGTCCTGCCGCTCGAGCATGATCTCGCCGCCGCCAAGCGCATCCACAAATCAGACTATATCGACTTCCTGCCGACGGTCTGGCCGCAATGGGTGGAAGCCGGCCTGAAGGGCACGGCGATGCCCTTCACCTGGCCGACGCGCGGCCTGCGCGGCGACGTGCCGCCAAAGCGCGTCGACGCCCTGCTCGGATACTATTCCTTCGATGCCGGTGCCACCTTCGTCGAGGGCACGTGGGCCGCGATCAAGTCGTCCTATGATGTGGCGCTGACCGCCGCCGGCCTGGTCAAGGGCGGCGAGACATCCGCCTTCGCGCTCTGCCGTCCGCCCGGCCACCATGCCGGTGCCGGCTTCATGGGCGGCTATTGCTACATCAACAACGCCGCCGTCGCCGCGCAATGGTTCCGCGATCAGGGTGCCGAACGCATCTCGATCCTCGATGTCGACTACCACCATGGCAACGGCACGCAGGAGATCTTCTATGATCGCGCCGACGTGCAGGTGCTCAACCTGCATGGCGATCCCCTGGTCGAGTATCCGTTCTTCCTCGGCCACGCCGACGAACGTGGCACTGGTGCCGGCGAAGGTTTCAACATCAACTACCCGATGCCCTTCGGCACCGATTGGGGCGCCTGGAATGCCTCACTCGAGGATGCCTGCGCCAAGCTCGCCGCTTACGCACCGGATGTCGTCATCGTCTCGCTGGGCGTCGATACCTTCGAGAAGGATCCGATCAGCCAGTTCAAGCTGAAAACATCTGACTATCCAAAGATCGGCCGCCGCATCAACAAGCTTGGCCTGCCGACGCTGTTCGTCATGGAGGGCGGCTATGCCGTCGAGGAGATCGGCGTCAATGCCGTCGGCGTTCTGACCGGTTTCGAGGATCGGTAAAATGAGCGCCGAACGGCGGTGGCCGTTCGGCGTTAGATCTAGCTTGCCGCCTCGGTGCTCGGCACGGCAACCGGTGCGGCTGCCTTGCGCGAGCGCCCGAGGTAGTAGACCGCCGCCGCCGCGATGATGCCGGCCGCAAGGATGCCCACCGCCAGGACCGGCCGATACCAGAACCAGGCAATCGCAATTGTCGTCGTGCCGACCAGGATCGCCAGGAAGAAGGCGATGATGCCGGTTCCCATCCGCGCCATGCCGCCGAGGAACGGAATGACGTCTAGGATCACGCCGATCGGACTGAGGAACAGGGCAAAGCCGATGGTCAGCAACAAAAGGCCGGCGGCACGCAGCAGCCAGGTGATCAGCGTGTTTGCGCTGACCGCCTCGGCGAACATCTTGTCTGCCGGGACAGTGCCGGTGTCGACCATCAGCAACGCATCGCCCGCCTGCGTCTGGTAGGGTTCGAACCGACTGCCGGCCTGCCGCGCCACGATGCTGATCACGCCGAGTGGTGCCAACTCGTAGCCGATGCGGTAATCGCCCAGCGCCGGCGTTGTCGTGTCGGCGCCGAGATAGATCCTGCCGTCGACGACGCTGAGCGGCCCGGTGCCGGTATAGGCGGCCTTGATCGCGGCCGATTGGTCGGGTGACAGCGCATACGCCTTGTCGCCCTCGATGCGATCAAGCACCGGCGTGTCGAGATCGAAGGCGACGAGCTTGCCTTGCGGAATCTGGAAAGTCCGGCCGTGGATCGCCATCGGCGGATTCTGGTGGCCATCCGGCTTCTTGAAATCCGACGAGTCGATCTGGCTGTCGTCCCACACTTTCGAATAGCTGTAGGTGGTTACGGTCTCCTCACCGCCACCAAGCTTCTTGGTGGTCTCCGATTTGGACTCTTCCTTCCACTGGTACATCTCGGCGCTGCGCGACAGGCGCAGACCTTGCGCCGCAATGCCGAAATCCGGATCGGCGAGACCACTGTCCGTCGTCACCGGCCCGCTGACATGCACCAATTTGCCGTCATTGGCGGCATCGACGCTGTCGGCGCTGGCCGAAACCACGGCTCCGGCCCCTTCGGCCAGAGAGCGCGCTGTCTGCACCGCGCGCCCCTCGTTCCAGAACAGCCCGATCACCATCAGCACGACCAGAAGCAGGCCGAAGATGACCCCACCGACAGCGCGCTTGATGCGTCCGAGCCACGAGACCGACGTAACTTCCCGAAATGAATCGCTCATTGTTTCCCCCGAAACCATTGATACCAGAATTTGAGCTCGGCCGTTGGCCGCGCAATGAACCGATCAGTTGGCGTAAATCTATGCTCCGCGCCAATGCCTATTGCCCAGAAGCGCAAGTCATCTTGCCCAGTCCGATCCAAAGGACGCCCATCCTTGCGGATCGCCGAAAACTTATCGGAAACGATCGGTCTTCGATACGGCGGTGTTGCAAACACGGTTCGGTCTTTTCGCGTCGACTTTTCAGGGGCGTGAGGGCGGCGAAAGCGGTTTGAATCCGCCTCTGAGTCGCACGCGAGTCCCCAGATTCGATTTTGTCAAATCGCGTTTGATGTCGGATTCAACTGCGGGTAGATTAGACCCGAATCAGCCGGTCCTCGGGGGGCGCGGCGACCACCCAAAGTCTCTTGTTCCGGAGCTTTTCCGGCACCAGACGCGGACGGCTTCGCGTTCCCTGAATGGATTCGAATCTGGTGGGCGCAGCCCTGCGCCAAGCGTGTGTCTTCAAAGTAATGCGTATTCGGGTTCGGTGGCTGGCTTCCAGCAACCGGATAGCAGAAACGATTCCGGCCAAAAGCAACAAGAATGAGCAGTCCCGCCGCGCTACTTCAATCCGACACATTGGGCTCGCGCCTGACGTCGCGCGGCGATCTGACCAGCTTTTTCATGCAACTGACAGCCGAGATCGGCGCCGACAGCTATATGCTGGTCGCCATCGTCCACGACCAGGACCGCAACGATGCGCGCATCGTCTCGTCCAATTGGATTTTCGACGCCATCGAACTGACCGGCAAGCGGCTGATCGCCGGGCTTGCACAAGGTGCGCTCACCGTTGCGCCCGGTATCCGCCCGATCGCCCTGGTGGCATCCCAGGCACCCGAGACTGACGGATTGATCACCGGTGAGGAAGCGCGCCTTCTCGACGTGCTTGGCCATGCCGAGATCTATTCGCTGCGCCTCAATGTCGGCCGCCAGCGCCTGTTCGCCTTGTTTTCGGCAGCGACAGCCGGCAGCATCGACCAGCCGGCGCTGATGAGGGCACAGCTGAAATGCTGCTATGCGCTCTCGCACATCCCGCAACTGATTGCCGCCGCCGCGATGCAGGATCCGCTGTCGGATCGCGAGCGCGAATGCCTGTTCTGGGTCTCCGAGGGCAAGACCACCGACGAGGTCGCCGTCATCCTTGGCGTCTCCTCCAACACCGTCAACAGCTACATCACCCACGCCATCCAGAAATTCGCGGCCAGCAACCGCGCGATGGCAATCGCCACGGCGATCAGGAGCGGCATCATTTGAAACACGTCGACATCAAGGAGGCTGCCGAAGCCCTTTTCAACGAGCAGCGCAATCCGTTCGGCGCCTTTTCGCTCGGCTCCGAAACCCATCACGCCGTCACCATTCCCGATGCCGTGCGCCGCTGCCGCTGGATCTCCGTCGACATCAACGCATCGGCCTTTGGCCTGTTCTTCGTCAGCCCCTCGCCCGAACGCGCACGGCTCGTCCCTTGCCTTGATTCCGACTACCCCGGCATTGCGGCGGCGACGAAATTCATTTCAGGCGCCAATGGCGAGGAGATCGTGCGCCACACCCGCATCTCGACGGAACCGCGCTGGTGGTCGGATGACGGCGTCGCCGCCATGGCGGAGATGTTCGGCAATCTCGCCTGGACCGAGCAGATGGCGCCGCTGGCGCCCGGCACCAGCGGCATCGCCTTTCCGGTCCACGCCGATCGTGGGCAGTGCGGCCTCGTCGTTTTCATGGGCCCGGAGATCTCCTTGCCGCAGGACGCGCTCTACGAGATCCACGCCCGTTGCTTCTCGCTATTCGCTGCCGTCGCCCGCATCCGCCCTAGCGATGCCGGCAGGATGCGTGCGATCTCCAAGCGCGAACTCGAATGCCTGAAGCTGACCGCCAACGGCAACACCAGCGAGGAGATCGCCAGGCTGCTGAAACTGTCGGTACACACCGCCAACCAGTATCTGACCCAGTCGACCCAGAAGCTGAATGCGGTCAACCGCAACCAGGCCGTTGCCAAGGCGCTGCGGCTGGGGCTTATTGAATAAGGCAACTATAGGATTGGCCAGCGGCTGTCGGAAGCGATCGATGTTCCGAGAAAGGCCAGCGGCTCGGCCTTGCGGATACGCGCCTGCTCGATGACCGTCTCGAGCAAGGCCGTGTTGTGCTCCGGGTCTTCGCCCGGCTTCTCGAACGACACGTAGTTGACCACCACCGAAGCGCCGTTCTCGCTCAGCGTCAGCTGGAAATAGACGGTGACCCCAGGCGGCCTCAACTCCAGATCAAGCACGATGCGCGGGCTGCCGGTCCAGTCGACATGCGCCTCGCCGCCATGGCCGAGCCGCAGTGTGCCTGGCATGAAGAACAGCTCTACCGCTGAATCGACCAGATCCGACAGGCACGCGAAATGCTCCAGTCGGATGAAGGCGATATAGTCGGCTACATCGATCAGCCTCAGTTCTCCCACCACTTGCTCGATGGCACTGGCGACGATGATCTCGCGGGATTTTGCGTGCGGTTGACGGTTCATGAAATCTGTCTGCGCTCAGCCTTTTTCGAGTAGACGATCCGCACCAGTTCGGCGACGGCCTGGTAGAATTGCGATGGGATCACACTATCGACCGAAACTTGCTTGTACATGGAGCGGGCGAGCGCCACGTCCTCGAAGATCGGGATGTTGTTTTCGCGTGCGATCTCGCGGATTTTCAGCGCCACTAGATCCTGCCCCTTGGCCAACACCATTGGTGCCGAGTCCTCGTCGCGCACGTATTTCAACGCGATCGAAAAGTGCGTCGGGTTGGCGATGATAAGCGTCGCGCGCGGCACCGCCGTCATCATCCGCTTGCGCGCCCGGTCGCGCGCCAGCGAGCGCAGTCGCGACTTGACGATCGGGTCACCCTCGGATTGCTTGAACTCGTCCTTGACCTCCTGCTTGCTCATGCGCAGATCCTGCTTCCAGTGGAAGCGCGACCAGACGATGTCGACTGCCGCGATCAGCCCCATGACGAAGACGATCGCCACCAGGATGTCGACGGCAATGCCGCGGATGACGAGTCCGAAAGCGACCGGATTGGTGATCATGCCGGCGAGCAGCTTGCGGTGGTCTTCCGACAGAGTGAAGCTCAGCACGACGACGGCAAAGCCAACCTTGCCTAGTGACTTCAGGAACTCGACCCAGCCCTGAATGCCGAACAGCCTGTTCCACCCCTTGGGGATCGAGATGCGCGAGAGTTGCGGCCGCACCCGCTCGCCGACGAACTGCGGCATGTTCTGGAACACCGAGGCGCCGACACCGGCGACGGTCAGCAGCACGAACAGGCTGATGACGGCCCGGCCCACCTCGAAAATAACAGTCTTGTAGAGCGCGATGACGTCCGTCTCGGTGTCCATCGGCCAGGCTTCCGGCTTCTCCAGGAACATCGACAGGAACATGCCGAGATCGATGACGGCGTCCTTGGCGTAGAAGACGGTGAACACCAGTATGGCAACGAACGATGCAAGAAGCGCCGTTTCTCGCGAATGGGGCAGTTTGCCCTGTTCGATAGTGTCGCGGATCTTCTTTTCCGTCGCCTCTTCGGTTTTCGAATCCTTGTCGACCGCGTCAGCCATGGCGCGGCCTTAGGCGGCGTCTTGGGTCGACGGAAGTTCGAAGGCGCCTTCGCGCGACAGCCGGATCGTCGTCGTCACGATCGTCTTGCGTGCTGCTGTTATATCGGCGAGAGGAACCCCTTCCGAACCTTGTCCGAGTTCGGCTTCGATCATGCGCCGCGACCGCGCGCCGATCGCCGACAGAACGGATTCGGCAAGTCCCGCCTGCGAGCCGCGCAAGGCCAGCGTGATCAGTTCGGCCGACAGCCCGTCGAACAGCAGCACCCGCGCTTTCTGGGCGAGCAACGGCAGGTCGTCGAAGGCGAACAGGCGGGCCCGCACACCATCGAGGTCGGGTGTGCCGGCGGCTTCCAGATCCTGCATGACCTCCTCCAGCAGCGGCTTGTCCAGTTCGTTGAGGACGCTGGCGACACGCGCCTGCCCGGCAGAAGTGTCCTTGGTCGAGGTTTCCGCCAGCACGCTGGTGCGCAGCCGGTTTTCGACGATCTTGCTGGCGGCGTCCGGAACATTGGCCATCGTCACCATGCGCTTGATGATTTCGCCACGCATCGGCTTGGTCAACGTCAGCAGCACGCTTGCCGCCACCTGCGGCGCCAGTTTCGACAGCACCATGGCCGCGGTCTGCGGATGCTCGCCGGCCAGGAAGGCGCCAAGCCGCGCCGGTTCGAGCTTTTCGAGCTCGGGCCAGATCGGCGGCGGGCCTTCCGGAGCGACCTCGAATCTCTTGTCGCCCATGATCGCGCTCATCTCTTCAGGCGACAGCGACTCATTGAGGATGGTGTCCATCCTGTCGGCGGAATCGAGCAATCCCGCCCCTTCGGTGAACTCGGCCTCGAACTCGGCGACGATGCGCTCAAGATCGCTTTGCGGAATCGTCCGCAGCAGACGGGCGCCCTCGATCAGCGCCTTCAGTTCTTCCTGCTTGAAGAATTTCAACAGGCGGCTGGCCGACGGCTTGCCCATCGCCACCAGTATGGCGGCTGCCTTCTGCGCGCGGGTCAAGGTCACCGGCGTCGTCATGCCACCCGCCTCCGCTGCCACCGGCAAGCTCCGCAACCCATGTCTAGGCGCCCTTCGTGCCAGCGATGATTTCGGTCAGCCTGATGCCGAAGCGCGACGGATCGCTTTCCAGCACGGTGATCTCGCCGCGCGCGATCTTGCGGCCGTTGACCACGACGTCGACAGGTTCGCCGATACGGCGATTGAGCGCCACCGTCGACCCCTTCTGCAGCGCCATCAGGTCGGAGACCGGCATCTCGGTGCTGCCGAGGATGATCTGAACTTCGACGGGGATGTTCATGATGACGCTTGAATTGGCGCCGGAGGCGGCCCTGAACGCCGCATCCGGGCGTTGTTCCTCTTCGTGCAGGACCCCGCGCAATTCTTCGATGGCACGGTCGAGTTGTTCGTCCGGCTGGTCGAGGTCGGCTTCCACCTTGGTCTTGGCCATGAATTGTCTCCAGTGCTCAGGCGCGTCCGGCGGCAGCCGGCATCAGCCCGTCGATAAAATCCTGCCCGGCATCGAAGGGATGCTTGATTCGGACGGTATAATTCTGTCCCAGTTTGCCGAATTCGCAGACGAACAGCGTCTGGCCGCGGGCACTGAGACGCGCCTGTGATTGCGCTGTTTCCTCGAATTCGATGATCTGGCCGACGTCGAAGTCGGCGACATCGCCGAGCGTCAGCCGGGCCAGCGGCATGGTGGCTTCGAGCGCTACCATTGAGCGCATCACCTCTTCCGAAAAGCGCGCGCGCCAGCTGGCGTTTTGATCGTTCTCACTGACGGCGGCAACGCTGTCCCGACCGGCCAGCACGATACGCTGCGGCATCGTCACGGTGATGCTGCCGCTGTCGGCCGGCGTCGAGATGCCGAGGACGATGCGCAGTGCGGCCCCGTCGCGCAGCACGTGTCGCTTGGCCTCCATGCCAGACATCGCCCGCGGCGCCGGAAGCCGTAGCTCAAGCGAGCGCCGACCGGATCCGTTCAGCGCCTGCGCGACCTGCTGAAACACCATCGTCGAGACGTCGGTCTCGATCGGCGACAGGTCACGCTCGATCGGTGACACCGGCATATCCGGATCGCCCCCAAACAGCGTCGAGACCATGATGGCGATCGCCGCGCCATCGATGACGAAGGTCACCGCATCTGACGACGCTGGCGAGGCAACGACGGTCATCGCGAAATTCTCACCGGCGCGGGAACGCGCCTCGGGAACGCGGCTGATCTCGATCGCTTTGAGATCGACAATGACCGGAACGCCAAGCTCGCCGGTCAGGCTTTTCTGCAGCAGCGGCACGGCGCGCTCGGCCATGGCGCGGCCTGCATCGATGATCTGCGCGGCCTCGCCGCTGTCACCGACGAGCCGCTCGATGATCAGCGAGCGTGCTTCCGATGGGCTGCCCGGACTGGTCATGGCGATGCTGGGACCGATCTGTCACGCATCGTTCAGGCGGCCTTCTTTTCGACGGCGCCGGTGTTCATCGTGCTCTGCTCGACGGCGTCGATCGTTGGTCGTTCGGAGGACGAGATGGTCTTGCGGCCGAACTCGATCGCCACCTGCGGCAGAGCGCCGTTCATGTAGGCCAGCAGCGTCTGCTTGACGATGGTATAGAGGCGGTTCTTCTTCTCGCGCACCGTCTTGATCTTGGTGGCGATCGGCCCGACCACCGCATAGGACAGGAAGATGCCGAGGAAAGTGCCGACCAGGGCCGCGCCGATCAGGCCGCCCAGGATTTCCGGCGACTGATCGAGCGCGCCCATCGCCTTGACCACCCCAAGAACGGCGGCGACGATGCCGAGCGCAGGCAAGCCATCGCCAACCGCGATCAGCGCGTGATAGGCCTTCATCTTGTCGGATTTGATGGTCTGGATTTCCTCGTCCATCAGCGCCTCGATCTCATGCGAGCGGGCATTGCCGATGATGATGATGCGACAGTAGTCGCAGATGAAATGCGTCAGATCATGATTCTTGAGCACGGTCGGGAATGCCTGGAAGATCGCCGATTCCTCGGGATTATCGATATGGGCTTCGACCTCGCTGCGCGATTTCGAGCGCAGCTCGCGCATCAGTGAGTGCAGCACGCCGAGCGTTTCGAGATAGTCCCGCTCCTTCGGCACCGCCTGCTTGAAGGCTTCGAGGATGGCCTTGCCGGTGTCCTTGACCGTCTTCATCGGGTTGGCAACGAGGAAGGTGCCGAGCGCAGCACCGCAGATGACCACGGCTTCCCACGGCTGCACCAGCACGTGAAGATGGCCGCCCATGGCCATGAAGCCGCCAAGGACGCAGCCGAGCGTCACCACAAGTCCAATCAGAATGCCCACAAGAGGTCCTTCCGCATTTCACATCAGGAGCAAGGGATAGCCCCCGTGCCTTGTGTGAGGCTTGAATCGAAGCCGCCGGATCCGATTCAGTTTCGCGCAAGGAAGTGGGGATATTGTCCTGTCATAGCTTCGGCCGGAGGCGCGTCTTTGCTCAATACATTTACCAGCTACCAGCTCATCACCAAGGACATTTCAAAGTCGCTCGACAGGATCGAGCAGCAGCCCGTGGTCGATCGCGACACCAAATATTATCTGGACAACATCACCAAGGTGAAATCGATCGACGATTTCGTCAAAAATGACCGTTTGTTCAAATATGCCATGAAGGCATACGGGCTCGAGGACATGGACTACGCCAAGGCCTTTATGGTCAAGGCACTCAAGGAGGGCGTCTCCGATCCCGACAGCTTCGCCAACAAGCTGACCGACAAACGTTACGCCGAATTCGTCAGCGCCTTCAATTTCGCCGCCAACGGCGCCGATGCGACCATCTATAACAAGACACAGCAGATGGTGACCAAGAACTACGCCACGCAAGCGAAAATCGCCGGCCTCGATCCGAATTCGGCCTATGTGAAAGGCGAGACGACATACTATCTCGCCAACATCACCAAGGTGAAGTCGATCGACGACCTGATGTCGAATAACCGGCTCTACACATACGCACTGGCTTCATTCGGCCTCGATTCGATGACGAAGGACAAGGATCTCATCAAGCGGGTTCTGCAGGGTGGCGTCCGCGATCCCGACAGCGTTGCCAACAAGATGACGGACAAGACCTACGCGGCACTTGCTTCCGCCTTCAATTTCGAAGCCTATGGTGCGAACGCCACCACCATCAATCCGGCGCAGCAGCCGACCGTCGACAAATACATGCGCCAGACCCTCGAAGAGGATGCCGGCCAGACCAACCAGGGCGTGCGGCTGGCGCTTTATTTCGACCGCAAGGCGCCGACCATCACCAGTTGGTACGACGTGCTGGCCGACACCGCGCTTGCCAGCGTCGTGCGCACCGTGCTCGGCCTGCCCGATTCCTTCGCCACCGCCGATGTCGACAAGCAGGCGCAGCTGTTCGAGCAGAAACTCGACATCTCGGATTTCTCCGATCCCGAGAAGCTCGGCAAGTTCCTGACGCGCTTCACCAGCATGTACGAGATCAACAACCCGACGTCATCGGCCGTCACCTCGGTCAGCGTGCTGTTTGCCCAGCCGATCACGGTCGGCATCTCCACCGACCTGATGATGGCCATGCAGAAACTGAGGTTCTGAGAGCATCATGCGGGACAGCCTTTACGTCGCCCTTTCCTCGCAGATCGCGCTCGAGCGCCGCCTCGACACGATCGCCGACAACGTCGCCAACGCCTCGACGATCGGCTTTCGCGCCACCGGCGTGAAGTTCGAGGACGTCGTGTCCGGCACCGGATCGAAATCGGTGTCCTTTGCCTCCCCTGGCAAGACCTATCTTTCCGGCGCTCACGGTGCCTTGAGCGAGACCGGAAATCCGTTCGATTTCGCCATCCAGGGCGATGCCTGGTTCGCCATCGACACGCCTGTCGGCACCGTCATGACCCGCGACGGGCGCTTTTCGATGAACGAGAACGGCGAGCTGATGTCGATCGAGGGCCACGCTGTGCTCGATGCCGGCGGCTCACCGATCCAGCTCGACCCCCGCAACGGCCCGCCCAAGGCCGGGGCCGACGGTTCGCTGCGCCAGAACGATCAGCTTGTCGGCTCCATCGGTCTCTACAATTTCGATCCGGGCGAAAATTTCGTCCGCTACGGCAATTCCGGCATCGTTCCGGCGCGCACGCCAGAGCCTGTTACCGATCGCTCCGATATCGGCATCGCCCAGGGGTTTCTCGAAGAATCCAACGTCAATCCGGTGCTGGAGATCACCCGACTGATCATGGTCCAGCGCGCCTTCGAGAACACCGCCGCCCTGATGCGGCAGACCGACTCCTCCACCGACGAGGCGATCAAGACGCTCGGCTCGAAGTAACCCATGTCGCTCGACCAGCCATCCCTGCGCGCACCTGAAAGACAGCTCCAGCCGGCGCCGGAAGACCGGCTTGTCGCTCTGGAACGGGTCTGGCGGCGTTTCGCCGACACCGAGGCGCTGCTCAAGCGCGGCGGCCGCGTCACCGAAGTCACGCCCACGCACTACAAGGTGCACGGCCTTTCCGACTTCGCCAGGCTGGGCGACATCGTCGAGCAGCGCGGTCATGCCGGCGCCCGCCGCGGCGAGATCGTCAAGATCAGCCGCGATGAGGTCGTCGTGGCCCCCTTCGAACGCAGCGCCGACGCTGGCATCGGCGATGCCGTGTTCCGCCGCGGTCCGCTCGCGGTGGCGCCGCATGCCTCGTGGCGCGGACGCACCATCGACGCGCTGACCCAGGCGATCGATGGCGGCACGCCCCTGGTCAGGGGCGATGACGCATCGATCGGCGCCCAGACGACGCCCGGCGCCATGGCGCGGCAGCGTGTCGGCACCGCCTTCATGACCGGGGTCAAGGTCATCGACATCTTCACGCCGCTCTGCTTCGGCCAGCGCCTCGGCATCTTCGCCGGCTCCGGCGTCGGCAAGTCGACGCTGCTCGCCATGCTTGCGGGCGCCGATGCGTTCGACACCGTCGTCGTGGCGCTCATCGGCGAACGCGGCCGCGAAGTGCGCGAATTCCTCGAGGACACGATCGGCGACAGCATGGCCAAAACCGTCGCCATCGTCGCCACCAGCGACGAGAGCGCCATGATGCGCCGGCGCGCGCCGGACACCGCCATGCGCATCGCCGAACATTTTCGCGACCAGGGGCACCGCGTGCTCCTGGTGCTGGACTCGATCACCCGCTTCGCCCACGCGCTGCGCGAGGTGGCGACGGGAACCGGCGAGCCGCCGGTCGCCCGTGGCTATCCGGCCTCGGTGTTCACCGAGCTACCCAAGCTGCTCGAGCGCGCCGGGCCAGGCGCGGAAGGCAAAGGCTCGATCACCGCCATCATCTCCGTGCTGGTCGACGGCGACGATCACAACGACCCGGTCGCCGATTCCGTGCGCGGCATCCTCGACGGTCACGTCGTGCTCGACCGCACGATCGCCGAACAGGGCCGCTACCCGCCCGTCAATCCGCTGTCGTCCATTTCGCGGCTGGCCGGCAAGGCCTGGAGCACCGAACAGCGCGCGCTGGTGACAAGGCTGAAGTCGATGATCTCGCGCTTCGAGGACACGCGCGATATCCGCCTGCTGGGCGCCTATCAGGGCGGCGTCGATGCCGAACTCGATATTGCCGTGCGCCAAGTGCCGCTGATCTACGAGGCACTGACGCAAGCGCCGACGGACCGCCCCTCAGCCGATCCATTCTCCGACCTCGCCCGCCACCTCAAGAGCAAGCTGAACGCCGATGCCGGAGACTGAACGCGAATATACAGAGCGCATCCTGCGCGACATGATCGCCGAAGCCAATGCCGCGGAAGAAGCCCGAGCTGACGAAGCGAGAGCCGCCAAGGCAAAGGCTGCCCGTGCCATAGCCGCCAAAGCCGAGGCCGTTCTGGCCAAGGCCGCCGAGCCCGCTTTGCCCCGAGCGCCCCGGGCGCAGGCCGCCGAGATGACGCAGGCCAGCCGCGACTCGCTGATCGATGGGCTGTTCCCACTCAACGAGTGGCCGCGGCCACCGAAGGCGGTGTTTCCCAGGTTGAAAAAAGAGTCCAGCCGGCGCAGCGATCTCGTCATTGCCGCGCTCGGCATCACGCTCGGGCTGATCTGCGCCCTGTTTCCGTGGTACATCTTCTTCAACCAGGACCAGTTTGGCGTCCAGGCGATCAAGTTCGGCGGCACCGGCACCAATTCGGGGCGGGCGGGCGGCGGCGTGGTCGCCCAACGCAGCGCGCCGCTGACAGCGAAGGACGTTCCCGCGGCCGATCTCGATCTGCTCGCCACGGGAACGGTGCAGGACGATGCCAATCCCGCGCCGGCACCCGACGATCAACCTTTTCCGGCCGACGCCGCGAAATTTCGCCTGGTCCATGTCGCCAATGGCCGCGCCATGATCGAGGACGATGCCGGCCTCTGGATCGTCCAACGCGGCTCGATACTCCCGGATTCCAGCCAGGTGTCTTCCATCGAGCAGCGCAAAGGCAAATGGGTCATGGTCACCAGCACCGATCAGGTGATCGAGCTTTCGCGATAAAGCTCTCCGGTCTCTGGTCATTCGCAAGGCCCGCGCAAGACTCGCGGCCTAGTCTCTGAGCACCTGCCCGGAGATTCCCATGGAGCCCGTTTCCCTTTTCGACCTCGCCGCCAAGCAAGCCCAGTGGCTGGCCGTGCGCCAGTCCGCCGTCGCCGGCAACATCGCAAACGCCAACACGCCGGGCTACACGGCGAACGATGTCGAGCCGTTCGAAAAGGTGCTCGATCGCACAGCCGTATCGCTTCAGGCCACGCAGGCCGGTCATCTAGGCAACGCGGCGACCAATGCCGGCTTCACCATCAAGCCGCAGGAAGATGACGGCGTTATCATGCCATCCAAGAACTCGGTCGTGCTAGAAGACCAGTTGATGAAGGCCGGCGAGGTGCGCCGCTCCTTCGAACTCAACACGGCGATCGTCAAGGCGTTCCATTCCATGATGATGATGGCGGTTAAGAGCTGACCATGGACGCGCTCACCGCAGCCCTCAAAGTCGCAGCATCCGGGCTCGGCGCTCAGTCGGAGCGGCTGCGCGTCGTTTCCGAAAACCTAGCCAACGCTCAGTCGACCGGAACCGCGCCCGGCTCCGACCCCTATCGCCGCAAGACCATCAGCTTCGTCTCCGAACTCGACCGGACCTCCGGCAGCTCGACGGTTGCGGTGAACTCGATCGATCGTGATCCCAGCGACTTTCCAATCGAGTTCCAGCCCGGCAACGAGGCCGCCGACGAGAAGGGCTACGTCAAGATGCCCAACGTCAACGTGCTGATCGAAATGGCCGACATGACCGAGGCCAACCGCTCCTACGAGGCCAACCTTCAAGTCGTCAAGCAGGCCCGCGACCTGATTTCCATGACCATCGACCTGATGAGGAACCAGTAATGATCAGCGGTATCGGAGCGCTTCAGTTCAAGCCGTCGATCGGCGGCGACGACGCGGTGACAAGCCTGCTCCAGGGCGGCGCGACACCTTCGGCCGGCGGCAACATCGGCACCTCCTTCGCCGAAGCGTTGAGCCATGCCGCCTCCAAGACCGTCAACACGATGCAGAACGCCGAGCAGGTGTCGATACAGGCGCTCAAGGGTGACGCCGACACCCGTCAGGTGGTCGACGCCGTGATGAGCGCGCAGCAGGCGCTTCAGACCGCCGTCGCCATCCGCGACAAGGTGGTTTCCGCCTATCTCGAAGTCAGTCGAATGGGCATCTGAGGAATTCCGCCATGAAAGCACTCGCCATCGCCGCCACCGGCATGAATGCCCAGCAGACAAATCTGGAAGTCATCGCCAACAACATCGCCAACATCAACACCACCGGCTACAAGCGCGCCCGTGCCGAATTCTCCGACCTGCTCTACCAGGTCGATCGCACGCAGGGTGTGCCCAACCGCTCCAATGCCTCGCTGGTGCCGGAGGGCGTCTCGATCGGCCTCGGCGTCAAGACGACGGCCGTGCGCAACGTTCACACCCAGGGCGAACTGACCAGCACCGGCAACAGTTTCGACCTGGCGCTGACCGGCAGGGGCTGGTTCCAGATCGAAGGTGCCGACGGCGGCACGCTCTACAGCCGCGCCGGCGCCCTCAACACCAACGCGACAGGCCAGTTGGTGACGGTCGACGGCGCTGCCGTCATTCCGGCCATCAACGTCCCCGTCGATGCCGTCGAGGTCATCATCAATAAGACGGGACAGGTCTTCGCTCGCATCGACGGCCAGACCGACCTTCAGAACCTCGGCCAGCTTCAGATCGCCAATTTCGCCAACGAGGCGGGCCTGGCACCGCTCGGCGACAATTTGTTCCAGGAAACCACGGCTTCGGGACCAGCGAATGTCGGCGTCCCCGGCGATCCCGGCTTTGCCACCATCCAGCAGGGCTATCTCGAAGCCTCCAACGTCGACCCGGTGAAGGAAATCACCGAGCTGATCTCGGCGCAGCGCGCCTATGAGATGAACTCCAAGGTCATCCAGGCCGCCGACGACATGGCCTCCGTCGTCTCCAAGAACATCAGGTAACGGATGATGGCCATGCCGATCTCCTGCTCAGCATTCCGCCGCACCGCGCTCGTCCTTGCGCTGGTGACCGGTGGCATGCCGGCGTTTGCCCAGGAATCGACAAACCAATCAGCCACCCAGATCGCCAGCAATCAACCTGTTGGCGAGGTGGTGCTGATACCCAACCGGGTCATCTATCCCGGCCAGACCATCGAACTTACTGCCTTGAAACAGGTGACCCTCATCGCCGGCAAGCACAAGCCGGACGGAGTCGTCACACGGGCCGAGGAACTCGACGGCAAGGTCGCCAAGCGCACCCTGCTGCCCGGCCGCTACATCCCTTCCACAGCCATCCGCGTGGCCTGGCTGGTCGAACAGGGTGCGTCCGTGCAGGTCTTCTTCATCGCCGGAGGACTGACGATCTCGGCGACCGCCGTGACGCTGCAGCCGGGTGCCGCGGGCGACCTCGTCAAGGTCCGCAACATCGACAGCGGCAAGATCCTGTCCGGCACGGTGATGGCGGATGGAACCATCCAGGTCAGCGCTTCATGATGCGCGGACTTACCCTGATATTGGCAGCCGTGCTTGGCCTGCAGCCGGCACTGGCCGACGGCCTGACGCCGAAGGCCAAGCGCGAGCTCGCCGCCAAGAATGGCGGCGTCTACAACGATCCCGAATATGATCCGGCCACCACCAGCCGCATGTTCCGGGTTTCCACCGGGCCTAGTTCCCTGCCGCCGGGCCAGGTCGCCTCGCGCATCAAGGACATCGCCCAGCTGCAGAGTTCGCGCGACAACCAGCTGGTCGGCTACGGCCTGGTCATCGGCCTTGCCGGATCGGGCGACAGCCTACGCAACTCGCCGTTCACCGAACAGTCTATTCGCGCCATGCTCGAAAATCTCGGCATCGCCACCGAAGGCGGCCGCGCGCGCGCCAAGAACGTCGCCGCCGTCATTGTCACCGCCAACATGCCGCCCTACGTGCAGTCGGGCGCCCGCATCGACATCGACGTCTCCTCGATGGGCGACGCGACCTCGCTCGCCGGCGGAACGCTGATCATGACGCCGCTGAAGGCGGCGGACGGCGAGATCTATGCCGTCGGACAGGGCTCGGTGATCGTTTCCGGCTTTACCGCCAAGGGGCAGGCCGAGCAGCTGACGCAAGGCGTGCCGACCTCCGGCCGCGTGCCGAACGGTGCCATCGTCGAGCGTGCTGTCCAGGCCGAGTTCGACGATCAGGCAACACTGACGCTGCAACTGCGCAATCCCGACTTCTCGACCGCCATTCGTATCGCCGATGCCATCAACGATTACACCAGCCAGCGCTTCGGCGCGCGGGTGGCGGCCGAGCGCGATTCACGCACCGTGCAGATCAGAAGGCCAAAGGGTGTTTCGGCGGCCCGCTTCTATGCCGAGATTGAAAACCTGGTGGTCGAATCCGACACGCCGGCCCGTGTCGTCATCGACGAGCGCACCGGCACCATCGTCATCGGCAACGACGTCAAGATCTCGCGGGTCGCCATCAGTCACGGCACGCTCACCGTGCGCATCACCGAAGCACCGCGCGTCGTGCAGCCCGAGCCCTTCTCCAAGGGCGAGACCGCCGTCGAACCGTTCACCGCCATCGAAGCCAGCCGGCCCGATGCCCGCGTTGCCGTGCTTGATGGTCCCGATCTCCAGACCCTGGTTTCCGGCCTCAACCGGCTCGGCGTCAAGCCGGACGGCATCATTGCCATTCTGCAGGGCATCAAGTCGGCCGGCGCCCTGCAGGCCGACCTGGTTCTGCAATAGGCTATGCCGATGACGCGCTCGTTCTCACGCCATGAAAGATATCGCCCCGTCGCAATCCTGCTCGTGACCGCCGTTCTCGCGGCGCTGCCCTTTGCCAGCGATACCGCACGTGGTGAGGAGGCGGTCCGCCAGGTCTTGCCGGGAGCACCGGTCGTAGCGCCCCCGCAGCAATTGGCGCGAGAGAAGGCACCCGACCAAAGCGAGATCGAGCGTTTTTGCTCCAATATCGCCGACGCCGCCCGCGACCGCCGATATGTCTTGCAGGCGGAGGAACTGAAGCAGCTCCAGGCCGGCATCGACCAGCGGATGAAGGCGCTGGAGGAAAAAAAGGCCGAATACGAGACCTGGCTGAAACGACGTGAGGTTTTCCTGGCCCGGGCCGAGGACGGTGTGGTCCAGATCTATGCCGGCATGAAGCCAGACGCCGCCGCCGAGCGGCTGGCCATCGTCAACGCCGATCTGGCGGCGGCCATATTGATGAAGCTCGATTCTCGCAAGGCGAGCGTCATCCTCAACGAAATGGACCAGAAGGCGGCGGCGACGCTCACCGGCATCATGGCCAGCGCAGCCCGAAGGGTAGACCCGTCATGATCCGCAAGATGCTCGTCCTGTGCGCGGTCGCCATGTTGTCCGGTTGTGGAACCAACCTGAAGGAGGTCGGCAGGGAACCGGCTCTGTCACCGGTCGGCTCCGGCATCGACGACGGCAGCGCCTCTTCCCTCTATCGCTATCCGGAAACGCCGCCCGCGCCGCCCAGGAAATTCTCGTTGTGGGATGACCGCCAGAGCCGATTGTTCACCGATCCGCGGGCGCTGTCCCAGGGCGACATCCTGACCGTCAAGATCAGGATCAATGACCGGGCCAACTTCAAGAACCAGAACGACAGGAGCCGCACCGCCAACCGCAAGCTCGGTTTCGACATCAGCGCGCAATGGGACAAGATCGGCAGCACCGCCGGCAAGGGTGCTGGCGCTCTGAACTCCACCACGGACACGACGGCCGATGGCGAAATCAAGCGATCGGAAACCCTGGAGCTCAATGTCGCCGCCATCGTCATCGATGTCCTGCCGAACGGCAATTTGATGATCAAGGGATCGCAGGAAGTGCGCGTCAACGCCGAACTCAGGGTGCTGACCATCGCCGGCATCGTGCGGCCGGCCGATATCGGCGCCGAGAACACCATCCCCTACGAACGCATCGCCGAAGCGCGCATCTCCTATGGCGGACGCGGCCGTATCACCGAGGTCCAGCAACCTGCCTATGGCCAGCAGGTTCTCGACCAGGTTCTTCCGTTCTAGGATTGGGGAACACCGCGCCGTGGCAAATGTCGAACAGGTTCAGCCCCGCAAGGGTCCTTCGCTCGCCGTCCAGGGCGGCATGCTGCTGGTGGTGACGGCGGCCGCCATCGGCATGGGCTGGATGTCCGGCGGCTATCTCAAAGGCGTCGATGCACCTGCGTCGGTACCGGCGGCGCCTGAGAACGAAGGCAAGGCCGAGCAGCCGGCTTCGGCCGACCAGCCAGGCGTGGGGCCGACGCTCGTCGTGCTGGCGCCGATCACCACCAATATCGCTTCGCCCGCCGATACCTGGATCAGGATGGAGGTGTCCGTCGTCTATGATGGGCCGCAGCCACAGGCAATGTCGGACGACATCCACCAGGATCTTCTGGCCTTGGTGCGCACCTTGAAGATGCATCAGATCGAGGGCGCCAGCGGCTACCAGCACCTGAAGGCCGATCTCGAGGAACGCGCCTCGATCCGCAGCCAGGGTCACGCCAAACAGGTTCTCATCAGGACATTGCTGCTCGAATGAGAAAGTTCCTTCTCGCCACGGCGATGATCGCCGCCGCCACCTCCGTCGCGGCGGCCCAGCAGCTCGATCTCGGCGGCATCGGCAAGGCCGATGGCACCACCGTCGGCTACATCATCCAGATGTTCGGCCTGCTGACCGTGCTGTCGGTGGCCCCGGGCCTGCTGATCATGGTGACCAGCTTCACCCGCTTCGTCATCGCCTTCTCGATCCTGCGCGCAGGCATCGGCCTGCAGTCGACGCCGGCAAACCTAATTTTGATTTCTCTGTCGCTGTTCATGACCTTCTATGTCATGGCGCCGACCTTCGATCAGGCCTGGAACACCGGCGTCAAGCCGCTGATGGACAACCAGATCACCCAGACCGAAGCCTTTGACAAGATTTCCGATCCGTTCCGCACATTCATGCTGCGTAATGTGCGCGACAAGGACTTCGACCTTTTCGCCGATCTCGCGCGTGAGCGCGGCCAGACCGTTTCGCGTGACACCGTCGACCTGCGCATCCTGGTACCCGCCTTCATGATCTCGGAGATCCGGCGCGGCTTCGAGATCGGCTTCCTGATCGTGCTGCCATTCCTGGTCATCGACATGATCGTCGCGACGATCACCATGGCGATGGGCATGATGATGCTGCCGCCGACAGTGGTGTCGCTGCCGTTCAAGATCCTGTTCTTCGTCCTGATCGACGGCTGGAATCTGCTTGTCGGCAGCCTTGTGCGCTCCTTCAACTGACCCCGGCAACTGAATCCCGCAGCGCCGCTCTGGCGCGCTGCTCCGGCGCAGAATTCACGCAATATATTTTCGATTAACCGTCCGGTTTAGCCCTTTGGTAGGGACTTGCCCGCATATTCGCTCGCAGATGGCGGGTGATCGATTTCCAGAGATCATTGGCATGATGCCGCACCGTCATACCGGTAGAGCCGGTATGTCAAAAAAACACGTGTAAAATCAGGGTACGAGTAGCCATGTCCAGCATCATGACGAACACTGCCGCGTTGACGGCACTGCAGAGCCTGAACTCCACCAACAAGAACCTCGAAGCCACCCAGTCCCGCATCTCGACCGGCTACAAGGTCTCGCAGGCCTCGGACAACGCCGCTTACTGGTCGATCGCGACCACGATGCGTTCCGACAACCAGGCAATGTCCACCGTTTCGGACTCGCTCGGCCTCGGCGCCTCGAAAGTCGACACCGCCTACACCGGCATGAACAGCGCGATCACCACCATCAACCAGATCCAGCAGAAGCTGACTGCATCTTACGGCCAGACGGATGCCTCCAAGGAAAAGACCCAGGTCGAAATCGCCGCTCTTCAGAAGCAGTTGAAGGCCTATGCCGATGGCGCCACCTTCTCCGGCACCAACATGCTGTCCGTAAACAGCGGCGCGACAGCCACGACGGCGGCCGACGTCAAGATCGTTTCGGCCTTCAACCGCAGCGCCACCGGCGCGGTTTCGATCTCGACGATCGACGTCAACGTGGAAAGCATCAAGCTGTATGAAGCTGGTACCACCGCGACACTCGCGAAGGGCATCCTCGACACGCTCCGCGTTGGCTCCACCGGTACGGCCACCCTTACTGCCTCGGCCCCGACCCTGGGCGCCGCGGCTGCAGGCACCGACACCTATTCGGTCGCCTCGCTGACCATCTTCGCGGGTGGCGTCGCTGCCAGTGATAGTCAGATCGCGCAGCAGATGACCGTCGTCGACGCGGCGCTCAAGGACATGACCAACGCCGCCACCAAGCTCGGCGCGGCCAAGAGCAGTATCGACCTGCAGAAGACCTTCACCTCGAACCTGATGGACTCCATCGATCGCGGCATCGGCCAGCTCGTTGACGCCGACATGAACAAGGAATCGACCCGTCTGCAGGCCCTGCAGGTCCAGCAGCAGCTCGGCATCCAGGCGCTGTCGATCGCCAATGGCTCGTCGCAGTCGATCCTGTCGCTCTTCCGCGGCTAATCGCTCTCAATCGACTACAGCTAGACAATCGGGCCGCGCCAAAAGCGCGGCTCGATTTGCGTTTTTGCTCCAGCCCCGCGCAACCGTCACTCCTTAACTCTCGAAAGCCAGCGTTTAACAAGCTGTTAACCATGTCGCGCTAGTTATGGTTAACCAATAGCTTACAACAGTTGGCGAATCGGCCCTACCGGCACGATAGCAGCGTTGAACGGGCCTATCCGGCATGTCTGAGCATGTCGGCTTTTGAGAAGGAGCGACTTTCTTGGCGAGCATCATGACAAACGCTTCGGCGTTAACCGCGCTTCAAAGCCTCAGCGCCACCAACAAGTCGCTCGAGCAGACGCAGGCTCGTATATCGACGGGCTATCGGGTCTCGCAGGCCTCCGACAACGCCGCCTACTGGTCGATCGCCACCACGATGCGCTCGGACAACCAGGCCCTGTCGACGGTGCAGGATGCGCTCGGCCTCGGCGCCTCGAAAGTCGATACCGCCTATACCGGCATGAACAATGTGCTGACGACCATCGGCCAGATCAAGACCAAGCTGCTTTCGACCGTCGGCCAGACGGATGCAGCCAAGGCAAAAACCCAGACCGAGATCAAGGCGCTTCAGGCACAGATGAAGTCCTTTGCCGATGCGGCCACCTTCTCCGGCTCCAATTTCCTTGCGGTGACCTCCAAGCAGGTCGCGGCCAACTATGACGGCGTCCAGCCCGACTCCCAGATTGTTTCTTCATTCAATCGCTCCTCATCCGGCGCCATATCGATCGGAACGATCGACATCGATGTCGAGAGCACCAAGCTCTTTGACTACGGCCTTGCCACCGACGTGAAGAACTATGGCACCCTCGATCGCCAGACTTCCATCTATTCCACGGGAGCCGCCCAGACGGAGTATGACACAGCCTATGCTGCCGCGATCGCTGGCGGAGGGACTGATATCGCCGCGAACACCGCAGGCCAAGCCGCTGTTACCGGCACCCCCGCCAAGGTCGACAACATCTCGGCCTACAACCTCGACATCACCGCACCTGGGATAACCGACGATATCATCACGCAGATGGTGAACAGGATCGACAAGGTCATGGCTCAGCTGACCGACTCCGCCACCATCCTCGGCTCCGCCAAGAGCAGCATCGACCTGCAGAAGACCTTCACCCAGAGCCTGATGGACTCCATCGATCGCGGCGTCGGTCAGCTCGTCGATGCCGACATGAACAAGGAATCGACCCGCCTGCAGGCGCTGCAAGTCCAGCAGCAACTCGGCATCCAGGCGCTGTCGATCGCCAACAGCGCCTCGCAGTCGATCCTGTCGCTGTTCAAGAACTAGTCACTGGCGCCACCGGCGCGATCCCTACTCATCTCGATTGACGGGCCGCGCCGCAAGCGCGGCCCGATTTCATTTTCGCACAAGCTTCGAGGACTACTGTTCCGGCGGACAATCATGCTGGGAGTCGTCGAACCGTGCCGGAACAGATCCAGAGCATCATCTCGAATCTCCGCGGGTTTGGCGTGAAGCGCCTTGCCATGCTGGCGGGCATCGCCGTTCTGGTGATGGGCGTCATCGGCATCGCCTCGGTCTATCTCAACCGCCCCGCCTACGACACGCTCTATGTCGGGCTCGACCGCGCCGACGTGAACCAGATCGGGCTGGTGCTGGGCGAAGCCGGCATCGGCTTCGACGTTGGCGCCGACGGAACCTCCGTGCTGGTGCCGGCGGGCACCACCGCGCAGGCGCGCATGCTGCTTGCCGAAAAGGGCCTGCCGACGAGCGCCAATGCCGGCTACGAACTGTTCGACAATGTCGGTTCACTCGGCCTCACCTCCTTCATGCAGCAGATCACCCGCGTGCGCGCGCTGGAAGGCGAGATCGCCCGCACCATCCAGTCGATATCGGGCATCAAGGCGGCGCGCGTCCACATCGTCATGTCCGAACGCGCCAATTTCCGCCGCGACGAGCAGCAGCCTTCCGCCTCGGTGGTCATCCGCTACGCCGGCATCGACGCCGAGAAGAGCGCCATGTCGATCCGCCATCTCGTCGCCGCCGCTGTCCCCGGCCTGTCGGCCGACAAGGTGACGGTGCTCGATTCCAGCGGCAATCTGCTGGCCGCGGGCGATGATCCTTCCAACACCAGCGCCGCACGCACGCTCGGCGTCGAGCAGACCGTCGAAGCGCAGATCGGCGACAACATCCGCCGTGCCCTGACGGCCTATCTCGGCCCTGACAACTTCCGCGCCAGCGTCAAGGCCGAGGTCAACACCGACACCCGTCAGACCGAAGAAACCATCTTCGATCCGAACTCCCGCGTCGAGCGCTCGGTGCAGTCGGTGCGCGCCAACGAGAACAACAACCAGAAGCAGGCCTCGACCCCGGCCAGCGTCGAGCAGAACCTGCCCGAGACCCAGGCAACCGCCACCGATGGTCCGCAATCTTCTTCGCAGAACGACCGCAGGGAAGAGATCACCAACTACGAGATCAATTCCAAGAAGATCGCCACTGTCTCCAACGGTTACACCGTCACCAAGATGTCGATTGCCGTCGTCGTCAACCAGCAGCGGCTGATGACCATACTCGGCAAGGACGCCACGCCGGAGCAGATTGCCAAGCGTGTCGCCGACATCCAGAAAATGGTGACCTCGGCCACCGGCCTGGACGAAAAGCGCGGCGACGTCATCGACGTCTCGGCTGTCGAGTTCATCGACGGGCTGGATGGCGAGGCGGTCCCGCAGGCTGGAATGCTCGATTCCATTGGCCAGCATGCCGGCACTTTGATCAATGCCGGCGCTTTCATCGTCGTCGTGTTCCTGGTCGCCTTCTTCGGTCTGAGGCCGATGGCGTCGGCACTGACGGCGAAGGCGACACCAGCCCTGTCAGGTCCCAGCTTCGATGACGTGCAGCGCTCGCTGCCGACGCCGGAAGCAACGGCCGCCGCCGACAATGCCGCGGTCGCCGCCCTGCCCGGCTCGCGCCCAGGTCCGACGCCGCTCGACGATCTTCGCCAGAAGATCAGACCGGCGCCGCAGGATCGGCTTGCCCGAATGGTCGACCTCAACGAGGAGCGCACCGCGCAGATCCTGCGCAAATGGGCAGCCCAGGAAGTTGCGGTGTAACCATGCCCTCCGCAGCCCTCTTCGACCTTCTGCCTGATTTCGGCACACGCACGCAACGTGCCAGCCAGCCCCGGGCAGCAGTCGATCCCCAACACAATCCGGAAACGCCGGCCCCGCAAGCCGATATCGGCACGCTGATCGCGGAAGCGGTTGTCCAGGCCGAGGCTGCGCTTGAGGCGCGCCTTTCGGTTGCGCATGAAGCAGCGCTCGAAGCCGAACGCCAGGCCAATGCAGAGGAAGCAAGGGTATTTCTAGAAAGCCTCGGCGACGATGTCGGCAGGGCGGTCTCGTCGCGCATCGATGCCATGGAGGCGCGTGTCACCGGGCTTGTCGCCGCCACGGTCGCCCGCATCATCGGCGGCATCGTCAGCGACGACTTGCAGAAACGTTCGATCGAGGCACTGGCCGGCGCCGTACGCGAAGCGGTCGGCGATGCCGAAGCGGTGCGCATCGTCGTGCGCGGGCCTCTCTCACTGTTCGAAACACTGAGGGCATCGCTTGGGCTCCGCGCCGCCAATCTCGACTTCGTCGAGGCACCGGGTTTCGACCTCACCGTCGCCATCGACGAGGCGGTGTTCGAGACGCGCATGGCCGAATGGTCGACGACCCTTTCAGAGGTCCTGGCATGAGCGTCGCCGAGGCCGGACACACACCCCACGAAATCATCATAGTGCGGCGTGGTCATGACGACCATGACGAGGCCCACCATGGCGGCGTCTGGAAGATCGCCTTCGCCGATTTCATGACGGCCATGATGTGTTTCTTCCTGGTCATGTGGCTGATAAACGCCGCCAACGAGCAGACCAAGGCAGCCGTCGCCAGCTACTTCAACCCGGTCAAGCTGGTCGACCGCAATTCGAGCCGCAAGGGCCTGGAGGATCTCGGCGACGGTCCGCGCGCGATCGGGACGACGGCCGACAATCCGAAGAAGGCGACCAACAAGGCCGGTCAGGACGGCGACGGCTCGGCGGACCGCAAACAGGACAAGCAAGAACTCCCGCAGGCGGAACACTCCGACGAGCATCTGTTCGCCGATCCTTACGCGGTGCTTTCGGAAATCGCCACCGATACCGGTGTCATGCAGAACGTCAGTCAGAAGGGCGACGGCGGCGCGCAGGCCGCCGGCCCGGCGACAGGCGCCTCCGGCGGCGCCTCCTATCGCGATCCCTTCGAGCCTGATTTCTGGTCGCAGCAGGTGGCGGCGCCCGGCGCCGAGGCTAGTGCCGAGCGCACCAGGATCGAGGGCGATCCGGTCAAGCCCGGCGACAAGGCCGCCGAAAAGCGAGTGCTCAAAGTCAAAGCCGTACCGCCTGTCGCGGCCGCACCGCTCGAGCCGCTGGCCCAGGATGCGACCGGCAAGCAAGCCATGAACCTCGCCAAGGCCGGCGACACGAAGCCAAGCGAGATCAAACCGGACGAGATGAAACCGGACGCAGCCAAGGGCGAGCCCGAAGCGCAAAAGGCCGCCAAGCCCGACACCGGCGAGAAGGCGCCGACCGCCGCCGCCATCAAGGCCGCGGCCGACGTCAAGCGGCAGTTGGCCGATGCCTTCAAGCCCGGCGACAAGCTGCACGACGGCGTCTCGGTTGAAGCCACCGACAAGGGCGTCGTCATCTCGATCACCGACCAGTTCGACTTCGGCATGTTCGAGGTCGGCTCGGCGCTGCCGCGCCGCGAACTTGTGCTGGCGATGGAGAAGATCGGCCGCATCGTCAACGCCCAGAAAGGCACCATCAGCATCAACGGCCACACCGACGCCCGGCCGTTCCGCAGCGATAGCTACGACAATTGGCGACTGTCGACGGCGCGTGCGCATTCCGCCTACTACATGCTCGTGCGCGGCGGCGTCGACGAACGTCGCATAACCGAGGTCGCCGGCTTCGCCGACCGCCAGCCGAAGGATCCCAAGGATCCATTGTCGGCCGTGAACCGCCGCATCGAAATCCTGATGGCGACCGGCGGATGAGTCGAGCAGCCGTCACCAGCCGGTTGATTGGCCTGTTGCTGCTGGCCGGCGGACACCCGTCGACCGGCTTCGCCCAGGACGCGCTGCAGCCGTATCAGCTGGTGCGCTCGCTGCAGCTCATCCAGGACCGCATAGCCGTCGGCGATCATGCCGCCCTGCCGATGCAGGCCAAGCTGCTGGAGATGGCGGATGCGCGCCTGCGCGCGGCGGATGCCGAGGATTACAAGGATCCCAAGAACTTTCGCGCCCTGCTTGTCTACGGCATGAGCGGCGGCAATCCGGTGACCGTCGAGGTCGCCACGTCGCGCGCCACGACGGACCCGCAAAGCCTTGTCATAGCCAAAGGCGTGATCGACTACCTGACCGGCCGGCCCGGCGAGGCGATCGAAGCCTTGAGGCCGATCGATCCGATGGCACTGCCTCCCGATCTCGGCGCTTTCCTTGCCCTGGTCAAAGGCTCGCTGCTTGCCGGCGACCAGCCGGCGGCCGCACTCCGCCTGCTCGATGAGGCAAGATTGCTCGGCCCCGGCACGCTGGTCGAGGAAGCGGCACTTCGCCGTTCGGTCGGCATTTCAGTCGCGCAAGGTGACGCGGCACGCTTCGCGCTTGCCTCCACGCAGTATGTCGAGCGCTACCTCCATTCGCCCTATGCCAGCCAGTTCGCCGACTCCTTCGTCTCCGGCGTCATCGCGCTGCACATGTCGATCAGCCAGGACAAGCTGGGCGACATCACCTCGATGATGGATTCCGAGCGCGAGAAAGTGATCTATCTGCGCATCGCCCGCCGCGCCGCGATCGACGGTCTGAACGACCTGTCGGCTTTTGCTTCGGCTCGGGCCGAGCAGGGCCGCGACGGCAACACCAACCAGGACGATCCACGCGCCCTGCTCTATGCCAGCCTTTCCACCGTCACCTCGGGCACCATCGAGGACGTCCGCGCCAAGCTTGGCAAGATCGACCGCAGCCGGCTGTCGGAAGGCGATCGCGCCTTGCTCGACGCCGCGCAAGCTATTGCCGGCGAAGTCGTCGCGCCGCCCGCCGCCGTTCCCGAGGAAAGGCCTGCCCCTGTCGCGGCCGAGCAACCACCGGTGCCCGAGATCGCCACGGCGCAAGGCGCCGATGACAGCGGACTGCCACCGGTCGAAGGCGCGATCTCGGACCAACCCGCCGTCACCGCGGCTTCCAACGGACCAGCCGCCAAGGCGGCGGTTGCGGCGGCGTCTGGCGACGTGGCGACTGTCGCGCCGGCCTCGGCGCCATCGCCCGCTGCCGAGCCCACCGATCCGACCGACGCCGCCATGACCAGAACACGTCGACAGCTCGACCTTATCGACCAGATGCTTGGAGCCGCCCCCAAATGACCACCAGCCTCGGCTCGGCCCTGCCAGGATTTGCCTCCACGCGCGCGACGTCGGAGCAACCGGCCGCGAATGGCAGGAACGACGACGGCTTCGGCAAGATGCTGCGCGGCGACGCCGCTCCCGCCCGCCCGGAACGGCAGCCGACGACGGAAGCGGGATCGCGCGACCAGCGCTGGTGCAAGCTCGCTGCCGGTCTTGCCGGGCATGCCGGCAAGGCCGAGCCGCCATCGGCCGATCCAGAAAACATCGTCTCGGCTAGAGGGCCGACCGTGAAAGCCAGCAAGGACGACCTGGAAGCAGAGTCGCACAAGGACGATGCCGACGCCGAAGAGACGGCTCCGGACGCCGATGCCGAGCCGCTTCAGGACGACCTGCCGCTGCTGATCGCATTTCATGACCTGCGCCATTTCTCGACATCGTCCAAGGCAGCCGGGCGCGATGCGGCACTGGGCGAGAGCCCGTCGGACCCGGCGCTCGACCGGCAGGCTCCACCGCCAAAGACCCACCGGTCAAAGTCCACGACCGGACAAGAGGCCCTCGAAACCATGTCGAAGCCGGAGCAGGCTTCGATCGCCGACGGACCCCTGACGGAACTTGACGCTCAGCCATCGAGCGCTGCCGGTGCTATCTCGAGTGCGCCGAAACGCGACAACACGGTGGCAACCCAGAAGCAGCCGGACGCGCCGGCTGCCGACGTGCCCGGCGTACGGTCGAAGCACGCCGCATCGACGATGAAGAGTATCGAGGACGTCCAGTCCGCGATGCGGCCCGAGGCGGGAAAACAATCCCTGTCCGCCGCACGCATCGACGTGGTGTCCGAACAGAGCTACCCGGCACCGCCGCAAAGTCCCATCAGCCAGGCAGCCCTCGATGTGATCAACGCCATAGCCGCCGACAACGGCCCGCAAAAGGCGCTTTCAGTCTCATCCGCGGCCACTCAGCCGGCCAGCCCTGTGGCCGTTCCGACACATGTGTTGAAGATCGAACTTCACCCCGCCGAACTCGGCATGGTGACGGCCAATCTTCGCCTCTCCGGAGAACAACTTTCGATTGAGCTGAAGCCCCAAACACATGACGCCTACCGTCGGCTGTCCGCCGACAGCGAGGCCATCGTCAAATCGCTGCGCGGGCTCGGCTTCGAGGTTGACAAGGTCACGATCCTGCAACCTTCAGTAGCAGTTCCCTCCACTGCCCGCACCGATGCAACCGCCCCTTTGCCGGCGGCAACAGGCCGCGATCCATCGTCCTTCCAACCGGGGAATTCGGGAGCTGGTAGTAGTGGAGCCGGCGGCCAGCAACCGGATCGGCAGTCCACGGGGAACCGCAACGATGACGCGCAGGACTACGGCCGCGGCACTTCGCCTTCTCGCGAGCGCGCTGGCGGCGATATGTTTATCTAGCGTCGCCAGTGTCGCCGCTGCCACCACCAACCCATGCGAGCCGGAGATCCTGCGCGCCGCCGATCGCTATGGCGTGCCCGCCGGCATCCTCTACGCGGTCGGCTTGACGGAGACCGGCAACAAGGGCAGCCTTCAACCCAATGCGTTGAATATAGAGGGAAAAGCGGTCTTCCCACGAAGCCGGGCCGAAGCGCTTGCCGCCTTCGCCGACGCCCGCCGCGAGGGCAAGACGCTGATCGACCTGGGCTGCATGCAGATCAACCATCACTACCACGCGTCGCATTTTCGCAGCGTCGAGGACATGCTCGACCCACGCCAGAACGTCGACTACGCGGCGCGCTTCCTGGCCAGCCTCCATGCCCGTCACGAGACCTGGTCGATGGCCGTCGCTCGCTATCATGCCGGTCCCGACAACGATCCCGCGCAGAAGACCTATGTCTGTCGCGTCATTGCCAACATGGTCGCCACCGGCTTTGGAAAATGGACCGCGAACGCCCGCGGCTTCTGCAACCCATAAGCGTATTTTCAGCTTCTAATAAAGCAACCGCACAACCCCCCGAAAGCATATCTGGCTGCGAGCTAATGCAACCGATACGATTCCAGACTCCCAAGAAACTAGCTACAAGAAATGACGGTTGTTCAGGATTCTCCCCAGCGGTTACGCCTCTTTTCACGGGGCAAATGATTTGATTCGGAAGGCGGGCCGATGATTGTGATCGTTGACGAGCGCGAGCTCGTAACAGAGGGATACAATTCACTTTTCGATCGTGAGGGCATCGCCTGTGCAGGCTTTGCATCCGGCGAATTCGGTGAGTGGGTGAGTTCGGCCGCCGACACCGATCTGCGCTCGGTCAGAGCCTTCCTCATCGGCGACTGCCGCGAAGGCTCCATCTCTCCCCGTCAGATCCGCGACCGCACCGGCGCTCCGGTCATTGCGCTCAGCGAGCAGCATTCCCTGGAGAACACGCTGCGGTTGTTCGAGAGCGGCGTCGACGACGTCATTCGCAAGCCCGTCCATATCCGCGAGATACTGGCCCGCATCACCGCCATCCGCCGTCGCGCCCAGGAAGACGTCGCCTACACCGAGATCGGCGCCATGCGCATCTTCATGGACGGCCGTGACCCAGAGATCGACGGTCAGCCTCTGCCCCTGCCGCGTCGTGAGCGCCGCATCCTCGAATATCTGGCGAGCAATCGCGGGCGTCGCGTCACCAAGACCCAGGTTTTCAACGCCATCTACGGCATCTTCGACGAAGAGGTCGAGGAGAACGTGGTGGAAAGCCACATCAGCAAACTGCGCAAGAAGCTGCGCGAAAAGCTGGGCACCGACCCGATCGATTCCAAGCGTTTCCTGGGCTACCGGCTGGTCTTCTGATGCAGCGCCGCGCCAGCCTCGCGCAAGAAAACACGCGTAGCCTCGTAGCCAGTGGCATGGACACAGCGGAGACGTTTCGATGAGCCTCTATGGAATGATGCGGACCGGCGTGTCCGGCATGAACGCGCAGGCAAACCGCCTGTCGACGGTCGCCGACAACATCGCCAATTCCGACACCACCGGTTACAAGCGGTCCTCCGCCGAATTCTCGACGCTGGTCATGCCGTCGACGGGCGGTGCCTACAATTCTGGCGGCGTCACCACGACGATCCGTCAGGCGGTCAGCGATCCGGGCGTGCTCCAGTACACGACCTCGGTCTCCGACCTTGCCGTCAGCGGCGATGGTTTCTTTGTCGTTCAAGATCCGAGCGGTACGCCCTACCTGACCCGCGCTGGCGCCTTCGTTCCCGATGGGCAGGGCAGGTTGGTCAACTCGGCCGGCTTCCAGCTGATGGCCTACAGCTACGACAACGGCGTACCCGCGGCAACGGTCAACGGTTTCGAGGGACTGGTCCCGGTTGTCATCTCCGACCAGGGAATGACCGCGACGCCGAGCACCGAGGGTAGCTATGCCGGCAACCTGCCGGCGGGCGCGACACCGGTCGCGACCGCCAACTTGCCCGCCGCCAACGCTGCGGGCGCGCAATACACGTCGAAATCCTCGATGGTCGCCTACGACAACCTCGGCAACAAGAAGTTGCTCGACGTCTATTTCACCAACACCGGCGCCGGCACCTGGCAGGTGGCGGTCTTCGATCAGTCGAAGGCCACCCCTGGAACATCGTTCCCCTACACCGCCGGCGGCTTGCTGGGCTCGGCCAACCTGACCTTCGACACCACCACCGGCAAGCTCACCGGCACTCCCACCGGCGTTTCATTTACCGTGCCGAACGGCGCCGGCCTCAATCTCGACCTGTCGGCGCTGACCCAGCTCGGCACCGGCTTCACCGTTTCCGATGCCCAGGTCAACGGCAATGCGCCGAGCACCATCGACAAGGTCCAGATCAGCAAGGACGGCACCATCTACGCCCAGTACAAGGACGGTTCCACCAAGCCGCTCTACAAGATCCCGCTGGCCGACGTGCAGAGCCCGGACCAGCTCACCGCACTGCCCGGCAACGTCTACTCGCAGGGCACCGAATCGGGCGCGGTCCGTGTCGGCTTCGCCAATGAAGGCAAGCTCGGCTCCATCATCTCGGGCGCGCTCGAGAATTCCAACGTCGATATCGCCGAAGAACTGACCAACATGATCGCGGCGCAGCGCAGCTACACCGCCAATTCGAAAGTCTTCCAGACCGGTTCCGATCTGATGGACGTCCTTGTCAACCTGAAGAGATAAGACGGGCGCCGCCCGCGAAAGACCCGCATGTCACTGTCTACCGCATTGAGTATCGCCCAGTCGGCGCTTATGAACACCGCGCGACAGACCAGCGTCGTCTCGCGCAACGTCGCCGACGCCTCCAATCCGGACTATTCGCGCCGCCAGGCCATCGTCACCAGCACGGCGCCGGGCGCGCGTTCGGTTGATATCCAACGCGTCACCAACGACCTCTTGTTCCGCCAGAACCTCGGCGCGCTGTCGGCCTGGAGCGGCCAGAACGCACTCTTCAGCGGCATGGATCAGCTGGGCGTTGCGGTCAACGGCGTCGACAATGCGTCCTCGCCCTCGACCGCGATCGCCAACCTGCAGCAGGCGCTGCAGCTCTACGCCACCTCGCCGTCCAACCAGAACCTCGGCGCCAGCGTCATCGACGCCGCCAAGCAGGTTGTGCGTTCGCTGAATGAGGGCTCCAAGGCCGTCCAGGATTTCCGCACCCAGACCGACGGCCAGATCGCCACGGCGGTCGACGACCTGAACTCGCTGCTCAGCCAGTTCCAGGATGCCAACACGGCGGTCATGTCCGGAACCCGCTCCGGCAACGACGTTTCCGACGCGCTCGACCAGCGCGACGCGCTTTTGAAGAAGATTTCGAACTATGTCCCGGTATCGACCTTCACGCGTGGCGACAACGACATGGTCATCACCACCGGCGACGGCACGACATTGTTCGAGACGATACCGCGCGCGGTCAGCTTCGCGGCGTCGGCCGGCTACACCGCGGGCGCCGCCGGCAATGCCGTCTATATCGACAATGTGCCGATCTCGGCGGGAGCAGGCGGCAACACCAGCGCCAGCGGCACGCTTGCCGGCCTGCTGCAACTGCGCGACGGCGTCGCCACGACCATGCAGAGCCAGCTCGACGAGACCGCGCGCGGCCTGATCACGGCCTTTGCCGAAACCGCACCGGCAATGCCCAATGCCGCGGGCCTGTTCACATGGTCGGGCGCGCCGGCCGTGCCGGCAGCGGGCACGCTGATCAACGGCCTCGCCGCATCCATCAGCGTCAATGCGGCGATGGACCCGAGCGCCGGCGGCAATCCGACGCTGCTGCGCGATGGCGGTGCCAACGGCGCGGCCTATGTCGTCAACACCGGCGGCGCATCCTATTCCACCCTGCTGATCGCCTATGGCGATCGGCTCGACCAGCCGATGACCTTCGACCCCGCCGCCGGGGTTTCGGCAACGTCCAGCGTTTCCGATTACGCGGCCAACTCGATCGGCTGGTTCGAGGGCGTGCGCCAGCAGGCATCGACCGCTTCCGACGCCAAGGAAGCACTGGCCTCGCGCAGCGCCGAGGCGCTGTCCAACGCGACCGGCGTGAATGTCGACCAGGAAATGTCGCTGCTCCTCGACCTCGAGCACACCTATCAGGCGTCAGCCCGGATGATGAAAACCGTCGACGACATGATGGCGGCCTTGCTCAACGCGGTGGGATAATCCATGACTTCCGTCTCGTCAGCCGCCATATCGAACGCCATGCGCTCCCAGCAGATGCGCATGCAGGCCGATCTCGTCAAAGCCACGAAGGAGTCCTCAAGCGGCAAGGTCGCCGATGTCGGCCTGGCTCTCGGAGGGCGCACCGCCCAGTCCGTCACCTTCCAGCGCGATCTCGACCGGCTCAATGTCATCATCGACTCCAACGGCCTGGTCGGCGCCCGGCTTTCCTCGACGCAGACCTCGCTTGGCCAGCTCTCCGGCGCCGCTCAGACATTCCTGTCCGCCCTGACCACCGCCTCATCAAGCGATTCTTCCAACAGTCTTACCCGGGATTCCGGCAAAGCGACCATTCAGCAGCTGACCTCGATCCTCAACACCAGCGTCAACGGCGAGTACCTGTTCGCCGGCACCAACACCGACGTCAAGCCGATCAACGACTTCAGCGCCGCGGGCTCGCCGGCAAAGGCGGCATTCGATGCTTCCTTCGTCACCAATTTCGGTTTCACCCCGGATGACCCGGCAGCCGCCAATATCACTGCCGCGCAGATGGACGATTTCATCACCAACGATGTCGTGCCGCAGTTCATGGGTCCGGGCTGGCAAGGCAACTGGTCGAACGCCACCGACCAGCAGATCGTCAGCCGCATCGCGCTCAACGAAACCACACCGACCTCGACCAGCGCCAACAGCGACGGTATCCAGAAGCTCGCCATGGCGGCAACCATGGTTGCCAGCCTGATGTCCAGCAACATCAGCCAGGCTGCGAAGAACACGGTCGTCAGCCGCTCAACGTTGCTGGTCGGCGAAGCGCTGAGCGGCATTGCCCAGGTTCAGTCCGAGACCGGCATCGTCCAGAAGCGGCTGTCCGATGCAAACGACCGTATGAAAACACAGACCGATCTATTCGAACGGCATATTGTCGATCTCGTTGGCGTCGATCCAGCCGAAGCCGCGACCCGCGTCGCCGACCTGACGCAGCACATCGAAACGTCCTTCGCGCTGACCGCACGCCTGCAGCAGCTCAGCCTGCTGAATTACCTGACCTGACAACGCTTAACGGAACGGTAGAGCCCCAACGATGTACCAATTCTCCTACGCCGACATCCAGAGCACCTCCGTAGCCGATGCGAAGGATCGCGAGCGGGAACTGCTGACCCGCTCGATCGACATGCTGGCGGCAGCGGCGGCGGCCGGCCACGGTTCGATGGAGGCGATCGAGGCGCTGAATTTCACCAACCGTGTCTGGACCGCTTTCGTCGAGGACCTCGGCTCCAGCGACAACGCCCTGCCCAAGGAACTGCGCGCCAACCTCATTTCCATCGGTCTGTGGCTGCTGCGCGAGGCGGAGGATATTCGCCAGGGCCGCACCAACAATTTCGAAGGGCTGATCGAAGTGTCCCAGATCATCAGGGACGGCATTCAATGACCAACACGCTGAAGATATCGCTCAAGCCGAATGAAAAGATCTACATTAACGGCGCCGTCATCCGTGTCGACCGCAAGGTCACCGTCGAATTGATGAACGACGTGCAGTTCCTGCTCGAAAGCCACGTGATCCAGGCCGAAGATGCCTCGACGCCGCTCAAGCAGCTGTATTTCATCCTGCAGGTCATGCTGATGAATCCGGCCGGCGCGGCCGCCGCGCGCGACATGTTCCGCCGCTCGCTGCCGTTGCTGCTTGCAAGCTTCGAGGACACTCAGATCTGCGGCGCGCTGAAACAGATCGACCGCATGGTCGGCGAGGGTCATATTTACGAGGCGCTGAAGGCAATTCGCGCGCTCTATCCGCTCGAACGCCGCGCGCTGGGTGGCAATGACGACGTTCCGGGTGCCGAACGCCCGCTGGCTGTGGGAGCACGATACTGATGAACGTGGACATGACGACGACGATACCGACCGGCACCAACCAGGCCACCGCGTCGACTTCGAAGACAGCGGTCGACTACCAGTCCTTCCTGAAGCTTCTGATCGCCGAGATGAAGAACCAGGATCCGACGAAGCCGATGGACTCGACGCAGTACGTCGCCCAGCTCGCCACCTTCTCGCAGGTCGAGCAATCGGTGCAAAGCAACACCAAGCTCGACCAGATCATGCAGTCGTCGGCGCTGTCGCAGGCCGACGCGCTGATCGGGCGCTCGATAACCTCCGCCGACGGCAAGACGACGGGCACGGTGGCGTCGGTGCGCCTCGCCAGCAGCGGCCTCATCGCCGTGCTGCAGAACGGCACCGAAGTCGCGGTCGGCCCGGGAGTCTCGGTCAAGGCAGCGAGCTGACGTTTTCGACAGAGAGCCAGTCCCATGAACGAGGCCGACGCTCTCGACATCGTCCAGTACGCGGTGTGGACGGTGCTCACCGCGTCCGCCCCAGTGGTGCTTGTCGCCATGGTGGTCGGCATCGGCATCGCCCTCATCCAGGCGCTGACGCAGGTCCAGGAGATCACCTTGACCTTCGTGCCGAAGATCGTCGCCATCATGCTGGTGGTGGCGCTGACCGGCCCTTTCATCGGCAGCCAGATATCGGCCTTCACCAACGTCATCTTCGAGCGCATTCAGAACGGGTTCTGAGCGGCAGCTATCCGTCCGGATTGTGTTGGAACGAATGCCAACGCTTGCGCGTGGCTGGGGCTAGCTAGATTGCCGTTTTGCATTCGGGTAGGTCGGTTGCCGGCCCGATGCATCCTCGGGTCTGGCAGCGGACAAGGGCGTGGACCTCCTCTATCCCATTGTTGGACCATGGGCTTTTTCGAAAGACATTCGCCCTTTGCGGCGCCATGCCCTACTTTCGGCAAACGGTCTGAGCAAACGGATCGCCTGACGAATCGGCACGACATGGCAGGAACCCCCGATGATTGACGAAAAGCCGGACAGCGAGAGCGTCTCGGCGCTGGCGCCTTTCCGGCACGGCATTTTCCGCGCCGTATGGGGCGCAAGTCTCATCTCCAATTTCGGTGGCCTGATCCAGGGCGTCGGCGCCGCCTGGATGATGACCACGATCGCCACCTCGCCCTATCAGGTGGCTCTGGTCCAGGCTTCGACCACCTTGCCGATCATGCTGTTCGCGCTCGTTGCCGGCGCCATCGCCGATAGTTTCGACCGGCGCAAGGTGATGCTGGTCGCCCAGACCTTCATGCTGGTCGTCTCGGTGCTCCTGACCCTGTTCACCTATTCGGGCCTGATCACGCCGTGGACGCTGCTTGCCTTCACCTTCCTGATCGACAGCGGCACCGCGCTCAACAGCCCGTCATGGCAGGCCTCCGTCGGCGACATCGTCCCTCGCAACAAGGTCCCGGCCGCCGTCGCGCTCAACTCGATGGGCTTCAATCTTACCCGCAGCGTCGGCCCGGCGATCGGCGGCATCATCGTCGCCGCTGCCGGTGCGGCGGCCGCGTTTGCGGCAAACGCGGTGAGTTACATCGGCCTGATCGTCGTTCTGGCGCGCTGGAAGCCGGACGTGCCGGTATCGACCTTGCCGCGCGAGTCGCTGGGCGCCGCCATGGGCGCCGGCCTGCGCTATGTCGCCATGTCGCCCAACATCGGCAAGGTGCTGGTCAGGGGCGCGGCTTTCGGCTTCAGCGCCGGCGCGGTGCTGGCACTGCTGCCGTTGGTGGCGCGCGATGTCGTCAACGGCGATGCCCTGACCTACGGCATCATGCTTGGCGCTTTCGGCATCGGCGCCGTCGGCGGCGCCTTGATCAGCGTCAGGCTGCGGCAATTGCTGTCCAGCGAGACGATGGTGCGCTGTGCTTTCGCCGGCTTCGCCGTCTGCGCTTTCAATGCCGCCCTTAGCCATCATGCCTGGCAGACCTCACTCGGGCTGCTTGTCGGCGGTGCCTGCTGGGTCATCGCGCTTTCGCATTTCAACGTCACGGTGCAGATGGCGACACCGCGCTGGGTGGTCGGCCGGGTGCTGTCGGTCTATCAGACCGCGACCTTCGGCGGCATCGCGCTCGGCAGCTGGATCTGGGGCGTCGTCGCCGATGCGCATGGCGCCGAAACCGCGCTGATCGCCGCCAGCATCGCCATGCTGGCCGGCGGCGCCATCGGCCTGCTTTTGCCGCTGCCGCAACAGCAGGTGCTCAACCTCGACCCGCTCAACCGCTTCAGGGAGCCGCATCTCGCGCTCGACCTGAAGCCGCGCAGCGGGCCGATCGCCATCATGATCGAATACATCATCCGCAACGAGGATGTGCCGGAGTTCCTGGCCATCATGGCCGAACGCGGCCGCATCCGCCGCCGTGACGGCGCCCGCAACTGGACGCTGGCGCGCGACCTGGAAAATCCGGCGATCTGGATCGAGCATTATCACACGCCGACCTGGATCGAATATGTGCGCCACAATGGACGCATCACCCATGCCGACGCCGTCATTGGTGAGCGCATCCGGGCACTGCACAGCGGCGACGAACCGCCGCGCGTGCGGCGCATGATCGAGCGCCCGACGACCGCCGGCACGGCTCTCGTGATGGCCAAGGGACCGATCGAGCATTAGGCTTCGCAACCGCGCCTGCCCTCTCTGGCATCCGGCTTGGCTTCCCCTACCCCTCACCCGACAGGTCCCGGCGCGCCTTATCGAGTTCCTCGGCGTAGCGCCGCATCAAATGACCTTCGGTCAAAAGCCCCAGCACGATATGGTCGGTGAAATCCTCGACCACGGCGAGTTCTTCGGCGCCCGCGCGCTGGAACGTTTCGGCGGCGGCCTGCACGTTCATGCTCGGCACCAGCACCGCGTCCTTGTACTTGGCAAGATCGCGCACCGGCACCTCGCCGTCGGAAGGATCGCTGTGCAGTTCAGCCACGATCAGCACGCCGACATAGCGATCACCCGCGTCGACGGCTATGACGCGCTGGGCCGAGCCTAGCGGCACTTGCTTGCGGAAGGCGGCCAGCGTCGTCGAGGCATAAATGGTCTTGATGTCCTTGCGCATCATCGAGCCTACGGTGAGGCTGCGCATCCAGCCGACATCGTGAGCGCTGCGGATGGTCTCGCCGCGCAGATGGAAGCGCCACGTCGAGAAGGAGTAGCCAAAGGTCTCGCGCACCAGGATCGCCGAAATGATCGAGGCCGCAAGCACGACACCGGTCAGCGTCAGGTCGCGGGTCGATTCCAGCGCCAGGAAGGTCATCGTCAGCGGTCCGCCGACGACGCCGACGGCGAGCGACGTCATACCGACGACGGCGGCGACGGCTGGGTCGATGCCGGTTGCCGGGGAGACGATGGCCATCACATCCGCAAACGCCTTGCCAAGCAGGGCGCCAAGGAACAGCGAGGCAAAGAACAATCCGCCGCGAAAGCCCGACCCCAGCGAGACCGCCGATGCCGCCAGCTTGAGCACGAAGACGCTGGCCACCGCGGCCAGCCCGTAGTTCATCGAGAATTCGCGATGCAGCGCGCCATGGCCGCTGGACAAGACCTGTGGCGTGATCAGCCCCAACAAGCCGACGACGACGCCGCCGATGACGGGGCGCAGCGACGCATCGATCGATAGCCTGGCAAAACCACGTTCGATCAGCGTCACCAGATGCATGATGGCGATCGAGGCGGCGCCGCCCAGCAAGCCAAGCAGCAGGAACGGCACGTACTGGCTGGCGGTGAGCGCCGGCAGGCCCGAAAGCTCGAGCGGAAACGGCACGCCGCCGAACATTTCGGCAGTCAGCGAGGCTGAGATCGCGGCGGTCATGACCGGCGCGACATTGGCGACCGAATAGATGCCGATGATCAGTTCGAAGCCGTAAAAGGCGCCGGTCAGCGGTGCATCGAAGGCGGCCGCTATGGCGCCGGCCGCACCACAGCCAACCAGGATGCGGACATCGTTGCGGCGCAGCCTGAAGAAGCGCGCCAGCCATGACGCCAGGCCGGACCCGACCTGCGTGTAGCCGGCTTCCAGCCCGACCGAGGCGCCAAAACCGCTGGAGATCATCGTCTGGCCGGCGATGATGAAGGTGTCGGTCAGCGACATGCGTCCGCCATAGAGCGCGTTGGCTTCGATCGGGTCGATCGGGGTGCGGAATTTCCGGATTCTGAGCCAGATCACCGTTAGCCCGAGCAGGATGCCGCCGATCGCCGGTACCAGCGCCTGCACCGGATTGGTGAGCGAGAACATGCCTGAAAGCCGACCACCGGGCTGGACGCCGAACAACAGCCGGTGCAGGTCCTGCACGATCTGGCTCATCGCCGAGACCAGTATGCCCGCCATCACGCCGACGGCGCCGGCCAGAATGACCACCGCGATGCCGCGCGCCTCGAGCAGCGGCACCGATCGGATCAGCACCGCGCGCAGCCGGCGGGCGTAGACTTCGCTGTGGTTTCTGGAAAGCACCGGGGCGGCTCGCCGACATCACAAAAGGCAGTGGAAGGCCCGCCTGATACGCCCGGCGACAGGGCATGGCAACCGCAATGGCGACGGACGAGGCGCCATTGTGGCAAACCGATCAGGTCGGCATGGGCTCGCCGGCTTCATAGAGCATGAGGTTGCGCTCGCCGATGCCAAGTGCCGGCCAACACGCACGCCAGTCCGTAAGGTGCGGCGAGGCGAAATGCGCGTCCAGTGCTGCCCGGTCGCTCCAGACTTCGGTGACCCGAATGAGCCCGGCATCGAGCACATCCTGCGCGTAGGAATATTGGACACAACCGGGCTCCGCGCGGCTGCCGGAAACCATGCGTTCCATGGCGGGCTTGGCTTCCTCCAATTTGTTTGGCGGCAAGCGAATGGTGCCGATGATCAGAAGTATGGGATTTTCCTTCTTTCGCAAAGTCGGCCGGCGCGAATGATCCTCGCATGATCGTTCGAACTAGCCAGTCTCCCACCCTCGCGCAAGCTTGGCGGGCTACCCTCACAGGGCTGTCGCGCGCTCGGCAGTCTAAGGTTTTGAGGACGACATGGCGATCAGCGAAAGCATCCAGCCCGGCGCGGTGGCCAAGAACGGCCGCGACGTTTTCTTCGCCATCGGCATCGTCATCATCCTGGCCGTGCTGTTCCTGCCGATCCCGGCCTTTCTCATCGACATCGGCCTCGCCTTCTCGATCGCGCTTTCGGTACTGATCCTGATGGTGGCGCTATGGATCCAACGGCCGCTCGATTTCTCGTCATTCCCGACCGTGCTGCTCATCGCCACCATGCTCAGGCTATCGCTCAACATCGCCACCACGCGCATGATCCTGTCGCATGGAAACGAGGGTACGCACGCCGCTGGCTATGTCATCGCCGGCTTCTCCAAGCTGGTGATGGCCAGCGACTTCGTCATCGGCCTCATCGTCTTCATGATCCTGATCGTGGTGAACTTCATCGTCATCACCAAGGGCGCCACCCGTATCGCCGAAGTCGGCGCCCGCTTCACCCTGGACGCCATCCCCGGCAAGCAGATGTCGATCGACGCCGACCTCTCCGCCGGTATGATCGACGACAAGACCGCGCAGTTGCGCCGCCGCGAGCTGGAAGAGGAATCCTCCTTCTTCGGCTCGATGGACGGCGCCTCGAAATTCGTCCGCGGCGACGCCATCGCCGGCCTCATCATCACCGCCATCAACATCGTCGGCGGCATCGCCATCGGCTACATCAGGCATGGCATGGGCATGGGCGAAGCCGCCGACGTGTTCATCAAGCTGTCGGTCGGCGACGGCCTCGTCACCCAGATTCCGGCGCTCATCGTCTCATTGGCCGCCGGCCTGCTCGTCTCCAAGGGCGGCACCCGCGGCTCGACCAACCAGGCGGTGTTCGGCCAGCTCGGCGCCCACCCGCGCGCCCTCTACGTGGCGGCATCGCTGCTCGTGCTGCTCGGCCTGATGCCCGGCCTGCCGCTGTTCCCGTTCTTTGCGCTCGCCGCTGGCATGGCCGGCCTCGGCTACGTCATCCCGATGCGCCACAACCGCGCCGTCGCCGAAGCCGAGGCGATCAAGGACCAGGAGAAGGCGACCAAGGTCGAGGAGGAGAAGAACTCGGTCAAGGCCTCGCTCGCCACCGCCGAGATCGAACTCTTGATCGGCAAGCAGCTGTCGACAAGGCTGCTGACGTCGCATCAGGAACTGGTTTTCCGCATGGGGAAGATGCGCAAGAAATTCGCCACCCAGTACGGCTTCGTCGTGCCGGAGGTGCGTGTCGCCGACGATTTCGCCATCCCGCCGAAGAGCTATCAGATCAAGGTGCACGGCACCGTGGTGGCCGAATACCAGATGCGCGTCGGCGAGATCATGGTGCTGCTCGGCAACCGCGACATACCCGAAATACCGGGCGAGGAAATCCGCGAGCCGGCCTTCGGCATGCGGGCCTATTCGGTGGTCGAAACCTTCGCCGAGGATCTGAAGCGCGAGAACTACACCTTCGCCGACAACATGTCGGTGCTGCTCACCCATCTCTCCGAGGTCATCCGCAACAACCTGCCGCAGCTTCTGTCCTACAAGGACATGAAGGCGCTGCTCGAACGGCAGGACCAGGAATATCGCAAGCTCGCCGACGAGATCTGCACCACGCACATCTCCTATCCCGGCCTGCAGGCGGTGTTGAAGCTGCTGCTCGCCGAGCGGGTCTCGATCCGCAACCTGCATCTGATCATCGAGGCGATCGCCGAGATCGCGCCGCATGTGCGCCGCACCGAGCAGATCGTCGAACATGTCCGCATCCGCATGGCCCAGCAGATCTGCGGCGACCTCTCCGAGAGCGGCGTTTTGAAGGTGCTGCGCCTCGGCAACCGCTGGGACCTCGCCTTCCACCAGAGCCTCAAGCGCGACGCCAAGGGCGAGGTGCGCGAGTTCGACATAGACCCACGCCAGCTCGAGGAGTTCGGCCAGGACGCGACCAAGGCGATCAAGAAATTTCTGGAAGCCGGCGAGCGTTTCGTGCTGGTCACCGCGCCCGACGCCCGCCCCTATGTGCGCATGATCATCGAGCGGCTGTTCACCACGCTGCCGGTGCTCAGCCACGTCGAAATCGCCAAGGGCGTCGAGATCAGGGTGCTCGGAACCATATCGTGAGCGTGCTCTCGCAAGGCGTCGTCATCGCGGCGTTCCTCGCCTTCTGCCGCATCGGCGCCTGCTTCATGCTGATGCCGGGCCTGTCCAGCGCCCGCGTTCCGGTCCAGGTCAGGCTGTTCGTGGCGGTCGCCGCCACCGGCGGCCTGCTCGCCTTCCTGTGGGACAAGATCTTTCCCTTCGTCGACCCGCGCCCGCAGATCCTGGTGCCGATGATCATCTCGGAACTGCTGGTCGGCGGCCTGATCGGCGCCATGACCAGGCTCTACATGGAAGCCCTGCGGTTCATGGGCTCGGCCATCGCCATGCTGATCGGCTATGGCGGCAGCGGCGGACCGGCGATCGAGGAGCCCGAACCCCAGGCGGCCCTTGCCGCCATCATCTCGTTTTCGGCGCTGCTGATGCTGTTTGTCTTCGATTTCGACCACGAGATAGTACGCGCGCTGGTTTCTTCCTACACGGTCGCGCCGGTCAATATCTTCTTCAACCCGCAGGCGGCACTCGTCGATGTCACCGACACGGTGTCGGACACGTTTTTCCTGGTCATCCGCCTCGGCAGCCCGTTTGTCGCCTATGCCATTCTCGTCAATCTGACGATCGGCTTCGTCAACAAGCTGACCCCGCAGATCCCGATCTATTTCATCTCCCAGCCCTTCATCATCGCCGGCGGCATGATCATCTTCTACTTCGCCATCGGCACCATGCTGTCCTTGTTCGTCGACGGCTTTGTCGACCTGACGTTGGCGAGATAGAAATGAGCACGCGCAAAGACCGCCTCAGGAAATTGGTGAAGGTGCAGGAGCAGCTGAAGGCGCTGCACGAAACCCATCACGCCACCTTCCTTGCGGCAGCCAGCGCCGCCGAGGCCGAAGCCCGTGATCTGGTCGGACATTTCGACCAGGCCGATTCGCTTTCCGGCCTGTTCCCCGATCTCTACCATCGCCGCATCGCCCAGGCCGTCGTGCGCCAGGAGGCGAACCTGGCAAACGCGAAGCAGGAAGCCAGCCTCATCGCCGCCGCGACCGCGCGCACCAACATGGTCGAGCGCGCCTACAAGGACGTGCGCAACCGCGACGAGCGCGAACGCTCCGACCGCGAGCGGCTGGATATTATCGCGCAGAAGCGGCCATGAGGAGTGCCGAGTCCTGATCGTTGGCCAAACCCATCAAGCTGATCCTCTCAAACGTACGGAATTACGGTTGCGAAGAACGCCCATCCGCCTGTTGCGGGAATTGTCGGCCGACGTCCATGCTTACTTCAGTGACCAGCTTGCGGCGAAGGGCCATGGCGTAGTCGTTTGGCCCCTTCGGCGTTATGACGAAGGCTTGCGAACCGCCAATGACCGATTTGGCAAAGTAGGATGCCAACGGTTGATCGGGATTCTCATCTTGCGTTGGAATGGCGATCGCGTTGATCGTATACCCCTTGGCAATGGCGTTCAGCCTGCTCGGCTGAACAGGAAGTCCGTCGTTGTTCTCACCATTGGAAGAGATGTCGATTACTTTCTTGGCCGCCTTTCCGGGAAACTGGTCGAGCAGAAGACTTCCAACGTCAATAGCGGAGGAAACGGATGTTCCTCTTCGCCCTCTACGGGTGAAGCCGGTATCCCCTTTCTTGCTGATCACCGACGCGGCCGCTCTGGCATCCTCCAGCCCGCAGATGTTTGTCCACGGCAGCACAATGCGTGTGTGCCCGGGACTCGACCATTCAAAGTAGGCCACGCTGATGCAGCCAACGTAGTTCCGCGTGATGGCCGCGATGATCTCTGGCGAAGTGAGCGCCGCGGCATGACCCTCACGCTGTAGATCGGCAATCTCTGGATCGATCGAGGACGAGAAGTCGACAGCGAATACAACGGCAACGTCAACGTCGGCTGCGTGTGCCTGCAGTCCCCAAAACACCGAAGCTGCAAGTATCCCCGCCACTCTCAAATACGAATTGATCCGTCTTGCCGGTTCTCTGGTCGATCGCCGAACCTGCCGGCGAAAGCCGGCCGCTGCAGACGTGCTGGGCGGCCGTCGGGTTGGGAATACGTTCGCATCAACCGCAAGGGTCATCACATTCCTCCATTGGACCTGAATTGGCGGCGGCACGATCGCCCGGCCAGGCTGCTGGAGTAGCGGCAATGGCAAAGGCCGCGTCGAAGGGTTGAACCGGGCGGGCCAACAAGGGCGCGCATGCCTGCGGCGTTCGGTTCGACATTGCGACGGACAGGATCGCACCGAGAATGATCGCTGCACCCAGTGCGCCCGCGGGTGAGTACCGTTCGCCGAGGAAGATCGCCGCGCCCAACGCCCCGAAGACGCTTTCGGCACTGACGATCACGGCGGCATGACTGGCCGGGGTGAAGCGCTGGGCGGCAATCTGTATGCCGAAGGCGATTGCGGTGGAGAACACGCCAAGGACCGCGAGTTCCGGGCCGGCCGCAAGTGCAGCGGCCAGCGACAGGTTGCCTTGCAGTGCCCCGAGCGGCAGGGCAAAGGCGGCGGCGCCGAGGAACTGTGTCGCCGCAGCAGTGAACGGCCGCGCATGGGCCTGCATGTGCCGGCCAAGCTCGACCATCCAGAGCGCATAGCAGGCAGCCGACAGCATGGCGGTGAGATCGCCGCTGCCGAGGCCGGCGATCCCGCCGGACAAGAGCATGGCACCGACCATTGTCAGCCCGGCGGCGGCGGTGAGGCTCGCTGTCGGACGTTCGCCGATGAGCAGCCAGGCGGCCAGCGGTGTCATCACCGTTGCCGTGCTCACCAGGAAGCTTGCATTCGTGACCGTGGCGCCGAGATAGCAAAGCTGCTGAAGCGTGATGGAGATGGCAAACAGAACGCCCATCCTGGCCAGGCTGGAAAGATAGCCCGGCCCGGCGGGCAGTCGCCTTTCGGTCAAGACGAAAGGCAGCACAAGCAGCCCACCGATCAGGCAGCGCAGGCCGACGGCATTCAGCGGGTCGAGATGAGCAAGCACCGTCTTTTGCGCGACATTGCCGAGGCCCCACAAAGCGGCTGCAAGAAGCAGCAGCAAATTGGCTCTAGTCTTGGACACCCGCCCCCCTCGAGCCAAAGCCAGTTGTTGGCTCGGTGACCCTAATTTAGCACAGCCTAAATGACCTGCCGTCACGACAGCGCTTGAGTGCGGGGCGCTACAGTTTGCGAAGCGTTAGTTTTGAGTTAGAATTTCGTCAGGCTGGGAGAGCAAATGCAAAATGAGGGCGGCGGCGCCACAAATAGAATCTCACTCTTCGGTGGTTTCCGGATCGAAAATGGAACGGCTGATCCGCTTCGGCTGACCGGAAAACGGGGTCCTGCGATCGTTGCTTATCTGGCCCGTAGTCCCGGCATGGTGGCGACAAGGGAGAGACTGGCTGATCTGTTTTGGGGTGACAGCGATAGCGAACACTCGCGCAACAGCCTGCGGCAAACCCTCAGCGTCCTGCGTCGGGATCTGTCACGCGCCGGTGTGGATATTATCCATTCCCGCGGGGAATTGATCGGCCTCGCGCCAGACGCGGTTCGAGTTGACGTGGAGGAATTCGAAGCAGGCCTCTCGGCCCGTTCCGTGCAGGAACTCGAAAGGGTTCTGGCGAACTACACCGGGCCATTCCTCGACGGACTTTATCTGGGGAGCAGTGGATTCGATGACTGGGTCGCATCCGAACGCGACAGGCTGCTCAGCCGCGCTCTTGAGGCCTTCGAAAAACTGGCTCGTCTCGTCGACGCGGAAACCGGGGTCATCCTGGTCGATCGTGTTCTGGCCATGGAGCCGACGCGGGAAGAATCCTATCGGCTCAAGATGGAATTGCTCCTCGCATGTGGCCAACGCGACAGGGCGCTCAGGACATACGAGGCTTGCAGAAGCATGCTGAAGAAGGAGTTCGGCGTCGACGTCGGACCGCAGACGCGAGCGCTTTGGCAATCCGTGCTCTCTGCCGCCGACACGGCGCCAAATGTGCAGTCGGCAAATACTGTTCCAGCCAGCCAGCGCTTCGGGCGCCCATCGATCAGCGTTGCCGACTTCATCAATCTGACCGGAAAGCAAGGCGACGACTTTTTCGCCAAGGGACTCGTCCAGGACATCACCACGGCCCTCTCCGAGGTAGCCGATTATGTCGTGCTCTCCGCGCTGCCACCCTCGGAGAAGAACGGCCCTGCCGAAGAAGCCAAAGCCCCGGGAACGCTCCGGGCGCAATATGTGCTCAGCGGCAGCGTCCAGAGATCCGGCAATGGGCTGAGGGTGAACATCCAGCTTGTCGATGCCGCCGGCGGCCACAACGTCTGGGCCCAGAAGTTCGACGGCCACTCCGAGAACGCGCTCGAATTCCAGGACAGGATCGCGCAGTCTGTTGTTCTGGCCGTGATCCTCGACCTTCAACTGACCAACTGGAAAGTCCGCGACAAGAGCTCGCCCGGTCCCCCGGAAGTGCGCAGGTTGGTGAACGAAGCTCTCATGAAATATTTTGAAATGACCCGGGATTCGCTGTTGGTCGGGATAGAGCTTGCCGAGAAGGCTGTCTCGATAGGTCCCGACAACGCTCGTGCGAAGCGAACGCTCTCGATCGTAATTTCCATGGGCGTGGCGTTTGGCTCGCTGCCCCGGGAGCCAGGGCAGATCGAGCGTGCGGTCGAGCTTGCGGAAGCAGCGGTACGGGCAGTGCCTGACGACGAAATTGCCCGCTGCATCCTGTCATTCGCTCTCGAAAGTTCCGGTCGCATCGACGAGGCGATCGCCGAGTGCCAACATGCGATCAGCCTCAACCCGAGCTATCCGACCGGCCACGGCGACATTTCGATGCTCTTTGCGTTGCGCGGACAGGTTAGCGAAGCAGTACGTGAGGCCAACGAGGCAATCCGGCTCGGAACGCATGACGTCATCGACTTCTGGCGTCACCATGGCCTGGTTGTCGCACTGTTCGCCGGCGGAGACGATCAGCGGGCGCTCGAAGTCGCCCGCAAGGTGGTCAGGACAAAGCCGGGATTCGTTCGCGGCGCCCTTTATTGGGCTGCGGCCGCGTCGGCAACCGGGAACAACGAAGAGGCCTCGCGGGCCATCCATCATTGCCTGTCACAACTTCCCCATCTCAACCTGGGTAATGTCTGCCCCGGCTTTGTGCCGCGCTATGTGAAGGATCATTATCACGCGAGATTCCTTGAAATGCTGTCGAGGGCCGGCCTTCCTGCTTCCTAGTGGAACCTGGCTACGCGACCGGGATCCGGAGAAACCAGATCAAGCCTGCCGCTTGGCAAGCCTGCCACAAGCTTGTTGAGGCATTGTCTGGCTAAGGAAAACCGACAAAAAGGCGGACTTTCTTGGCGATTTCTCCACCCAGCGACATCGTTATGGATGTGGCCCGAGCCGTCGATCCGACGGATATCGAGGCCGCCCGCGCCGCGCTGACGAAGCGGGCCGGTGGTGCTGCGGGTGCGTTTTCGGTCGACAGCGCCGCTTCGGTCGATGCCGGCTCGGTCCTGTCGCGCGCTACTGCCGACAAGGCCGCCGCCGCAACCGATCCCGCCAAGAAATTCAAGAAGTTCGAGGCGATGGTGCTGCAGACCTTCATCCAGAACATGCTGCCCAAGGACACCGAAGGCGTCTACGGCAAGGGCCTGGCCGGCGACATGTGGAAATCGCAGCTTGCCGAGCGTGTGGCCGACGTCATGGCCGAACGTGGTGGTATCGGCATCGCCAAGTCGATGCTCGCCGACCACTATGTCGAAGGCAAGCGCATCGTGCCGGTCGGTCCGGTTTCGGGCGGGCCGGAAAGGACCGAGATCGATCAACAGAACAGTCTGTCGACCTCGCTGGTCCACGAATTGCAGCGCAGGGCGGCGCGGTCGATCACTGGTGACGAGACCATCGTCAAGACAGACATCAAGATCTAGGACATGCCCCGGAACCGGGAACCGGTTTTGGGAGGGATCATGCTCAACCATTGAGATAGTGCGTATCCGAGTTTCAATCTAACCAGACCGGGATTTTCATGGCCGACTTTTCGGAATTCACCGCCAACCTGCCAGCACGCACGACCGCGTCGGAAGCGCCGATCCCGTTCGCGCGGCCTGGCAACCTCGCCGCCATCATCGGACGTATCGAGGAAGTGGTCGAGGAAGAGACGGCCGGCATCCGCAACGCCACCAACTATGATCTCAAGGCATCGAACGCCCGCAAGAGCCGCTATCTCTACGAGCTGACCCGCGCCATGAAGGGCGGCAGCGAAGCCGAATTCCTCGAACAGCACCGCGACGGCCTGACCCGGCTGCGCCAGAAGCTGGCGAAGAACGAGGCGGCGATCCTGGCGCACCTCAGCGCGGTCAACGAAGTCGCCAGCCTGCTGCGGCACGCCATCCAGCGCGCCGAAACCGACGGCACCTATTCGGCCGGCGAATTCGGCTGGGCAAAGGCATGATCCCGAACACAGGGAACGCATTTGCGATCCTGCTCAGGCAGGAGGGCAACGCCGCGTTGGCATCTCAAGGCCGTGACGAGGCCCGATGATCAAGGTCATCGCCATCGCCGTCTGGATCTGCGCCGCCACGCTCGGCGCGGTGTTCTATTCGTTCCAGGCCGCGGGCGAAAAGGGCGTCGGCGAAACGCCGAAGCCGATGCTGGGCGGCCTCGACTACGTCAAGACCGATATCATTTCGGTGCCGTTGATCCGCGATTCGCAGATCGGCGGCTATTTCCTGACAAAGCTCGTCTACACGGTCGAACCCGAGCAGATAAAGAAGCTGTCCATTCCGGCGGAAGCGCTGATCACCGACCAGGTCTATTCCTACCTCTATTCCAATCCGCAGATCGACTTCACCAAGAAGGCGACGATCGATCTCGATGCCTTCCGCGCCGCCATCCGCGATACCGTCAACGCGCGTGTCGGCGCCCCTTTGGTGCATGAGGTTCTGATCGATCAGGTCAATTTCCTGTCGAAGGACGAAATCCGCGACAACTGGCTGCGCCGCAAGAAAAGCGAGACGGCTGCGGAAATGACCAAGGCGTTCAAGGAACACTGAATTGCCCTGCTCATGGGTTCCGACCAAATCGGGCCCCACCTGCCGCGAGGGCAGGAACCAGCCACCGGAATCCGCGTTGACGTAAACGTCAACGCAAAGCTATATGCGGGCAGCGACCGTGATCGCGAAACCGCGGCACGGGCTTCGGCCGGATCGAAGCGCCGTTGCGAGACAGATGCAACCAGACAAGGAGAACAGCGTGAGCGTTCAGGAGATTGCCGAGAAGATCAAGTCGCGCGTGGCAAGCAGCGGGTTCGATCGTTCCGTGAAATTCGACACTGGCAGCGACGGCGTCATAGTCATCGACGGCGCGACCGTTTCGACATCAGACGCACCCGCCGACTGCACCATCAAGCTCTCGCTCGACGACCTGGATTCGCTGATCGCTGGCGATCTGAATCCGACGATGGCCTTCATGACCGGCAAGATAAAGGTCGAAGGCGACATGACCGTCGCCATGGCCCTCAGCCAGCTGATCGGCTGACCACTATCAGACAAACCAACGCTGCCCAATGGGCGGCGTATTGTTTTGAATGAAGACGCGCCGCTTCAGGCGGCCTGAAGCATCAGGCCGCCGAATTCAGTTCCTGCGTCTTCAGCTTGCGCCCCGCCGCCTTCAACGTGCCGTGCACGCCATCGAGCGCGCCGTCCACCAGTTCAAGCGCCAGCAAACGGTGCCGCTCGTAAGGTCCCGGCATGGCGAGCGAACCGGTCCTGGCGGCGGAGAAGCCGAAGCGTCCGTAATAAGGCGCATCACCGACCAGCAGGATCGCGGCGTGGCCAAGCCGCGCCGCCTCGGCGATGGCATGGCGCATCAGCGCCGAGCCGATGCCGGCACTCTTGAGCGATGGATCGACGGCGAGCGGTCCAAGCAGCAGCGCGGCCGGACCACCCTCGCCCAGCGTGACATCCCACAGCCGCACGGTGCCTGCCACGTCGCCCGAAGCATCGTGGGTGACAAAGGCCAGGCCTTCAGAGGGCCGACGACCACGCCGCAGCTTCTCCGACGATTTTTTCCGCCGCTTCGGCCCCATGGCCCGATCGAGCAACGCCTCGCGCGCCGCGACATCGGCGGCGGTTTCGGCAATGACGGCAATGGCACTCTCCCCCCTTGAGGGGGAGATTCCGCGCGCAGCGCCTTCAACAATGAAATTTGCAATGTCCATTTCCGCGATCCTTCACGAGCGGAGGTTGTTCCACAGGCGAACCCGGATGGGCGCCGGACGCCCACCTGGGATGATCTGACCGGTTCTTTCGAACCGTCAGATCACGTAGGATCGGAGAGGCTCGAAGCCGTTGAAGGCGACCGCCGAGTAGGTGGTCGTGTAGGCGCCGGTGCCTTCGATCAGCACCTCGTCACCGATGGTCAGCGACAGCGGCAGCGGGTACGGCGTCTTCTCGTACATCACGTCGGCCGAATCGCAGGTCGGGCCGGCGAGCACGCAAGGTGCGGTCTCCGTGCCGTCATGGCGGGTGACGAGTGGATAGCGGATAGCCTCATCCATCGTCTCGGCCAGGCCGCCGAACTTGCCGATGTCGAGGAATACCCAGCGCACATTGTCGTTGGCGGCCTTCTTCGAGATCAGCACGACTTCCGACTTGATGACGCCGGCGTTGCCGACCATGCCGCGCCCCGGCTCGATGATGGTTTCCGGGATGGCATTGCCGAAATGCTTGCGCAGCGCCGAGAATATCGACTGGCCATAGGCCTGGGCCGCCGGCACGTCACGCAGATAGCGCGTCGGGAAACCACCGCCCATGTTGACCATCTTCAAGACGATACCTTCCTCGGCGAGCGTCGCGAACACCACCTTGGCGTCGGCCAGCGCGCGGTCCCAAGCGGTCAGGTCGGTCTGCTGCGAGCCGACATGGAACGACACGCCATAGGCGTCGAGGCCGAGTTCCTTGGCATGGCGCAGCACGTCGACAGCCATCGCAGGCACGCAGCCGAATTTGCGTGACAGCGGCCACTCGGCACCCTCGCCATCGGTCAGCACGCGGCAGAACACGCGCGCGCCGGGAGCGACACGGGCGATCTTCTCGACCTCTTCGACGCAGTCGACCGCGAACAGGCGGATGCCGAGCTGGTAGGCGCGTGCGATGTCACGCTCCTTCTTGATGGTGTTGCCGAAGGAAATGCGGTCCGCCGGCGCACCGGCGTCCATCGCCATCTCGACTTCGGCAACGGAAGCGGTGTCGAAGGACGAGCCCATCGCGGCAAGCAGGCGCAGGATTTCCGGCGCCGGGTTTGCTTTCACCGCATAGTAGATTTTCGAATCGGGCAGCGCCTTCTCGAAGGCGCGAAAATTGTCGCGCACGACGTCGAGGTCGACGACCAGGCAAGGGCCGGTCGGACGTCGGGTGGCGAGGAAGTCAAGGATGCGCTGGGTGGCCATCGGGGTCTCTCCATCAGCGCCTTTCGGGCGCCATAAGGCTGCGGGACGCAGGCTGTCAGCCTCGCGAACACGCGGTGGACAAAGGCGGGACGGAAATCCATGGAACCAGCCGGTGGAGACCCCGGAACCATGAAGCGCCGTCTCGCGGCGGTGAACCTTGGCCTTGCCCGGCCTCGGTTCGCTTTGTCTGCCTTGGCTTGGATGGGAGACCCGTCCGCACTGCCGGCAATGAAGGTGTGCCTCTTCAGTAACCCCGGTTTTTGGACAACCGGCAGAACACCAGAAAGGCCCGCACCGTCGTTGCTTCAAGGTGTCCTCGGGCTGGCGGTTGGCCGCTAGACCGACTGGAGGGGTTGGCTCCAGTTACCTTACCGATTTCCCTCACCATTCGAGGACCGGCGGACACCCACAGGCACGTGCGACTTTGGGCAAGCGCGATATAAGGGCGATGGGTTTCACAATCAATAAAAATCGCATCCGAGGTTGTAAAATTTCTGGCATCGAACGATGTTGCGGCAACCGTATCCGGATAGCGAACGATGACAGGCACCCACGGCCCTCTCAACGCCTTTCTCGATCTTCGCCAGATGCCGGTGGCGCATGCCGAGCTCGGCCCGCTGGCCGGCCTGCGGCTGGCCGTCAAGGACATCTACGACGTCGCCGGCTATCGCACAGGTTGCGGCAACTTGCAGAAATTCACTGACAGCCACGCCGCCTCGCGCACGGCCCCGGCCGTGCAGATGATTCTCGATGCCGGCGCGCGCTTCGTCGGCAAGACCCAGACCGACGAGCTTGCCTTCGCGCTGTTCGGCCAGAATGCGCATTTTTCGTTTCCGGTGAACCCGGCAGCGCCAGACCGCGTCACCGGCGGCTCGTCATCGGGGTCGGCGGCGGCGGTGGCGGGCAGGCTGGCCGACATCGCCACCGGCTCCGACACCGGCGGCTCGATCCGCGCGCCAGCGAGCTTTTGCGGTCTGATCGGGCTGCGCACCACGCATGGGCGCATTTCGCTCGATGGCACGATGAAGCTGGCGCCGAGCTTCGACACGTTCGGTTGGTTCGCCGACGATATCGAGACCTACGAGACCGTCGGCAAGCTGCTGCTCGGCCGCGACCCCCACCAGCACGCACTGGACCGGCCGCTGACGCTGGAATGGCTGGACGCGCTGGTCGCCGGCCCGGCGGTTGCCGAATATGCTCGAATGAAGGCACTGGCGAGTACGGTCTTCGGCGCGCCGGCGACGGCAGCGACGCGCTTCACCTCGTCTCCGGATGAACTCTACTGGTGCTTTCGCCGGCTGCAGGCCAAGGAGGCCTGGGCGGTGCATGGCGAATGGATCACCAGTGGCGAGCGCCACCTCGGTCCCGGTGTCGAGGAGCGTTTCGGCTTTGGCCGTGCCGTCGACGACAAAACAGCCCAGGCCGAGAAGGTGCGCCGGCTGACCTTTCGCGGCGAACTGAGCGCCCTGCTGGGCAAGGACGGCTTCCTTGTCCTGCCGACGGTGCCGGGCCCAGCTCCCTACGTGGACAGCACGCCGGAGCAGTTCCAGGCCTATCGCGAACGAGCGCTTCAACTTCTGTGCCTGGCCGGCCTGTCCGGTTTTCCACAGGTCACCTTGCCCATCGGGTCGGTCACCGGCGCCCCGTTCGGCCTGTCGCTGCTTGGCCCTTCCGGCAGCGACATTGCCCTGATACGGCTCGGCCGGAAACTTCTCGACGCGGCACGAAAGGCCTGACCATGGACACACTGACCCGCATGCGCGCCTTCATCGACGTGGTCGAGGCCGAGGGCTTTTCGGCGGCGGCACGCAAGATCGGCCGCTCCAAGGCCCTTTTGTCGAAATATGTGCGCGAGCTGGAGGACGAACTCGGCGCCCTGCTGCTCAACCGCACCACGCGCCAGTTCTCGATGACCGAGGCCGGCCACACCTACTACCGGCGCGCCTCGGAGATCGTGCGCGAGGTCGACAGCCTGGCCGACGCCGTGCGCGAATCCTCCGGCGACGTGCGCGGCCGGATCAAGCTGTCGGCGCCGCGCACCTTCGCCGATGCACCTATCGGACAGTCACTGATCGATTTCGCCAAGCAGCATCCCGACATCGTGCTCGACATCCAGCTCGACGACCGCTTCGTCGATCTGGTCGAGGAAGGCTTCGACCTTGCGGTGCGCATCTCGCGGCTGGAGAACTCGTCGCTGATCGCCAGGCGCCTGGCGCCGTTTTCGATAAAACTCTGCGCCTCTCCCGAACTGATCGCCAGGCATGGCATGCCGACACGGCCGCAGGATCTCAGCCGCATGCCCTGCATCGTCGACACCAATGGCCGCGGACTGAACAACTGGCCGTTCAAGGGCGACAATGGCGATCCGGTGAGCGTTTCGGTGTCGGGTCCCATCGAGGTCAACAGCCCGATGACGGCGAGAGCCGCGGCCGTAGCCGGGCTCGGATTTTCCGTCCTGCCGGATTTCATCGCCGCGCCCGACCTCGCGAGCGGCCGGCTGGTGTCGGTGATGGATGACCGCATCCTGTCGGGCGGCGGCATCTTCGCCGTCTACCCGCACCGCCGCTACCTGCCGGCCAAAGTCCGCGTTTTCGTCGACTTCCTGGTGCAGTGGTTCAGAACGCGTGAAGCCTGATCTATTCAGTCGAGTCCCGGTCCCAATTTCGCCCCCTTTCTGATAACTCTCGACATCTCATCCGAGGCCCAATGGAATCGCGACCGAGAATGCACCTGAAACGGCACGCAATCATGCTGGCTTCGGCCTTGGCGGCGACATTTGCCGCCACCGGACCGGCTGAGGTGCATCCCCACGTCTTCGCCGAGGCCCGCCTCGACGTGATCCTCTCCCCGGATCACCAAAGTGTGAAAGCGCTGCGTCATCTCTGGCGCTTCGACGATCTCTTCTCCAGCACGGTGATGATGGAGTTCGACAAGAACTCCGACCTGAAGCTCGACGACAACGAGCTCAAGGAAGTCGCCGACACCGTCCACGCCTCGCTGGCCGAGTTCAATTACTTCCAGCTCGTCACCGTGGACGGCAAGGACGTGGCGATGACGCCGCCGCCGCATCTGATGGCCAATTTCGACAACGACCAGTTGATCATCCTGTTCGAGTCCGAACCGAAGGAGCCGATCAAGCTCAACGGCAAGATCGACATCGGCGTCTACGATCCGACGTTCTACACGGCGATCGACTTCACCGAGGACTCCAACATCACGGTTGAAGGCCTGCCGTCGAACTGCACCAGCAAGGTGATCCGTCCGGACCCGGACGAGGCGATCAAGGAAAACCAGAAGACCCTTACCGATGCCTTCTTCAACGATCCGACCGGCACCGACATGAGCAAGATCTTTGCCACCAAGCTCGAACTGACCTGTCAGCCAGAAGGATGAAACCGGTGACGAAACCGTCCCTGCGTTTGGCATTCGGCCTGTTAGCCCTCACTGTTGCCATGATGCATTTTGCCAACTCCGCCCATGCTCAGAGTTCGCTCGGCATCGGCGTCAATGACGGCATCGCGCCCAGCACCGGCCCCTTCGCCCACATCCTGATGTGGATCAATCTGCGGCAGCAGGAATTCTATCGCGCGCTGGCAACCGCGATGAAGGCGATGCGCCAGGACGGCAGCAAGATTTGGATACTCGTCGGCCTGTCCTTCGCCTACGGCATCTTCCATGCCGCCGGCCCCGGTCACGGCAAGGCGGTGATCTCGTCCTACATGGTCGCCAACGAAGTGGCACTACGCCGCGGCATCCTGCTGTCCTTCATCTCGGCGCTGCTGCAAGGCCTCACAGCGGTCGCGGTGATGGGAGTCGCCTATTTCGTCCTGCGCGGCACCTCCGTGTCGATGACGGACGCGGCCTGGTTCATGGAGGTCATGAGCTTTGTCTTCGTCACCCTGTTCGGCGCCTGGCTGCTGTGGCGCAAGCTCGGCCCTGCCGTCCTGCGCCTGTTCGGCAAAGGTCCAGCCTACAGCCTGTCGGCGGCGCACGCCGGCCATTCTCATGGTGGCCATTCGCATGCAGGTCATTCGCATGCGGCCCATGGCCATTCGCACGCCCTGCACGCGCATGACGATCACGACCATGCGCACAGCCATTCGCACGATCATCACGACCATGGTGCGCACGGCCACGATCATGCCCATCACGATCACGCGGCGGGCGAGGTCTGCGACACCTGCGGCCATTCGCATGCGCCCGACCCGGCGCTGCTGTCGGGCGATCGCTTCGACTGGCGCACGGCCTGGTCGGCGGTGGCGGCGGTCGGCATCCGCCCCTGCTCCGGTGCGCTGATCGTGCTCAGCTTCGCGCTTCTCAACGGGCTCTGGCTCGGCGGCCTGCTGTCGGTGCTGGCGATGTCGCTGGGGACCGCGATCACCGTCTCGGCGCTGGCCACACTTGCGGTGACCGCCAAGAACTGGGCCGTGTATTTCGCCGGCGATGGCCGCATGGGCAACCGCATCCACTCGATCGTCGAGATCGGCGGCGCCGCCTTCGTCTTCCTGTTCGGACTGTTGCTTTTGTCGGCAAGCCTGGCGTCAGGCGGGTGATTTTCCCCACCGTGGTGCTGCGGATTTAACCTGCGATCTTGCCGCCGAGCTCATCCTCGATATGCGCGCGGATGATCTCGTCAAAACTCTTTTCGGCGGCAAAGCCGAGCTCCCTTGAGCGCCGCGCCTCGAACCTTGTCGGCCAACCCTTGACGATCGCCCAGATCGTCTCGTCCGGCTCCTCACGGATCAGGCTCGCCGCCTTCGGCCCGGCGATACGCTCCAGCGCCTCGATCTGCTCGCCGACGGTAACGGCGACGCCGGGCATCGTCAGGTTGCGGCGCGGCCCGACGGCGGCGCCATCGATCTGCGCCGCATGGATCAGGAAGTTGACCGCCGAACGCGGGCTCGCGTGGGTGTGCACGACGGAGCGCGGCACCGGCAGGATCGCCTCATGTCCGCTCAAGGGCTCGCGGATGATGCCCGAGAAGAAGCCCGACGCTGCCTTGTTCGGCTTGCCGGGCCGCACGCAGATGGTCGGCAGCCGGATGCCGATGCCGTCGAAGAAACCGCGCCTGGAATAGTCGGCCAGCAGCGCTTCGCTCATCTGCTTCTGCGTGCCGTAGGAGGTCAGCGGCGTCGGATGGAAGTCATCGGGTATGACATCCGGGAACGGTGCACCGAACACCGCGATCGACGAGGTGAAGACGACACGCGGTGCAAAGCCCGCCAGGCGGATGGCATCGAACAGCGCCCGCGTGCCGTCGAGATTGACGCGGTAGCCGAGTTCGAAATTCGCCTCCGCCTCGCCGGACACGATGCCGGCGAGATGGAAGACGACATCGGGGCGCGATGCGACCAGGCGTTCGGTGGCACCCGCCTCGGCAAGATCGCTGGTGTGGAGGGTGATGCTGACCCCGTCCATGACCGGCGCCTGCGGCGGCACGATATCGTGCAGGTCGAGCGCGGTGATCTTGCCGCCGCGCAGCATGCCGTCCTTGGCCAGCCGGGCGATGAGCTTGCGGCCGACCATGCCCGCGGCGCCGGTGATCAGAATGCGCATGTCGAAAATCCCTTGCCTATTTACCCTGGTTTTTGCGTTGGTTGCGCGCGCGCAGCCAGAACACCGAGAAAAACGCTAGCACGAAGACGATGCCGAAGGCGCCGGCCAGCACGGTCGAAAGGCTGCCGAGGGCCAGCATCACGGTCGGCAGATAGTAGGCGCCGATGCCGAACAGAAGCATGATCCACACCGCTGCGATGGCCGCATTCCTGGTGTCACGATCCATCATGACGCGTCCGGGCAGTGGGCGTTCATCAAGCTGGTTTTCAAGGTTTGGAACTCCTGAGGCAGGACCAATCGATCGGTCCTAGTGATGGTGGTCGTGGTGCGCGGCCGCTTCATGCCCGTGCCCGTGGCCGTGCTCGTGGCTATCGTCGGCGCACTGTCCGAATTCCGGTTCCACGGTGGCATGGCTGATGCCGTGCTCGCTGGCAAGCCGCTTCTTGACGGCGCTGACCGCCTGGTGCGCGTCGACGCCCTCGTCGAGACAGGCATGCAGCGTCGCCATGTTGCTGGTTCCGTCGAGCGACCAGACATGCATGTGATGCACTTCGCGGACGCCCCGGACCGTCGCTTCGATGTCCCTGGCGATCAGATCGCGGTCGAGGCTGGGTGGCACACCCTCGAGCAGGACATGGGCGGCGGCGCGCATCAGCGACCACGCCGTATACAGGATCAGCAGCGAGACCAGGACCGACAGGATCGGGTCGATCGGCGTCCAGCCGGTCGTCAGAATGACCAACGCCGCCGCGATGGCGGCGGCTGAGCCGAGCAGATCGCCCAGCACATGCAGGATGGCGCCGCGCATGTTCAGGTTCTCGCGGTCGCCGCCATGCAGCACCAGGAAGGAGCCGATATTGACCAGCAGGCCGAGGATCGCCACCACCAGCATCGGCCCACCAAGCACCGGCGCCGGCGCCCGCAGGCGCCCCCAGGCTTCGTAGACGATCCACAGCGCGATGACGAAGATGGCAATGCCGTTTGTATAGGCCACCAGCGTCTTGACCCTGCCGAAGCCATAGGTGAGGCGAACGGTCGCCGGACGTCCCGCGAGATGAAACGCGTACCAGGCAAGGCCGAGCGCGATCGAATCGGCGAGCATGTGGCCTGCATCGGCCAGCAGCGCCAGCGACCCGGTGAGGATACCGCCAAGCGCTTCGGCGACCATGAAGCCGCCGGTCAGGCAGGCCGCGATAAGCACGCGTTTCTTGTCGGTCGAGCCATGCACATGACCCGGCCCATGATCGTGCCCAGTGTGATCATGCCCGCTGTGATCGTGGGTGTGGGCCAATGGCAACTCCCGTTACGCGCCTGATCTCACGCACCTAACTGCGCGCGAAAATCCTCAAGCCGTCGCTTCTGCTGGCCGTCGCTATCGAAATTGGCCGGATCGAGCCACGCTTCATAGGCTTTGCTTAAGGCTGGCCACTCCTTGTCGATGATCGAATACCATGCCGTATCGCGGTTTTCACCCTTGACGATCAGATGCTGGCGGAAAATGCCCTCGAACTTGAAGCCGAACCGTTCGGCTGCCCGCTTCGACGGCTCGTTGCGGTTGTTGCACTTCCATTCGTAGCGGCGATAGCCGAGTTCGTCGAAGATGTATTTCATGAACAGGAACTGCGCTTCGGTCGCTCCCGGCTTGCGCGAGATGAGCGGGCCCCAATAGATGTTGCCGATCTCGATGACGCCGTAGGCCGGATCGATGCGCATCAGGGTCTGGCGCCCGGCGACCTTGCCGCTGGCCTTGTCGATGACTGCAAAGAACAGCGGATCCTCGCTGGCCTCGACCTTGTCCAGCCAGGGTTGGAAGGCAACGCGGGTTTCAGGCGGATAGTCGGGCAGCCAGGCGAAGCGGCCATCGACATCGGACACGGAAGACGCCTCATAGAGCTCATCGCCGTGTTTTGCGGCGCTCAGCGGTTCAAGCCGGACATAACGGCCGTCGATCGCCTTGCGCTCGGGTCGCGGGCGCGGTTGCCAATCTTTCAGATTTTCCGTCACCGAAAGCTCCAATCCGTTTGACTTTTGCCAGCCGAAGCTCACAAAAACGCGACCCAACAGCAAGAACCACACGGACGGGAAAAATGCTCCACACGATTTCGGCTTTCGACCGTCTCGGCGAGGAAAATGCCTTCGCGGTGCTGGCACGGGCAACAGCACTGGCCCAACAGGGCCGCGACATCGTCAATCTCGGCATCGGCCAGCCCGACTTCAAGACGCCGCAGCACATCGTCGAGGCGGCGATCAAGGCGCTGCGCGACGGCCATCACGGCTACACGCCGGCCAATGGCCTGCTGGCAACGCGCGAGGCGGTGGTGCGGCGCACGCTGACCACCACCGGCGTCGAGATATCGCCTGAAACGGTGATGATCCTGCCCGGCGGCAAGCCGACCATGTTCGCCGCGATCCTGATGTTCGGCGAGCCTGGCGCCGAGATCCTTTATCCCGATCCGGGCTTCCCCATCTACCGCTCGATGATCGAGTTCACCGGTGCGGCACCTATTCCAGTACCCATGCGCGAGGAAAACGGCTTTGCCTTCTCCGCCGAGGAGACGCTGGCGCTGATCACCTCGAAGACCAGGCTGTTGATCCTCAACTCACCTGCCAACCCGACCGGCGGCGTCACGCCGCGGGCCGAGATCGAGAAGCTGGTCAAGGGGCTGGAGGCGCATCCCCAGGTCGCCATCCTCTCCGACGAAATCTACGACGTGATGACCTATGACGGCGAGACGCATTGCTCGCTGCTTGGCTTTCCCGAGATCCGCGACCGGCTGATCGTGCTCAATGGCTGGTCGAAGACCTGGGCGATGACCGGCTGGCGCATGGGCTGGTCGATCTGGCCGAATGGCGACAAGGGCGCTCACCTCTACGACAAGGTGCGCAAGCTGGCGGTCAATTGCTGGTCTTGCGTCAACGCGCCGAGCCAGTTTGCCGGCATCGCGGCCATCGACGGCCCGCAGGACGATGTCGACAAGATGATGCGCGCTTTCGACCGCCGCAGGAAGATCGTGGTCGAGGGATTGAACGCCCTGCCCAACATTACCTGCATCACGCCCAAGGGCGCGTTCTATGCCTTCCCCAACGTCTCGAAGACCGGCTGGAAAGCAAAGAAGCTCGCTTCGACGCTGCTCGACGAGGCCGGCGTGGCATTGATCGGCGGCCCCGATTTCGGCATTCTCGGCGAAGGCTATATCAGGCTCTCCTACGCCAACTCCGAGGAGAACATCTTGCGGGCACTGGAGCGGATCGGAGCGTTCCTGGGCAAGTGAGGCTGTCGGGCCTAGCGACCGGCGCTGGATGTTTGCAATCACGACAGAAGGTGACTCGATGTTTTACGCCATCCTCGCCTACCATGTGGAAGGAGCCATCACCGCGCTGACGCCGGAGCAGGACGCGGCATTGATGGTCGACCTGCTCGAAATTAACGATCGGCTTTACCGTGAAGGCAATCTTGGCCCATCGGCGCGGCTTGGGGCGACCCGGTCGGCCTGCACCTTGCGCGGACCAGGCGACGGAACCGTTTTCGACGGGCCGTTCGCCGAGACGAAGGAACAGCTTCTCGGTCTCTATGTCGTCGACTGCGCGACACGTGACGATGCGATCGTTATCGCCCGCGACCTGCGCCGCGTTAATCCGACCGCCGTCTACGAAATCCGTCCAATCGCGCTCTACCTGCCGGGCGTGCCCTTGGCTGGGAAATAACTATCCACGGCCGACGAACGGCATCTTGGTCGCCATCACCGTCATGAACAGCACGTTGGCGTCGAGCGGCAGGCTGGCCATGTGGACAACGGCGTCGGCAACGTGCTGAACGTCCATCACCGCTTCGGCGGCGATCAAGCCGTTGGCCTGCGGTACGCCGACCGTCATCGGCTGCGCCATGTCGGTCAGCGCATTGCCGATGTCGATTTGCCCGCAGGCAATGTCATAGGGTCTTCCGTCCAGCGCCAGCGTCTTGGTCAGCCCGGTGATGGCATGCTTGGTCGCCGTGTAGGGCACGGAGCCCGGGCGCGGCGCGTAGGCCGACACCGAGCCGTTGTTGATGATGCGGCCGCCCATCGGCCGCTGCTTGCGCATGGCGCCAAAGGCGGCGCGAGCGCACAGGAACGAACCGGTGAGATTGACGCCGACGATATCGTTCCACACCTCGACCGGGATCTCGTCGATGGGCGTCGATTTGTAACCCATGCCGGCGTTGTTGAAGAGCAGGTCGACGCGGCCGAAGGCCGCCGCCACCGTCTCGAACAGATCATCGACCTCGCCGGCCTTGCTGATATCGCAGGCAACCGCCAATGCCTTGGCGTCGGTGCGGCCGGCCTCGGCGACCGCGGCATCCAGCACCGCCTTGCGGCGCCCGCAGAACACTGTGTTCCAGCCGGCCTTGAGCAGCGCCGTGGCGACGCTCTTGCCGATGCCGGTGCCGGCGCCGGTGACGATGGCGGTTCGTTTTACGGTCATGGCTGTTGTCCTCCGGCAGCAACGCGCGCACGCACTATTTTCCGGGTTTGCGCAAGAAGCAAAGGCATCGCAAATGATAGCGGCGATGGCAAGCCGAAGCACAAAGCATGATCCGAAAATTGGAATCCGATTTCTGCTGGAGATCGTGCTCAGGTGAGCAGATCGTGCCGACAAAAAGGGCGGTCATTGGCGACCGCCCTGATCTGAACCGGGCTTGGGAGGAGGAAAAGCCGATCCGACTGCATAAAATCATGCGCTTCCTGAGTTAACGAAAGGTTAACGCCCGAAAGGCCGCCTGTGCCGTTTTGACCTACCAGCGCGGATTGGGTGAAGTCCCGGCCTGGGCCGGCACCTTGGTCGCCGAAACCGTCGCCTCGACATGATCGACCAGCGCATCCGGCAGACCGAGCCGGCCGGCGAGCAGGTCGAGATAGCCGCGCTCGGCGCGTGTGTCGGGATCGATGGTCAGGCGCGACGCGGTGTAGAGTTCGAGCTTCTGCGCATCGGTCTGGGCGCCAGCCACCAGCGCGTCGAGGTCAAGCGGGCTCGCCAGCTCCGCCATCAGGAATTTTTCGGCGTCGGAGCCGATCCCCGAAAGGCTGAGCTTGCCGGCGACCTTCTGGCGCTCGTCATCGTCGATATGGCCGTCGGCCTTCGCCGCCGAGATCATCGCCCGCACCAGGGTCAGCGTGAATTCGTCCTCGCCTTGCGGCGCCTGCGACGGGTGGAAGGCGGTGTCCTTGGGCGGCGGCAGCAATTCAGGCTCGCCGGCTGCCGGCGTCTCGGCCGGAGCATTGCCGGCCTTGTAGTTCTGGTAGGCCTTGTAGGCGAGGCCGCCGATCGCGGCCAATCCACCGAGCTTCACCGCGGTACCCGTCATCTGGCGGCCGGCACCGGTTCCGAGCAGCACCGCAGCGAGCGCTCCAGCGGCCAGCGGATTGTCCTTGGCCATCTGCACCGCCTGGCCCGCCTTGTCGCGAACGGTGCCACTGGTGCCGGGGATTTGCGAGCCGAGCAGATCGTCGAGAAGCTTCTTGGGATCGAACATTCAGTGCCTCCAGGATTTGCCCGGCCGGACGGGCAGGTTTCGAACGTCGAAGACGTAGGTCCCGAACCCTTGCATTACAATGACAAACCGTCGCTTTGCCGTAGCTGTCGATAACAGAGCGGACCTACGATCCGATGTGCGGACCCCTGCCCCGCGCCTGCGCAAGCTCGACCTGCCGCTGACGCTCGGCATAACGCTGGCGGTCCATGTCCGAACGCGCATCGAAGCAATGCGGGCACGAAACACCGGCGGCAAATTTAGGCGATGTCAGGTCGCTCGGCGTCAGCGGATGGCGGCAGGCTCGGCAGAGTTCCGCCTCGCCCTCGGCAAGTCCGTGCGACACCGAAACCCGCTCGTCGAAGACGAAGCACTCGCCTTGCCAGAGGCTCTGTTCGGCCGGAACCTCCTCGAGGTATTTGAGGATGCCGCCCTTGAGATGAAAGACATCCTCGAAGCCGAGCGATTTGACATAGGCGGTCGCCTTTTCGCAGCGTATGCCGCCGGTGCAGAACATCGCGACCTTGCGGCCTTCGAACTCCGCCCGGTGCGCTTCCACCCAGGCCGGGAACTCGCGAAAGCTTGCGGTGACGGGGTCGATCGCGCCCTTGAAGGTGCCGATCGACACCTCGTAGGCGTTGCGCGTGTCGATGATAACAGTGTCGGGCTCGGAAATCAGCGCATTCCAGTCGGCTGGCGCGACATAGGTTCCGGCGCTCGTCGCCGGATCAATATCGGCGACGCCCATGGTGACGATCTCGCGCTTCAGCCGCACCTTCATACGATGGAACGGCATTTCCGCGGCGACGCTGTATTTGACCTCGAGGCCGGCGAGCCCTTCGACGGCTTCGAGATACTCGATCAGTTCGCCGATCGCCGTTTCGCTGCCGGCGACGGTGCCGTTGATGCCTTCATGCGCCAGAAGCAGCGTGCCCTTGATGCCGCGCCCGCAACAGAAGGCAGTGAGCGGCGCGCGCAGCTCCTCGAAGGCGTCGAGCCGGGCAAACCGGTAGAGCGCGGCGACGCGAAAGGGCAGAAGTGATATCATTGCCGAAGCCACTAAACGCTCACGCAAGCCGATTCAAGGCAGAGCCGGAATCCAGGCAAGTACCGGCCGCGCGTGACATCGCGACACGCTTCGTTTCATGGACAGAAAAACACCCGTCTGCTAATCGGTTGGATTGCCGTCAAGCGCGTCGCGCCGAAACCAATTCATGCGACACGCCTTAGTTAGGATACGGAGAGCAGATGCCCAGCAAGACCGAAAAACTCCTGTCGCTTCTCAACGGCCAGCCGGTCATCCCGGTGTTGAAGATCGCCAATGTCGCCGACGCCGTGCCGCTGGCCCGCGCCCTGGCACGCGGCGGCCTGCCGGCGATCGAGATCACGCTGCGGACCGCCGACGCGCTTGAGGCGATCCGGCGTGTGGCTGGTGAGGTCGAGGAAGCCATCGTTGGCGCCGGCACCATTCTCGATATCAGGCAGTTCGAAGAGGCAGCGAGCGCAGGCTCGCGATTCATCGTCAGCCCCGGCATTACCCGCGAGCTTCTGGCGGCAGCCGCCGACAGCGATGTTCCGCTGCTGCCCGGCGCCATCACGCCCGGCGAGATCATGGCCGCACGGGAAGCCGGCTTGCGCTTTCTCAAATTCTTCCCGGCCGAGCAGTCGGGCGGCATCGCTTCACTGAAGGCCTTCGCCTCGCCGCTCGCCGATGTGAAATTCTGCCCAACCGGCGGCATCACCGGCAAGAACGCAGCCGACTATCTCAGCCTGCCCAATGTCATCTGCGTCGGCGGCTCCTGGGTGGCGCCCGACGAAATGGTCAAGGCCGGCAGGTGGGACGAGATCGAAGCCCTGGCTCGCGCGGCGAGCAAGCTCGCGAAATAAGGCCTTCGTCACGGCATGAAAAACCGGCCGACTTGCGTCGAGCGAGTCGCGGTTTTCCTGTTGCAAGCAGGATCCGTCGCAGGTTTCGAGCCGTCCACGATCACTGCAATGTCAGACCGGGTGGTCTCGCAGCAAAAAGCCGCGCCGGTTGCCCGGCGCGGCTTTGTCGATTGCTGATCGCTTACTTGGTCTGGAAGCGGGCGACCGAGAGGAACTTGACGGCATTGCCGGTGAAGCGGTTGGCGTCGGCCAGTTGGTAGCCCTGCTGGAAGCCGGCCGTGTAGACCTCGCTCGGCGCCGTGTGCACGATGCTGTAGGCGTAGCCCGGCGCCGTCGTCGCGCTGGAAACGGTGGCGACATTCTCACCGCTGGTCAGTGCCCAGCGGGCGGCCTGCGGTGCGGCGGCAACCACCATCGCCTTGGGGCCTGGCTTCAGGTCGCGCGCGGTGGCTCTCGATTCCTTGCGGGTGGTCTTCACGCCGGCGCCGATCGCGGCGGCCGGATCGGAGCCGGCCGGGCGGGCAACGACAGCCTCGCGCGGCGATGCGGCATCGTTACCCGACGGATCGTTGAAGGCCGAACGCGGCTCGGACGCGGACAAGGAAGCAACCTGGTATTCGTCGGCCGCGCCGACCTGGGCATTGGCCTCGTCGAGAACGGCCTTGACGGCGTCCGGCTGGGCCATCTCGGGGCGCGCCGTCGGCAGCACCGAGAACGCATCGGTCCCGGTCTTGCCGTGCTCAGCCGTATCGGCCAGCGCCATCAGCACAGTCTTGCTGGGCGACGCAGCCAGAGCGGCTGGCAGCGAAGTGTCGGGGCGCCATGTCGGCAACGGTATGTTGTTGACGGCAATTTGGGCCGGATCAGCCGAAGCCGTTGCATCGGCCATGCCGAAAGGAACGGTCGCCGGCGCCTGTGCGGTCGCCACGGCCTGCTCGGTTGTGGCTGTCGCGTCCGCCATCCCAAAAGGAACGTTTTCAGGCGGCTGAGCGCCGACATCGGCCTTCGGTCGTGGTGCGAAATCAGGCAACGGAACGCTGCGTGCAGGCAATGCCGCTATGATCGTCTCCGGCGTGTCCTGTTCCGGCTCGGGGGCCTGCTCCTCGGTCACCTGCGGAACCGCGGCGCGCTGCGCGTTCTCCGGCGCCACGATGGCGATGCCCGGGAGGTTGCTGGTCTTGGCTGCCGCGGCCGGCTTCAAGTTTCTCGCCTTGGGCGGAGGTGCGGCCGAAGCGGTCTCGACATCGGCGCTGTCGTCGGCCTCGTCGTCGCCGCCGCCAAAAAAGGCCGATAGGAACCCGCCTGATTTCTTGCCGCTACCACCGGCGCTGGCCAACTCGATGGCCGGCGAGCCCGAACCCTTGCGCGCCTTGTAGGAGGCGAGCGCCTGCTCAAAGCCGGGCAGCGGCCTGCCGTCGCTCGGCACATGCAGCGTCTTGCCATTGGGGAACAGGCTGACCAGTTCCTGGCGGCTGATGCCGGGCCAATGGCGCACATTGCCGACATCCATATGGACGAACGGCGAACCGGAGGACGGATAGTAGCCGATGCCGCCGCCCTGCATCTTGAGACCGATATTGCGCAGCTTCTTCAGCGGCACGCCGGGAATGTAGAAGTCCATCGCCTTGCCGAGCATGTGCTGGCTCTTCTCGGCGACGCCCCGGCTGCGGCTGCGCAGCATCGAGTTCGTCGACGGCGAGCGATAGCCGCAGACGACCTGGATGTAGTCCGTGGCGCCAGCTTCCCGGTACGCTTCCCAGACCAGATCGAGCAGACGCGGATCCATCTTGGTCGGCTCGTTGCGACGCCAATCGCGCAGAATGATGTTGATCTTCCTGAGACCCTCCGGGACGTAGCGGCCGTTGCGCTTGTAGACGATCTCGGCCTTTTCGTGTGTGTGGAGGTGATAAAGCTTCAGCGAACGTGTTTCGGCGTTGGCTCCAGTCCCAGCCGCGGCGACAAAACCAAATGCGACAATCAACGCCGCCAGCCACTTCGGCCAGACGCTCACTTGATGGTGCCGCCCGTTCGTGTGTCGTTCGATTCTGTTCAAATCAAAAGGCCTTGCAGGCTGCCGTTTGTCCCCGGATTTGTCCAAACGGATGTGTCGTGGTCACATCCGAATATCGATCCTAATGGTTAATCATCGCTTATTGAAGTCGAAATGCGGTAACACCGTGGCGATATCCCGTCAAAAATTGTACACAGGGTTACTTGGTAAACCACTGGTTTAGATCATGTTTCCGCCTTTGCGCGGAACACGATCTGTTACCGTTAGCCTTAATGCGTGAACAGCGTTGTGCCGCCACAATCCGCCAACGGCCGGTATACGGCCTATTGTGGCATTGCGGACTGGCGCCGGCCTTGTGCCTCAGGAAGCGAGCCGGTCGACGCGGCCGGTCTCGGGATCGATGCCGTATTCCTTGAGCTTGCGATAGAGCGTCGAGCGGCCGATGCCGAGTCGGCGGGCGACTTCGCTCATCTGGCCGTTGTAGTGATCGATGGCGAGCTTGATCATCTCAAGTTCGACATCGGCCAGCGCGCGTACATTGCCGCGATCGTCGAGCGCCCGCAACGTGCCGAAGCGGGGCGGCAACCTGGCCGGCGCATCGGACCCGGTTGCCGGGCTAACCTCGCCGGGCAAGGCTTCTTCTTCGTACCCCTCCGGAGGCAGGGACGGCGACGGCGCATCGTCGTCCGTGTCGAGGTTGACGGTGCCTTCCACCTGCGCCCGGATCTGCGGGAAGTCCTCCGTGGTCAGCACATCGCCTTCGCAAAGCACCGAGGCCCGGAAGACGGCATTTTCGAGCTGCCGGATGTTTCCGGGCCAGTCATAGGCCTGCAGCACGGCGAGCGCCGCGGCCGAAATGCCTTGCAGGCGGCGACGCGGGTCGGCCGGCGCGACCTTGTCCATGAAATGGCTGACCAGATAGGGGATGTCGTCGCGGCGGTCGCGCAGCGGCGGTACGAAGATCGGGTAGACGTTCAACCGATAGAACAGATCCTCGCGGAACTTGCCGTCCTTGACCTGCTGCAGGAGGTTGCGGTGCGTCGCCGAAATCAGCCTGATGTCGACCCTGACGGTCGAGCGCCCGCCGACCGGGTCGACCTCCCCGTCCTGCACGGCGCGCAACAGCTTGACCTGCACGTCGAGCGGCAGGTCGCCGATCTCGTCGAGAAACAGCGTGCCGGAATGCGCTTCGACGAATTTTCCGGTGTGCTTGTCGGTCGCGCCGGTGAATGAGCCCTTCTCGTGGCCGAACAGGATCGATTCGACCAGATTGTCGGGAATGGCGCCGCAATTGACGGTGACGAAGGGTTTCGAGCGGCGGTCGCCGCTGCCCTGGATGGCGCGCGCCACCAGCTCCTTGCCGACGCCGGACTCGCCCTCGATCAGGATCGGAATGTTGGATGCCGCCGCTTTCTGGCCGAGGCGGATCACCCTGTCCATGGCCGGGCTGTGCGTGATCATGTCCTTGAAGGTCAGAAGGCCGCTGCGCCGGCGCGACGTGCGCTTGACCTCGCCCTCGACGGCCTCGACCTTGAGCGCATTGCCGATCGACGCCTGCAGTCTGTCCGGAGACGCCGGCTTGACGACGAAATCGAAGGCGCCGTGACGCATCGCCGAGACCACGGTCTCGATGCCGCCCTGGGCGGTCTGCACGATGGCCGGGACATTTATGTCGCGCTCGCGCATCGCCTTCAGCACGCCGATGCCGTCGAGACCGGGCATGACCAGATCGAGGATGACCACCGAAACCTCGCGGGCGCTGGGCCCGTCGAGGACATCGAGAGCAGCCGCGCCGCCATCGACGACGATGGCCGTGTAACCGAACCGAGTCACCGCCGCTTCGAGCAGCCGGCGCTGCACGGGATCGTCATCGACTATGAGTATGGAACCTGTCATGACTGGTATGACTGCCCGCCCGAGGAATTCTGCCCTGTGGACCATCTTGGCACAGGGTTCTAAATAAGGTTTCAAAAAACCCGGTGAATGAATTCCTTAGGATTTGACCGGCTTCTCGTTTCCCCTTGAACCTTGGCCACGGAAGGTGTCGGCGATGCACATGGTTTCTGGGCACACGGTTTCCGCTCGGCGGCTTGCGGCGCCAGCGTCCGGCCAGGGCGCGGCCGAGCTTGGCGACCTGCCGGAATGGAACCTTGCCGACCTCTATGCCGGCATGGACGCGCCGGAGCTGAAGCGCGATATCGCCAAGGCGGCCACCGATGCGATCAGCTTCGAGAGCCGCTGGAAGGGCACGCTGGCCGCCGAGGCCGAGCGCGGCAGCGGAGGCAGGCTGGGCGAGGCGCTTGTCGCCTACGAGGCACTGGAGGAACTGATCGGCCGCATCGTCTCCTATGCGGGACTGGTCTATGCCGGCAACACCGCCGACCCGCAGCGCGCCAAGCTCTATGGCGACATCCAGGAGAAGATGACCGACGCCAGCGCGCACCTTCTGTTCTTCGCGCTCGAACTCAACCTGATCGATGATGCCGCCATCGAAGGCGCGCTCGCCGGCGATCCCGCATTCGGCCACTATCGGCCGTGGGTGCTCGATCTGCGCAAGGACAAGCCCTACCAGCTCGAGGACCGTGTCGAGCAGCTCTTCCACGAAAAATCGATCACCGGGCGCGGTGCCTGGAACCGACTGTTCGACGAGACGATGACAGATCTTCGCTTCGCCATCGACGGCGAGGAACTGACGCTGGAGCCGGCGCTGAACCGCCTGCAGGACGCCGATAGCGAGGTGCGCCGCCGGGCGTCCGAGGCGCTGGCCACGACCTTCCGCAAGAATTTGCGCACTTTCACGCTGATCACCAACACGCTGACCAAGGACAAGGAAATTTCAGACCGTTGGCGCGGCTTCGAGGACATCGCCGATTCACGCCATCTCGCCAACCGCGTCGAGCGCGGCGTGGTGGATGCCCTGGCGTCCGCCGTGCGCGATGCCTATCCGCGCCTGTCGCACCGCTACTACGCGATGAAGGCGCGGTGGCTCGGCATGGAGGTTATGAACCACTGGGACCGCAACGCGCCGTTGCCGGATACGCCTCAGGCGATCATCGGCTGGGACGAGGCCAGGAACACCGTGCTGTCCGCCTATCAGCGCTTTTCGCCCGACATGGCGGAGATCGCGCGAACCTTCTTCGACCACAACTGGATCGACGCGCCGGTGCGTCCGGGCAAGTCGCCCGGCGCCTTCGCGCATCCGACCGTGCCGTCGGCGCATCCCTATGTGCTGCTCAACTACATGGGCAAGCCGCGCGATGTGATGACGCTGGCGCACGAACTTGGCCATGGCGTGCATCAGGTGCTGGCCAGCGGCCAGGGCGCGCTGATGGCCTCGACGCCACTGACACTGGCCGAGACGGCGTCCGTCTTCGGCGAGATGCTGACCTTCCGCTCGCTGCTCGACCAGACCACCGACAGGCGCGAGCGCAAGGCCATGCTCGCCCAGAAGGTCGAGGACATGATCAACACGGTCGTGCGCCAGATCGCCTTCTATGAATTCGAGCGCAAGGTGCATGCCGAGCGCAAGAACGGCGAACTGACCTCCGACAGGCTCGGCCAGTTCTGGCTCGAAGTGCAGGCCGAAAGCCTGGGTCCGGCGATCAAGCTGCGCGAAGGCTACGAGGTGTTCTGGACCTACATCCCGCACTTCATCCATTCGCCCTTCTATGTCTATGCCTATGCTTTCGGCGACTGCCTGGTGAACTCGCTCTATGCGGTCTACCAGAACGCCGAGCGCGGCTTTCAGGACAAGTATTTCGAAATGCTCCGCGCCGGCGGCACCAAGCATCATTCAGAGCTTCTGGCGCCCTTCGGCCTTGACGCCACCGACCCCGCCTTCTGGCAGATCGGGCTTGGCGTCATCAGCGGCCTGATCGACGAGTTGGAAGTGCTCGACACGTGAAATGCGTCCCGCGGGCGTCACCAAACAGTTTAGCCGGAATGCACATTGGTATGGCTGTATTCTTGCTCTAAATATCTGTTCTTGAAGTACTCTCCACCGAAGTTTTTCCGATAGCTTTCCACGAGCTCTATGATAGCCTTCGCTACAAGCTCAGCCGGAGCGCATGCGGATCTGCGAGGAAATATCTCAGCCGGCCGTAGCACTCAGGCGAACGCGACGATGGCCGTTGGCCATGGCAAGCAAGGCCGATTGCCGACAGCTCGAACCGAAGCCGGCTGTTCCGCGAACCGCGGAACCACCATCGAGTAGTCCTTCGCCGAAGGTCATGACCCCACGGCAGACGGATCTGACTGGAGAGACACAATGGGCACTTTTTTCTACATGCTCCTGGCGTTCCTGGTAGGCGTGCTGGTGGGCTGGTTCCTGTGGGGCCGCCTGCGCGGTGAGTTGGACAGCTTGCGTGGCGACATCGACCGCACACGCGGCGAGCGCGACAGACTGCGCGCCGACAGCGACCGGCTGACCGGTGAACTCAATGCATGCGGCAAGACTCGCGCCGACCTTGAGCGCCGGCTGCGCGATGCGCAGGCAGCACCCGCTGCCAGTGCCAAGACAAACGCTGCCCCCTCGGCCGTGATGTCGACACCTTCGACGGCCAAATCCGCGCCCGTAAAGCCGGCGCCTGCCAAACGGGCGGCCGCGAAGGCCGCCCCTGCAAAGGCGGTGGCTGCGAAATCGGCGGCGCCAAAGCCGGCAGCGTCGAAACCTGCGGTCAAGTCCGCGGCGAGCAAGCCGGCAGCCGCGGCCTCGGCAGCCAAGAATTCGACCGCACCAAAGGAAGCCCCAGCCAGGAAAGCCGCACCGGCACCGGCCAAGCCAGCATCCGGCAAGCCTGACAATCTGCGTCGGCTGATCGGCATTGGGCCGGTCAACGAGAAGCTGCTCAAGGCGCAAGGCGTCACCAGCTTCGCCCAGATCGCCAGCTGGACAGCCGCCGATGTCAAGCGGATCGAGGACGTGATGAATTTCGACGGCCGCATCGCACGCGAGCGCTGGATCGAGCAGGCCAAGCTGCTCGCCGCCGGCAACGAAAAGGAATTCGCCAAGCAGTTTCCAACTGCGGGAACCGCCAGCAACACTTGAGCGGCAGAGGCAATATTGTTGCAAACGGCGGTGCCCAGGGCGCCGCCGTTTTGTTTTTGGCCCGCAATATTGACCCGGAAATGGCCTTGAGATCGGCCCCAAGGTCGGCTTTGAGTGGCAGCGTGCCGTTCCCTCGATTGCGCGCGAGCGGCCCCCCATATAGAGCGGTCGACGGCTTCATCGACCGCAGCATCCGAGTCCCATGTCCGTGCCCGCCGCCATTTTCCGCAACGACGAAAGCGCGCGCCAGCTCGTTTTCGACCGGCCGGCCGATGTCATCTTGGCGCATGAGGCAAGGGATTTCCTGCCGGCACTGGAAGCAGCGCAAGCCGCGCACGACGCCGGCAAATGGCTTGCCGGCTATTTCTCCTATGAGGCGGGGTATCTGCTGGAACCCAAGCTCGTTCCCTTGCTGCCGGACGGGCGCCGCGCTCCGCTCGTGTGCCTTGGCGTTTTCGATGCGCCGGTCGAAGAGGCGGTGCCGCCCCGCAACACCGCGGCGACCAATGGCCCGATCTTCGACGCCCGCGCGACGTGGTCGCCCAAGGACTACGAGAAGCGCTTCTCGCGGCTGCACCAGCACATCAGGCAGGGCGATTGCTACCAGGGCAATTTGACCTTTCCGGTGCATGCGCAATGGTCAGGCGACCCGCTGGCCGCCTTCGATGCGCTGACCGAACGCCAGCCGGTAAAGTATGGCGCGCTCGTCGCGCTCGGTGAACCCATCGTGCTGTCGCGCTCGCCGGAACTCTTTTTCGAGATCGACGCCGGGGGCATGATCGAGACGCATCCGATGAAGGGCACGGCGTCCCGCGGCGCGACCAAGGCCGAGGACGAGCGGCAGAAGATCTTCCTACGCAACGACGAGAAGAACCAGGCCGAAAACCGCATGATCGTCGATCTCCTGCGCAACGATATCTCGCTGATCAGCGAGGTCGGCACGCTGGACGTGCCGGCGCTGTTCCGCATCGAAACCTATCCGACCGTCCATCAGATGGTGAGCGATGTCAGGGCCAAACTGCTTCCGGGTCTCTCCATCCGCCAGATCTTTGCGGCGCTGTTTCCTTGCGGCTCGATCACCGGCGCGCCAAAGATTCGCGCCATGGAAATCCTGCACGATCTGGAAGGCACGCCGCGCGATGTCTATTGTGGCGCCATCGGCTGGATCGCGCCCGGCGGCACGATGCGCTTTTCCGTGGCGATCCGCACGATCTCGCTCTTTTCCGGCGGCGAGGCCGTCTACAATGTCGGTGGCGGCGTCGTCTTCGATTCGACGGCGCGGGAGGAGTATCAGGAGTGTCTGCTGAAAGCGCGCTTCGCGACGGGAACACCGCCGATTTCCAGCTGATCGAGACCATGCGCTGGGAACCCGGCTCGGGCTTCCTGCGCTTCGATCGTCATCTCGCCCGCCTCTACGGCTCGGCGGCTGAGCTCGGCTTCCGCTATGATCCGGGCAAGGTCGGCGAGGCGCTGAGCAGCGCGGTCAGCGGGTCCGGCATTGCCATGCGCACCCGCCTCGTCCTGTCGCATGACGGCAAGGTGACCGCCTCGGCACACCCCTACGAACCGCTCGCCGCCGACAAGGTCTGGTTGCTGCGGCTGGCGCGAACGAGGCTCGATTCGCACGATCCGCTGCTGCGCCACAAGACCAGCCGGCGGCAGCTCTACACGCACGCCCGCGCCGAATATCTCATCACCCAGGCCGACGAGGTGATCCTGGCCAACGAGCGCGGCGAAATCTGTGAAGGCACCATCACCAATGTCTTCGCCGATTTTCGGCGACGGCGCGCTGGCGACGCCCCGGCTCGACTGCGGCCTGCTGCCTGGCGTATTGCGCGCCGAGCTTCTGGATGAAGGCCGCGCCCGTGAAGCGATCTACAGCTTGGACGATCTGAAATCCGCAAGGACGCTGTTCGTCGGCAATTCGCTGCGCGGACTGATTCCGGCCAAACTTACCTGAGAGAAGCCCAGACAATGTTTGTCGTCTCGCTGAACTACAAAGTGCCGCTGACCGAGATCGACCGCTTGCAGGCCGCGCATGTCGAGTGGCTGAAGGCCTGCTATGCGGACGGCATCTTCGTCGCCTCCGGGCCGAAGAAGCCTAGGACCGGCGGCGTCATCATCGCACGATGTCCGCGCGAGGTGCTCGACGTCAGGCTGGCCGCCGACCCTTTCGCCAAGGCAGGCGCGGCCGACTATGATGTCACCGAATTCCTGGCGAGGATGACCGCCACCAGCCTCGATCATTTCAAGGAAGCATGAGCGTGGCCGAGGTGCTCCCCGCCCACACGCCCTACGACGGTTCGTCGAAACTCTTCAGCATCGGGCTGAAGCCGCTCGATCCGGCGGACTGGATCGAGGTCGACGATCATCTGCTGCCTTATCTCGCCGAGAAGCGCCGGCTCTATGCCGAAATCCCCGAGCGTGTTTTCGTCGAGGAGGATGGCACGCGGGACGCCCAGCAGGAAGTGCTCGATTTGCTCGATGCGCATCTGCTGGAGAGGTTCCCCGAAACCTATCGGCGCACCGGGTCGGGGGTCGAGGCCGTGGGCGCGGCGGGCCGCCTGCCTGCTTCCCTCGCCGATGCTCCGCTGGCTAGGGCCTCACAGCTCGTCCAGGAAGACCTGATCCTGATGCGCCGTAGCGACGCCGGCTGGCGGCTCGTTGCCGGCTCGCTGTGCTTTCCCTCATCCTGGTCGCTCCTGGAAAAGTTCGGTAAGCCGCTGCAGGACATCCACGCGCCGGTGCCGGGTTTCGGCCCGGGCACGCGTCCGGCCGAGCTGATCCACCGGATGTTCGATGGCCTCCAGGGACAAGCCGTCGAGCGCTACAACTGGTCGATCCAGTCGGGCGACGCGCTCTATCATCCGCTCTCCGACCTGCAGCGCATGGACCGCGCCACCAACCGGCCGTCGCGCTTTCCCGATGGCGATATCGACGCCCATGCCTTCATCCGCGTCGAGCGGCAAACCCTGCGGAAACTACCGGTTACACGTGACATCCTGTTCACCATCCGCATCCATCTCGACCCCCTCACCGTGCTCGCCCGGCATCCGGATCGGGCAACGCTGGCTGTATCTTTCGCCGGCCAGCTCGAAGCGCTCGATCTCGCCCAGCTCGACTACAAGGGCCTGACATCAGACCGCGACCGGCTGATCGTGGTCCTTAACCACATGGCCAATGACGGCTAGCCGCTGGTTGGCGCTTTTCGCTGGTTTGTGACAATGATCTGTGATGTAGCGCATGGCCGCCGGGCAAGGATGCCCGGTTTTGTGTGCGTTTTTCCCAGCTTCCTGGGCTTTGAAGGAGTGTTCGATAAAATGGCGACTGAAAACTGGCCCGTTTACGGTGAGATCACCGGCCCTGTCGTGATGATCGGCTTTGGTTCGATCGGCCGGGGAACGCTGCCGATGATCGAGCGCCATTTCCAGTTCGACAAGTCGCGCATGACGGTCATCGACCCGCGCGACACCGACCGCAAGCTGCTCGACGAGCGCGGCATCGCCTTCGTCCAGGAAGCGGTGACCGAGAAGAACTACAAGAAGCTCTTGACGCCGCTTCTGACCAATGGCGGTGGTCAGGGCTTTTGCATCAACCTGTCGGTCGATACCGGCTCGGTGGATCTGATGCGCCTCTGCCGCAAGCTCGGCGTGCTCTACATCGACACCGTCGTCGAGCCATGGCTCGGTTTCTATTTCGATGCCGAGGCCGACAATGCCAGCCGCACCAACTACGCGCTACGCGAGGCGATGATCCAGGAAAAGCACGACAAGCCCGGCGGTGCGACGGCCATCTCCACCTGCGGCGCCAATCCAGGCATGGTCTCTTGGTTCGTCAAACAGGCGCTGGTCAATCTCGCCACCGATCTTGGCCTCGAGTTTTCGGAGCCTGCGCAGGACGACCGCGAGGGCTGGGCCAAGCTGATGAAGAAGGCCGGCGTCAAGGGCATCCACATCGCCGAGCGCGACACCCAGCGCGCCAAGAAGCCGAAGCCGATGAATGTGTTCTGGAACACCTGGTCGGTCGAGGGCTTCATCTCCGAAGGCCTGCAGCCCGCCGAGCTCGGCTGGGGCACGCATGAGAAGTGGATGCCGAAGAACGCCAAGAAGCACAAGCATGGCTCCAAGGCCGCGATCTACCTGGAGCAGCCCGGCGCCAACACGCGCGTGCGCTCATGGTGCCCGACGCCCGGCGCGCAATACGGTTTCCTGGTCACCCACAACGAGGCGATCTCGATCGCCGATTTCTTCACCGTACGCGGCAAGAAGGGCAAGGTGCACTACCGCCCGACCTGCCACTATGCCTACCATCCCTGCAACGACGCGGTGCTGTCGCTACACGAGATGTTCGGCGCCGCCGGCAAGGCTCAGCCTGTGCACCACGTGCTCGACGAGAACGAGCTGGTCGACGGCCTCGACGAGCTTGGCGTGCTGCTCTACGGCCACGACAAGAATGCCTACTGGTACGGCTCGCACCTCTCGCTCGCCGAGGCGCGCAAGCTGGCACCCTATCAGAACGCCACCGGCATGCAGGTCACCTCGGCGGTTCTCGCCGGCATGGTATGGGCATTGGAAAACCCGGAGGCCGGCATCGTCGAGGCCGACGAGATGGACTACAGGCGCTGCCTGGAAGTGCAGTCCCAGTATCTCGGGCCGGTCGAGGGCCACTACACCGACTGGACGCCGCTCGATAACCGTCCCGGCCTGTTCCCGGAAGACCTCGACCGGGACGATCCGTGGCAATTCCGCAACATCCTCGTTCGATAGCGGTGCGTTCCATAGGCCCCATTGCCTTGCAATCGCCCGGAAATCGGGCGATTGAAGGATGCGGACGAGAGCGACCGCGTGCCCGTTTGACAGCACGGCGTGCGCTCTGGAAACTTGGATGCCCGCATCGTGCTTTCCGAAAGTCGATTCCGATTTTTCGGCCGATGCGAGAGGAGAGGATTTTCACATGACTATTGCGCGCAAGGTTCTTTCTATGAGTTTGGCGGGGGCCATTGCGGCGTTGCTTGCTGCTTGTGCCACCAGCGGCCCCGATGAACCGCCGATGGCGGCGTCGCCGAAAGGCGTTGAAGGCTCCTGGATCGACGCCAAGGGCACCGGCCTGTCGACCTTCGCCGGCGGCACCTTCACGACCGTCGCCACCGACACAGGCCAGAAGCTTGCCGATGGCAGCTACACGATGACCGGCGCCACTTCGGTGCAGATCAACGGCACCTCTCTGATCCGCCAGACGCCAGTCAGCTTCAACTGCCTGATGGTTTCGACAAGCCAGCTCAACTGCACCAGCGCCAGCGGCCAGAATTTCGTGCTGACACGACGCGTCTGAACCAGCGAGCATTCGCTCTCCTAAGGACGGCGGCCGATTGGCCGCCGTCCTTTTTTATGCCGGCAAAGGTTCCCGGATTTCCGCTTGCGTCATCTGGAACGCGATGGGAACATGGCCAAAGCGCCGACTGTAATGTTCCAGTCAAGCAAGAGCGTTAAAGGCCTCGATCAGCTTTCCGGGAGACGAAGATGAAGAAGCTTGCTGCCATTGCCGCCCTGTCCGCCTCAGCCCTCGGCCTGTCGGCCGGCGCATCCTTTGCCGACTACACACTGAACATCCTGCACATCAACGACTGGCACAGCCGCATCGAGGGCAACAACAAATATGAATCGACCTGCTCGGCCGACGAGGAGACCAAGGGCGAGTGCATCGGCGGCGCAGGTCGGCTGATCACCGCTATCGCCCAGGAGCGCAAGAAGCTGGAAGGCCAGAATGTGCTGCTGCTCAGCGCCGGCGACAATTTCCAGGGCTCGCTGTTCTACACGACATACAAGGGCAAGGTCGAAGGCGAATTCCTCAACCAGATGAAGTTCGACGCCATGGCGCTCGGCAACCATGAATTCGACGACGGCGAAGTCGCCTTGGCGCCGTTCCTCGACATGATCCAGTTCCCGGTGCTGGGTGCCAATGTGAAGGCCAACGCGCAATCCAAGCTCGGCGACCGCGTCAAGCCGTCTGTTGTCGTCGAGGTCGGCGGTCAGAAGATCGGCGTCATCGGCGCGATCACCAACGACACCCCGGACCTCGCCTCCCCCGGCCCCAATGTCGCCATCGAGGATGACGTCAAGTCGATCACCGCCGAGGTCGAGAAGCTGAAGGGCGAGGGCATCAACAAGATCATCGCCGTGACCCATATTGGCTACAGACGCGAGCGCGACGTCATTGCCAAGATTCCGGGCATCGACGTCGTCGTCGGCGGCCACAGCCATTCGCTGCTGTCGAACACCGACCCCAAGGCTGAAGGCCCCTACCCGACGATGGTCGACAACCCGGACGGCTACAAGGTGCCGGTCGTGCAGGCGGCGTCTTACTCGAAATATCTCGGCGAGTTCAAGGTGGTGTTCGATGACAATGGCGTCGTCAAATCGGCCAGCGGCGACCCGATCTATCTCGACAAGTCGATCACGCCCGACCCGGCCGTGCTCGCCCGCATCAAGGAGCTTGGCGCGCCGATCGAGGCGCTGAAGAACAAGGAAGTGGCCGAGACCACCGACGTGATCGACGGCAGCCGCGAGAGCTGCCGTACCCGAGAATGCGCGATGGGCAACCTCGTCTCCGACGCCATCCTCGACCGCGTCAAGGGACAGGGCGTCGAGATCGTCATCTCCAATGGCGGTGGGCTGCGCGCATCGATCGACAAGGGCACCGTGACCATGGGCGAGGTGCTGACCGTGCTGCCGTTCCAGAACACGCTGGCAACCTTCCAGATTTCCGGCAAGGACCTGGTGGCCGGTCTTGAGAACGGCCTCAGCCAGGTCGAGGACGGCGCCGGGCGCTTCCCGCAGGTCGCCGGCCTGAAATATTCCTTCGACAAGTCCGCCGCACCCAATGCCGGCCGCGTCAAGTCGGTGGAGGTCATGGAAGGCGGCGCCTGGACGCCGCTCAATCCGGACAAGGACTATCTGGTCGCCACCAACAATTATGTCCGCCAGGGCGGCGACGGCTACAAGGTCTTCGCCGACAAGGCGAGGAACGCCTATGACTACGGTCCGGGTCTTGAACAGGTGGTTGCCGACTATCTTGGCGCCCACCGGCCCTACACGCCGAAGCTCGACGGCCGCATCACCGAGATCGCGGCGACCGTCGCGGCGGCACCCGCGGCCGAACCAGCCAAGCCGGCCGAAGCAGTTCCGGCTACCCCGGCACCCGCACCGGTTGAAGCCGCCAAGCCCGCGGACGCGGCGCCTTCAATGCCTGAATTGCCGGCCAACTCGGGCGATATCGCCAACACACCGCCGGCCATATCGACTGAGACAGCGCCAGCCCCGCCTGCAGCACCGGCCGAACCGGCAAAACCGGCTGAAGTGGCACCGGCTCCTGCCCCTGCGGCACCGGCACCGGCACCGGCCGAAAGCAGCCATGTCATCGTTGCCGGCGATACCTACTGGGATCTGGCGGTGAAGGCCTATGGCGACGGCACCAAGTGGAAAGTCATTTCGGACGCCAACAAGGGCTACGAGCCGCGTCGGCTTCCGGTCGGCGCGACCCTGACCATCCCGCCGAAATGACCTCGCTTCGATGCCTGAAAGACACCGCCCGCCCGAGAAACCGGGCGGGCGTCCTGTTTTCGGGATAAGGTGCGGCCAGACGCTGCATTGAAAGCGCACACAAGATGGTTAGGTTCGCGTCTCCCGGAGAACCCTTATGACGCTATCCACCCCTGTCGATCCCAAGGCCGCGAAGGCACTTGGCCCGTTGCCCGCCGGACACCCGCCGGTCAAGGCGGGCAAGATCGGCATCATGCTGGTCAATCTGGGCACGCCTGACGGCACCGATTTCAAGTCGATGTGGCGCTACCTCCGAGAATTCCTGTCCGACCCACGCGTCATCGAACTCAACGGGGCGATCTGGTATCCGATCCTCTATGGCCTGGTGCTCACCAGGCGACCGAAGACGTCGGGCGCCAACTATGCCCGGATCTGGAACCGGGAGAAGAACGAGTCGCCGCTGCGCACCTACACTCGCGGCCAGGGCGAGAAGCTGGCCGAAGCGCTGCGCGACCTGCCCGAAATCGTCGTCGATTGGGCGATGCGCTATGGCAATCCTTCGACCGAAAGCGTTGCCCAGCGTCTGGTCGACCAAGGCTGCGACCGCATTCTTTCGTTCCCGCTCTACCCGCAATATTCGGCGACGACCACGGCAACCGCCAACGATCAGCTGTTTCGCGCGCTGATGAAAATGCGCCGTGCACCGGCCATCCGCAGCGTGCCGCCTTACTACGACGAGCCGGTCTACATCGAAGCGCTGGCGCGCTCGATCGAACAGCATCTGGCGACGCTTGATTTCGAGCCGGAGGTGGTCATCACCTCCTATCATGGCATCCCGAAACCCTATTTCGAGAAGGGTGATCCCTATTATTGCCATTGCCAGAAGACGACGCGATTGTTGCGTGAACGGCTCGGCTGGGATGACAAGAAACTGATCATCACCTTCCAGTCGCGCTTCGGCGCGCAGGAATGGCTGCAGCCCTATACCGACAAGACGGTCGAGAGACTCGCGCAGGACGGCGTGAAGTCGATCGCCATCGTCAATCCCGGCTTTTCCGTCGACTGCATCGAGACGCTGGACGAGATCGGCCGCGAGGCGGCCGAGACCTTCCATCATGCCGGCGGCAAGAACTTCGCCCATATCCCTTGCCTCAACGACAGCGCCGAGGGCATGGCGGTGATCGAGGCGATGGTGCGGCGCGAACTGTCCGGCTGGGTCTAAAGCAATTCCAGGAAAAGTGTGAAACGGTTTTCCGTCCGGAATTGCTTCAAACAAGAGTTGGAGCGGCTCGCCGCTTCCGTGAAGCGGTGAGCCGCTCTGAAGCGGAACAACACAAGCTCCGGGGCGTTAAGGCGCGCCCTCCGGAGAATTCGATGCCCCGCAAGCTCGACCTGAGAACTGGACGGCCAGTCTGGTCCGCCTATCGCGCGCCTGCGGTGCCGACGGACAGCCTGACCCGGGACGTCAAGACAGATGTGCTGATCGTCGGCATGGGCATCAGCGGCGCCATGATGGCGGAAGCTCTGACGGCGCAGGGCCATGCGGTGATCTGCATCGACCGGCGCGGCCCGCTGAAAGGCTCGACGGCCGCGACCACCGCGCTGGTGGAATTCGAGCTTGATCAGCCGCTTTCGACGCTGTCAAAGATGATCGGCAGAGACTCGGCGAACCAGGCCTGGCGACGCTCGCGGCTCGCCATTTCCAATCTTGCCGCCCGCATCGCCGAACTCGGCATCAATTGTGGTCTGAGCCGCACGCCTTCGCTCTATCTGGCCGGCACCTTGCTCAGCCCATCGCAACTGCGTGACGAGGCCGACGCGCGGCGGCAAGCCGGCATCGGCGCGACCTACCTCACACCGGCGGCGCTGGCGGAAAATTTCGGCATCGATCGTGATGGCGCCATCCTCAGCCATGGCAATATCGCACTCGACCCGCGCAAGCTGACGGCCGGCTTGTTGCTCAAGGCCGTGGAGCGCACGGCACGTTTCTATGCCCCCGTCGAAGCGACGGTGATCGTGGACAGCGCCGACGCGGTTGTCGTCGCGACCAGGGATGGCCCGACCATCATCGCGCGACATGTTGTTCTGGCCACCGGCTACGAACTCGTCGATATCGTGCCGGCAGCAGTCCACCAGATCGTCTCGACCTGGGCGATCGCGACACGACCGCAATCGCGAAAGATCTGGCCTCGGGCAGCCTTCATCTGGGAAGCGTCGGACCCTTACCTCTATCTGCGCGCGACAGCCGACGGCAGGGTCGTCTGCGGCGGCGAGGACGAGGACTTTGTCGATGAGACCCAGCGCGACGAGCTGATCGCTGACAAGAGCGCACGCATTGCCGAAAAACTTGGCCTGATATTTCCGCATCTCGACACCAGGCCTGAATTCGCCTGGACCGGTTCTTTTGGCACCACGACCACCGGCCTGCCCTATATCGGCGCCATTCCCAGGCATCCTCGCATCCATGCGGTGATGGGCTACGGTGGCAACGGCATCACCTTTTCGCGGATCGCTTCCGAGATTGTCTCGGCTTCGATCAACGGGCTGGACGATACGGATGCAAGGCTGTTTTCTTTCAACCGTAGGATGCAATTCGACAAACAATCCATCATCACCTGATTGTAACGCGTCTGAAATACACTTAAGCCTTTGGTGAAGTCGGTTGCGCGAGAATGGCTTGTGCGGCCTACGTCCGAGGGAGAGCCAAATGGATTTCAGTGGTTTCGATATTGCGGTTGGTGCACTTGCCCTTCTGGTCTTGGTGCTTCTGATCAAAGGCATTAGGACGATCCCGCAAGGCTACAATTATACGGTGGAGCGCTTTGGCCGTTACACCAAGACACTGAGCCCGGGCCTCAATTTCATTTTCCCGTTCGTCGACCGCGTCGGCGCCAAGATGAACATGATGGAGCAGGTGCTTGACGTTCCAAGCCAGGAAATCATCACCCGCGACAACGCCATCGTCGGTGTCGACGGCATTGCCTTTTTCCAGATCCTCAATGCGGCGCAGGCCGCCTACCAGGTTGCGGGCCTGCAGAACGCCATCCTCAATCTGACGATGACCAACATCCGCACCGTCATGGGTTCGATGGATCTGGACGAGCTGTTGTCGAACCGCGACGCCATCAACGAGCGGCTGCTGCGCGTCGTCGACGAAGCAGCGCATCCGTGGGGCATCAAGATCACCCGCGTCGAGATCAAGGATATCAACCCGCCGGCCAACCTCATCGAATCGATGGGTCGGCAGATGACGGCGGAACGCAACAAGCGCGCGCAGATCCTCGCCGCCGAAGGCCTCAAACAGTCGCAGATCCTCGAAGCCGAAGGCCGCAAGGAAGCCGCCTTCCGCGACGCCGAGGCACGCGAACGTTCGGCCGAGGCGGAAGCCCGCGCCACGCAGGTGGTGTCGGAAGCCATTTCCAAGGGCGACGTGCAGGCGCTGAATTACTTCGTCGCCCAGAAATACACCGAAGCGCTGGGCAAGATCGGCACGGCCACCAACAGCAAGATCGTGCTGATGCCCTTCGAGGCGTCGTCGCTGATCGGTTCGCTCGGCGGCATTGGCGAAATAGCCAAGGAGGTTTTCCGCAGCGAAGGCACGACCGGCGCGCAAAGGCAGGCCGCGCGCCCGCCAGTCGTTCGCCCGACCGATAACTGAGCTCGAAACCCATGATCGACCGCATCATTTCCGAACTTGGCCCGTGGAACTGGATGGTTCTCGGCTTCGCCCTGCTGGTGATGGAAATCATCGCGCCCGGTATCTTCATGCTGTGGATCGGCATCGCCGCCCTGATCATCGGCGCCGTGTCGCTGCTGATCTGGGACACCGCTTTCTGGACCTGGCAGGTCCAGGTCCTCGCCTTCCTGGCGCTGTCGCTGGTCTCGGCCTATATCGGCAAGAGACTGGTCGGCAGTCGCAATGACCCGACCGACCAGCCGCTGCTCAACCGGCGTGGCGCGCAAATGGTCGGCAGGATGGCGACACTTGCCGAACCGATCCGGGATGGACGTGGCCGCATCAAGCTGGGCGACACGCTGTGGCGTGTCTCCGGTCCGGATCTGCCGGCCGGCACGCAAGTGCGCGTGACGGGTGCGGCCGACACCGATCTGGAGCTGACGGTGGAGCCCGTCTGAACGTTCAGGCCGCGCCGATCCGCAAGAGATCGTGCAGGTGGATGAGGCCGACTGGTTTGCGGCCCTCCACCACCATCAGGCTGGTGATGGCTGAATTGTTGATCGTCTGCAGCGCCGTCGCCACCAATGTGTCAGGCGCCGCCGTCTTCGGTCTTTTTGTCATCACCTGATCCACCGTCATCGCCAGCAGATTGCTGCCGATATGACGGCGGATGTCGCCATCGGTGATGATGCCGACCAGCGCACCGTCGGCGTCGGTGATCGCCACGCAGCCAAATCCCTTGCGCGACAGTTCCAGGATCGCGTCCTGCATGCCGGTGCCGGTGACCACCAGCGGCAGCCTGTCGCCGACATGCATGATCTCGCGGATCTGCGTCAGATTGGCGCCGAGCTGGCCGCCCGGGTGGAAGGTGCGAAAATGGTCCGGCGTGAAGCCGCGCGCTTCGAGCAGGGCGATCGCCAGTGCATCGCCCATTACCAGTTGCAGCAGCGTCGATGTCGTCGGCGCCAGGCCGTGCGGGCATGCCTCCGGCGCGCGCGGCAAAAGCAGCACGACGTCCGCGGCCCGAGCCAGTGCCGATGTCTCTCCGGCGGTGATGGCGATAAGTGGGATGGAGAAGCGCCTGGAATAGGCGACGATGCCCATCAGTTCCTTGCTTTCGCCCGACCACGACATGGCGATGATGGCGTCGTCCCTGGCGATCATGCCGAGATCGCCGTGATTGGCTTCGGCGGGATGGACAAAGAAAGCCGGCGTGCCGGTCGAGGCCAGCGTCGCCGCGATCTTCGAACCGATATGGCCGCTTTTGCCGACACCGGTGACGATGAGCCGGCCTTCAATCCCGGAGATCGTCTCGACGGCCTGGGCGAAAGGCGCGGCCAATCCGTTCTCCAAGGCCTCGGCAAGGGCCGCTACTCCGGCCTGTTCGGTCGCCACCGTCCTCAGCGCCGAATCGATCGACGCTTGCCTGTCCAAAGGCTTGTTATCCAGGGATCCCGCATGCATGGCTGAAGCGATTAGCGCTTTGCCGGCGCGCTGTCCAACGGAAATGGCCCTGGGCATGTCGCCCGAATGTGTGCGGCGGTTTGCGACAACGACAGGCATGGAGACCAAAAAGCTTAACGCGCGCCGTATGAATCCCTTGGGAAGTCAGCGCTTCAGGCGGCCAACGGCCTGCCGCCTCAACCCTCCGTTAACCATCCCCATTTACGGTTCGGTAAGTATGGCGCGCGTGCGCCGCGCAAGCAGTGGTGGCGATGTCCGGGGCCCAGCCAGAAAAATCGAGAGGACGTGAGGGCAAGGCGGTCTGCGCCTTGCTGCTGGCGACCAGCATGTTTGCCCTGCTGCGCCCAACGGCGCTCCATGCGCAGGAAACGGAACTGCGCGGCGAGGTTTCGGAATCGGCGATCCTGTCCGACCAGCAGCGCAAGGCGAGACAGCTCGCTTTGGCGGCGCAGGGTCAGGCCCCGACCAATGCGGCGCAAGACAATGCGCTGGCCCGCACCTATCTGCCGGCCAGCGCCGGCGCTGTGCCCGACGATACGGACACCGGTGACGCAACCGCGACCGGCAGCGTTTTCGACCCGCCGGCAGCCACCGACGATACTTCCGCCGACACCGCGGCGCCGCCCAAGCCTCGCCGCCGCTCATCGACCGCCGGGCAGAATGCGGCCGACCAAGCCAGGGACAAGACCGCGGACAAGTCGAAAAAAAAGAAGAAGTCGACGGCGGCAGCCACCGACATCACCGCTTCCACGACCGCCTCCACGACGGATGCCAGCGATAGTGCAGGCACCGACGAGGAAACGGCCAACCGCCGCGCCCTCACCATCGACAGCGCCGACAAGCAGAAGCTCGACCCAGGAGCGGAGCGCACGAACGCCATCGAAGGCCAGAAAAAGAAGCCGGAGGATGACCCGTTCGCCGCCACCGGCGTCAAATGGGGCTCCTTCGTCATCCGACCGACGATCGAACAGGGCCTGACCGCCACGTCGAACGGCGATTCGAGCAATGCCGGCAAGTCGGCACTGCTGTCCGAGACAGCGCTGCGCTTTTCCGCCGCCTCCGACTGGCGCGAGAACTCCGCCACGATCGACGGCTATGGCCTGTTCCGCGAGACCGTCTCGGGTTACCCGGTTCACAATGAGCAAGGGCGCATCGAAGGCCAGCTCAATCTCGACCTCGACAATGAACTGCGCGCCATCGCCAAGCTCGGCTATGAGGCCGTGCCGGAATCGGCGTCGTCGCCGGACGCCATCGCGGGCGTCAGCAAGCAGCCGCTGCGGCAGACCATCAACGGCAGCCTCGCCGTCGAAAAACACGTCGGCAAGATGCAGTACACGCTCACCGGCGCGGTCTCGCACGACTTCTATGGCGACGCCAGGCTTTCGAACGGCACCTCGCTGTCGCAGAAGGATCAAGACTCCACGCTCTACACCGCGACCTTGCGCACCGGCTACGAGATCTCCCCCGCCCTCACCCCTTTCACCGAAATCGAGGTTGGCCGCCGGGCCTATGATCAACGCATCGACAATGAAGGCTTCGAGCGCTCGTCGACGCGGCTAGGCGCCCGCGCCGGCCTTGCGCTCGACATGGGTGAGAAACTGTCGGGTGAATTCTCGGCCGGCTGGCTCAGGGAAGCGATCGATGACAAAGATTTGGATGCGATTTCGGGTGCCACCATCAACGCCGACCTCAAATGGTCGCCCGAACGCGGCACCACGATCGGCTTGACCGGGCGGACCACCGTCGAGCCCACGACCACGGCCAATGAAAGCGGCGATATCCTCTATTCCGGGCGCCTGACCGCCGAACGTCGGATTCGCGCCAACCTCACCGGAAATGCGGCTTTGGGCCTGGACTGGCGTGATTATGTCGGCATCGACGGCCACGACAGGATCTTGAGCGCCGAGGCGGGCATGACCTTGTGGCTGAACCGCTATGCCGGCCTGACCACAAGGGTGAGGACCGAAAAGCTGACCAGCAATCTACCGGGCCGCGACTATACCGCCAACAGCATCTTCCTCGGCGTGAAAGTGCAGAGATAGGAAATCTAGCCAAGCACAGTCAGGCAAAGCCATATGTCGCGAGCTTGACTGCCTTAAGCGGCGCCGAGCCGCTCCGATGGTCTTATCTCATCGAGAAGGGTGCGGATCACGCCGGCCATGTTCTCGTTCATGTCGCTGCGCCACAGTGCGAAGGCGACATTGGCCTCGACAAAACCTTCCGGCGATCCGCAATCGAACGTGCGGCCCCGATAGTGGTAGCCATAAAAGGCCTGCTGCTTTTCCAGCTTCAGCATCGCGTCGGTGAGCTGGATCTCGTTGCCGGCGCCCTTTTCCTGGACTTCGAGGATCTTGAAGATCTCGGGCTGCAGGATGTAGCGGCCGTTGATGTAGAGATTGGACGGCGCGGTGCCGGTCTTCGGCTTTTCCACCATCTCGGTGATGCGGAAGCCGTGATGCGTATCCTCGCCACGGCCGACGATGCCGTATTTGTGGGCTTCGGCGGGATCGCATTCCTGCACGGCGATGATGTTGTTGCCGGTTTCCTCGTAGAGCTCGACCATTGCCTTCATGCAGCTCTTCTCCGACTGCATGATCATGTCGGGCAACAAAAGCGCGAACGGCTCGTCGCCGACGAGCTCGCGGGCGCACCAGACGGCGTGGCCGAGCCCCATCGGCACCTGCTGGCGGGTGAAGCTGGTCTGCCCCGGCGCCGGCTGCAGCCGTTGCAGGCGAGCGAGTTGGTCGTCCTTGCCGCGCTGGGCCAGCGTGTCATAGAGCTCGAACTGGATGTCGAAATGGTCCTCGATGACGGCCTTGTTGCGGCCGGTGACGAAGATGAAATGCTCGATGCCGGCCTCGCGCGCTTCATCCACCACATATTGGATGACTGGTCGGTCGACGACGGTCAGCATTTCCTTGGGGACAGCCTTGGTGGCCGGGAGAAACCGTGTGCCGAGACCGGCGACCGGGAACACTGCCTTGCGAACTCTCTTCATGCAGTCAATTATCCGTTTGATGGGCAGCTCCGCAATCCCCGTTGCAAGACATTTTCACGCCGGAATTGAGGATTACTGGCCGACAGGGCAGGAGCGTTCGCCGGAAACCTTCGAGACGTCTTTTCGTTCGCGGCGGCACCTATGGTAAACTAATTCCTAACCTGGTTCGGCGATGAATGGTCTTTCCTGAGACAGAGAAGGAGGAAAAGATGTCCGTTCGCAATGCCGCAAAACGTTTTGCCAGCGTCATAGCGGCAGCCAGCCTCTCGCTCGCTCTGCTGATGCCTGGCCCCGCTTTCGCCGATGCCGGCTTCCGGCAATGGGTTGCCGGCTTCCGCGCCACCGCCGTGCAGAGCGGCGTTTCCGGCGCCCTCTACGACGAGGCCTTCAGGGACATCAGGGATATTGACCCGGTGGTGCTGGAAAAGGCGCGCACGCAGCCTGAATTCACTGCCCCTGCCTGGGACTATTTCGACAACCGCGTCCATGACCAGTCGGTCTCGGTCGGCCAGCAGATGGCCAGGAAATGGAAGCCGTGGCTGGACAGGATCGAGTCACGGTTCGGCGTCGACCGCTACATCCTGCTGGCCATCTGGTCGATGGAATCGAACTATGGCGAAATCCTCAAGCGCGACGACATCATGCGCAACGTCGTGCGCTCGCTGGCGACCTTGGCCTATGCCGATCCGAAACGGGCGAAATTCGCCCGCACCCAGCTGATCGCCGCGCTGAAGATCCTCCAGACCGGCGATATCGACGAAAGCCATCTGAGCGGATCGTGGGCGGGCGCCATGGGCCACACCCAGTTCATCCCGACCAGCTACCTGCACTATGCCGTCGACATGGACGGCAACGGCAAGCGCGACATCTGGAATTCTATTCCCGATGCGCTGGCGACCGCCGCCAACCTGTTGAAGAAGAATGGCTGGCAGGCAGGCAAGACCTGGGGCTACGAGGTCGCCCTGCCTGCCGGCAAACTTCCCGGCGGTTCCAAGACGCTGTCGCAATGGCAGGCTCTCGGCGTGGTCAGGGCCAATGGCAAGCCGTTCAAGAACGGCTCCGACAAGGCGACGCTGAAGGTGCCGGACGGCCGCAGCGGGCCAGCCTTTCTGATGATCAAGAATTTCTCGGTCATCAAAGCCTACAACAATGCCGACAAATATGCGCTTGCCGTCGGTCTTCTTGCCGACGAGATCGCCGGCTCCAGCGGTCTCGTGCAGGACTGGAAGCGGCCTTTCACCAAGCTCACTTTCGAGGAAAGGCAGGAGCTGCAGAAGCGGCTTTCCCAGCACGGCCTCTACGAAGGCAAGTTCGACGGCAAGATCGGCGACGGTTCGAAGTCAGCCATCATGGCGTTCCAGGCCGGCGCCGGCTTGGCCCAGGATGGCTATCCGAGCATGGAAGTGCTGAAGTGGCTCCGGCGGAAATAGAGCCACCTGCGGTGCCGCGCGGCCTTTCGGGCGCGCAAAGGACACTGTAGCGATCTGCCAGGGATGGAGGAAACGATTGGCTTCGGCTGCGCGCATCGCAGGGCTTGTTCGTCGCATGCCGGTGCTCATTCTGGCCGTAATCGTGCTCGCCGTCGGTATGGCCGGCGCCTTTCATGCACCGGCCATGGCGCAGGAGCAGCAAGACCGCGGCTGGTCGTTGCGCGACCTTCTGTTCCCGCGCCGCAGCGAGCGGTTCGAGCCGCCGCTGGATATCCAGAAGGCAAGGCCCAGGCCCAAGGTGAAAAAACCCCGGACGCCGCGCCCGCCCGCGGAACCGGAAACCCCTGTGGTCGAAAAGGCGCCGGATGCCCGCACCGTCCTGGTGGTCGGTGACTTCATGGCGGCCGGTCTCGCCGAAGGCCTCGACACCGCCTTTGCCGAGAATGCCGGCGTCAGGATCGTCGTTCGCGGCAATGGTTCGTCCGGCTTCGTGCGTGACGACTTCTACAACTGGCCCGAACAGATCAAGTCGTTGATCGAGACCGAAAAACCCGCCGCCGTGATCGTCATGCTGGGCTCCAACGACCGCCAACAGATGAAAATCGGCGACGTCCGCGAACAGCCGCGGTCCGAAACCTGGACCAAGGAATATGAGCGTCGCACCGACGCGTTCGGCAAAGCCATTACGGAGGCCAAGGTGCCTTTCCTTTGGGTCGGCATGCCGGCCTTTCGGGTACAGAAGATGACCTCCGACATGCTTGCCTTCAACGACATCTACCGTCAGGCCGCCGAAAGCCATGGTGGCGAATTCGTCGATATCTGGGACGGCTTCGTCGATGAGAACGGTGCCTTCGTCACCAGCGGCCCCGATATCAATGGCCAGCCGGTGCGACTGCGCGCCGATGACGGCATCAACGTCTCGAAGGCAGGCAAGCGCAAGCTTGCCTTCTATGCCGAAAAGCCGCTGTTGAAGATCCTCGGACTGACCGCGCCGGGGAGTGTGGTCACGGCATCCGCCCCGGCCGGCGCTCCCGTGGAGGCGCCGGCGCCGGCCGCGGCCCCCATTGTCATCGACCGAACCGCACCGATGCTGCTCAGTGATCCGGCACTCGATGGCGGCACCGAGCTGCTTGGCGCGGCACCGCTGGCGAAGGCTAATCCGGACCTGCCGGGTGAAAAGCTAGTAATCGAGGGCAAGGCACCAAATGCCTCGCCCGGCCGCGCCGACGATTTCTCCTGGCCGCCGAAGGCTGCCATCGCGACCGACACCACGACCGCGATCAATCGGTGAATGGTGAATGGTGAATGGTGAATGGGAGGATATCTTCACTATTCACTATTCACTATTCACCACGGCAGAACGCTCGATCCCATCAGCGCCTCGTCGATCGAGCGTGCCGCCTGGCGGCCCTCACGGATCGCCCAGACGACCAGCGACTGGCCGCGACGCACGTCGCCCGCCGCATAGAGCCTGTCGACGCTGGTCCTGTAGTCACGGTCGTTGGCCTCGACATTCCTGGAGCGGCGGTTGTCGGTGACGATCTTCATCTCACCGTCCAGCTCAGTCGCCACACCAGCCTTCGCCGGACCAGCAAAGCCGATGGCGATGAAGGCGAGATCGGCGCGGATGACGAATTCGGTGCCGACGATCGGCTTGCGCTTGTCGTCGACCTCGCAGCACTTGACGCCGGTCAACTGGCCTTCCTCGCCGATGAATTCGAGCGTTGCCACCTGGAATTCGCGCTCCGCGCCTTCGGCCTGCGAGGACGAGGTGCGCATCTTGGTTGCCCAGTAGGGCCAGACCGAAAGCTTGTCTTCCTTCTCCGGCGGCTGCGGACGGATGTCGAGCTGGGTAACACGCACGGCACCCTGGCGGAAGGCGGTGCCGACGCAGTCGGACGCGGTATCGCCGCCGCCGACGACGACGACATGCTGGCCGCCGGCGATGATCGGATGCGACGGCCACGCCACAGACTGGATCGGTTCGCCGCCGATACGCCTGTTCTGCTGCACCAGGTACGGCATCGCGTCATGCACGCCGCCGAGATCATCGCCGGGAATGCCGGCCGCACGCGGCGTTTCCGACCCGCCGCAATAGAGCACGGCATCATGTTCGACCAGCAGCTCGGCAACCGGCTTGTCGACACCGACATTGACGCCGCAATGGAAGGTGACGCCCTCGCCCTGCATCTGCTCGATCCGGCGGTCGATATAGTGCTTCTCGATCTTGAAGTCGGGAATGCCGTAGCGCATCAGCCCGCCGGGCCGGCTTTCGCGCTCATAGACATGGACGTCGTGGCCGGCGCGGCCGAGCTGCTGGGCAGCCGCCATGCCGGCCGGGCCGGAGCCGATGACGGCGACACGCTTGCCGGTCTTCTTCTCTGGCGGATAAGGCCTGATATGGCCGGTTTCATAGGCCTTGTCGGCGATCGCCTGCTCCACCGTCTTGATGGCGACGGGAATGTCCTCGAGGTTCAGCGTGCAGGCTTCCTCGCAGGGCGCGGGGCAGATGCGGCCGGTGAACTCCGGGAAATTGTTGGTCGAGTGCAGGTTGCGGATCGCGTTGTCCCAGTCGCCATTGTAGACGAGGTCGTTCCAGTCGGGGATCTGGTTGTGGATCGGGCAGCCTGTCGGCCCGTGACAGTACGGAATGCCGCAATCCATGCAGCGCGCGGCCTGTTTCTCGACCTCCTTGTCCGACATCGGCAGCGTGAATTCACGGAAATGCCGGATGCGGTCGGAGGCCGGCTGGTACTTGTGCACCTGCCGGTCGATTTCGAGAAAGCCTGTTACCTTGCCCATAGTCCAGTTCCTGCTGTCCAGATGGTGCGGTTTTCGCCGCACCCGTTAACCTCTTGAGGCAGCCATGGCAACCTTTCGCACGAGGTCAAACTATCGATGAAGATGGGCCGGGAAACCTGGGCCTCCCGGCAATTCCAATCTATTCCGCCGCCACGCCCATGCGCATGCGTTCCATCTCGATCAGCGCGCGACGGTATTCGACCGGCATGATCTTGCGGAATTTCGGCCGGAATGTCGTCCAGTCGTCGAGGATCTCGCGACCGCGCACCGAACCGGTGTAGTGAACATGGTTCGAGATCAGCTGGTAGAGCCGCTCCTCGTCATGGCTGGTCATGTCGCCGGACACGTCGACGCGACCCTTGTGATCAAGGTCGCCGCCATGGTGCAGCAGCCTTTCCATCAAATCGTCTTCTTCCGGAACCGGTTCCAGCTCGACCATCGCCATGTTGCAACGCTCCGCGAAATCGCCGGCCTCGTCGAGCACATAGGCGACGCCACCCGACATGCCGGCGGCGAAGTTGCGGCCGGTCTGGCCGATGACGACGACGATGCCGCCGGTCATGTACTCGCAACCATGGTCGCCGACGCCTTCGACGACAGCCGCCACGCCCGAATTGCGCACGGCGAAACGCTCCCCGGCGACACCGGCGAAATAGGCCTCGCCCTCGGTCGCGCCATAGAGCACCGTGTTGCCGACGATGATGGAGTCCGCCGCGACGATCTTGGCCTCTTCCGGCGGCCGGATGACGATGCGGCCGCCCGACAGGCCCTTGCCGACATAGTCGTTGCCGGCGCCGACAAGCTCGAACGAAATGCCGCGCGCCAGGAAGGCGCCGAAGGACTGGCCGGCGGTACCGGTGAGCTTCACCGAGATCGTGTCCTCGCGCAGGCCCTTGTGCTTGAAGCGCTTGGCCACTTCGCCCGACAGCATGGCGCCGGTCGAGCGGTCGACATTGCGGATGTCGACCTCGATCTTGACCGGCTGCTTGCTTTCGAGCGCCGGCTTGGCCAGTTCGATCAGCTTGCGGTCGAGCACGTCGTCGATCGGATGCTTCTGCCGCTCGGTCCAATGCACCGCTTCATGCGGCGCATCCGGCTTGAAGAACATCTTCGAGAAATCGAGCCCGCGTGCCTTCCAGTGCACGATCAGGTCGCGCTTTTCCAGCAGGTCGGTGTCGCCGATGATCTGGTCGATATGGGTGTAGCCCATCTCGGCAAGCAGACCGCGAACCTCTTCCGCCACGTAGAAGAAGAAGTTGATGACGTGCTCGGGCGTACCCTTGAAGCGCTTGCGCAGCACCGGATCCTGCGTCGCGACGCCGACCGGGCAGGTGTTGAGATGGCACTTGCGCATCATGATGCAGCCGGCCGCGATCAGCGGCGCGGTCGAGAAGCCGAACTCGTCGGCGCCGAGCAGCGCGCCGATGATGACATCGCGGCCGGTGCGCAAGCCGCCGTCGACCTGCAGCGCAACGCGTGACCGCAAGCCGTTCAGAACCAACGTCTGGTGCGTCTCGGCGAGGCCCATTTCCCACGGGCTGCCGGCATGCTTGAGCGAGGTCAGCGGCGAGGCACCGGTACCGCCATCATAGCCGGAGATGGTGATGTGGTCGGCGCGCGCCTTGGCGACGCCCGCCGCAACCGTGCCGACGCCGACTTCCGACACCAGCTTGACCGACACGTCGGCCGCCGGGTTGACGTTCTTCAGATCGTAGATCAGCTGTGCCAGATCCTCGATCGAATAGATGTCGTGATGCGGCGGCGGCGAAATCAGGCCGACGCCCGGCGTCGAATGCCGGACCTTGGCGATGGTCGCGTCGACCTTGTGGCCGGGCAGCTGGCCGCCCTCGCCGGGCTTGGCACCCTGCGCCACCTTGATCTGCATCATGTCGGAATTGACGAGGTATTCGGCCGTGACGCCGAAACGCCCGGAGGCGATCTGCTTGATCGCCGAGCGTTCGGGGTTCTTGCCGCCGCCAGGCAGCGGCAGATAGCGGTCGGCCTCTTCGCCGCCCTCACCGGTGTTCGACTTGCCGCCGATCTGGTTCATGGCGCGCGCCAGCGTCGTGTGCGCCTCGCGTGAGATCGAGCCGAACGACATCGCCCCGGTCGAGAACCGCTTGACGATGTCGGCCGCCGACATGACGTCGTCGAGCGCGACCTTCTTTCGGCCAGTCTCCTCGGCCAGCTTGAGCCTGAACAGGCCGCGAATGGTCTGTGCGCGGGCCGTCTCGCTGTCGATCTGGGCGGAATAGTCCTTGAACGTCTCCCACGATCCCTGGCGCACGGCGTGCTGCAATGTGGCGACCGCGTCGGGCGACCATATATGCGCCTCGCCGCGCATGCGGAACATGTATTCGCCGCCGACCTCGAGGCTGTTGCGCAGCACCGGGTCGTTGCCGAAACCGTCATCGTGGCGGCTGAGCGTCTCGGTCGCGATCTCGTCCAGCCCGACGCCTTCGATCAGCGTCGCTGTGCCGGTGAAATATTGCTGCACGAAATCGGTCTTCAGCCCGATGGCGTCGAAGATCTGCGCGCCGCAATAGGACTGGTAGGTCGAGATGCCCATCTTGGACATCACCTTGAGGATGCCCTTGCCGATCGACTTGATGTAGCGCGAGACGACTTCGTAGGCGTCCACTTCCTTCGGCAGCTCGCCACGCTTGTGCATGTCGAGCAGCGTGTCGAAGGCAAGGTAAGGATTGATCGCCTCGGCGCCATAGCCGGCGAGGCAGCAGAAATGATGCACCTCGCGCGGCTCGCCGGATTCGACGACGAGGCCGACCGAGGTGCGCAGCCCCTTGCGGATCAGGTGATGATGGACCGCGGCTGTCGCCAGAAGCGCCGGTATGGCGATGCGGTCCGGCCCGACCTGGCGGTCGGACAGGATGATGATGTTGTAGCCGCCGGCGACCGCCGCCTCCGCCCGCTCGCACAAGCGGTCGATGGCGCCCTGCATGCCCGCGGCCCCTTCGGCGGAGCCATAGGTGATGTCGATCGTCTTGGTGTCGAAGCGGTCCTCGGTGTGGCCGATGGAGCGGATCTTTTCGAGATCGCCATTGGTCAGGATCGGCTGGCGCACCTCGAGCCGCTTGCGGCGCGAATTGCCGACCAGGTCGAAGATGTTCGGCCGCGGCCCGATGAAGGACACAAGGCTCATCACCAGTTCCTCGCGGATCGGATCGATCGGCGGGTTGGTGACCTGGGCGAAGTTCTGTTTGAAATAGGTGTAGAGCAGCTTCGACTTGTCCGACATGGCCGAGATCGGCGTGTCGGTACCCATCGAGCCCACGGCTTCCTGGCCTGTCGTCGCCATCGGCGACATCAACAGCTTGGTGTCTTCCTGGCTGTAGCCGAACGCCTGCTGGCGATCAAGCAGGCTGACGTCCCTGCGCAGTTCGCGCGGCTCGACCGGCTTCAGATCTTCCAGGATGAGCTGCGTATTGGCGAGCCAGGTCTTGTAGGGATGCTTGGCCGCGATCTCCGACTTGAGCTCCTCGTCGGAAACGATGCGTCCCTTCTCCAGGTCGATCAGCAGCATGCGGCCAGGCTGCAGCCGCCACTTCTTGACGATCTTCTCCTCCGGCACCGGCAGCACGCCGGCTTCCGAGGCCATGATGACGCGGTCGTCGTCGGTAACGATGTAACGCGCCGGGCGCAGTCCGTTGCGGTCGAGCGTGGCGCCGATCTGGCGGCCATCTGTGAAGACCACCGCCGCCGGTCCGTCCCACGGCTCCATCAGTGCCGCATGGTATTCGTAGAAGGCCTTGCGATCGGCATCCATCAGCTTGTTGCCGGCCCAGGCTTCCGGGATCAGCATCATCATGGCGTGGCTGAGGCTGTATCCGCCCTGGAACAGGAACTCGAGCGCATTGTCGAAGCAGGCGGTATCGGATTGGCCGTCATAGGAGATCGGCCAAAGCTTCGAGATGTTGTTGCCGAACAGTTCGGAATCGACGGACGCCTGCCGCGCCGCCATCCAGTTGTTGTTGCCGCGCACGGTGTTGATCTCGCCATTGTGGGCGACCATGCGATAGGGATGCGCCAGCTTCCACGATGGGAAGGTGTTGGTCGAGAAGCGCTGGTGGACGAGGATCAGTGCCGTCTCGAAGCGTGGATCGATCAGGTCCTTGTAATAGGCACCGACCTGATAGGCCAGGAACATGCCCTTGTAGACGATCGTGCGCGCCGACAGCGACACGCAATAGGCGCCGATGTCCTTGTTGTCGTTCTCGGCATAGATGCGGCCCGATATGACCTTGCGCAGCAGATAGAGCCTGGCCTCATACTCCTCGTCGTCGGTAATGTCTGGCGTGCGTCCGATGAAGATCTGCCGGTGGAACGGCTCGGACGCCACGATATCAGCCGCCTTCGACAACGACGAATTGTCGACGGGCACGTCACGGAAACCGATGAGCGGAAGCCCCTCGGATTGCGCCGATTCGGCGATGATGTCCTCGATATGGGCGCGAAGTGCCGCGTCCTGCGGCATGAACCAATGTCCGACTCCGTACTGGCCCGCCGGTGGCAGGTCGATGCCCTGGGCCGCCATCTCCTCGCGGAAGAAACGATCGGGAAGCTGCACCAGCACGCCGGCGCCATCGCCGACCAGGGGATCGGAACCGACGGCGCCGCGATGCGTCAGGTTTTCGAGCACGGCAAGCCCGTCCTTGACGATCTGATGCGACTTCACGCCCTTCATGTTGACGATGAAGCCGACGCCGCAGGCGTCATGCTCGTTGCGCGGATCGTAGAGGCCTCGGGCGGAAAAGCCGTTGCCGGTGCGGCCAATGTTGGATCTACCGATATTGGTCAGGGACGTATTTTTGACGGCTGCCGCTTTCGTCTGCGCGGCCTGGCCGTTCGTCGCAGAGTGCGTCATGTCCGTCATCTCCTGTCCTCCGTTCCCAGCCCGTCGGGCGCTGGTTTGCCTCGGCAAGCGCTTGGCTCACCCTGATCCTTGCGGCACGTCTTGCGAAATCCTTGCCGGACCAGGCGGCTTTCCACATGGTTCGTATCGTACAGGCCAGATTGAGGCCGTCCACCTGTCGCTCGCGGCAACAGCCGGAGAGGCCCAAATGATACGCCAATCCAGCTCGTTTTGTGCGACAAAATAAGACAGCACTACTGTCCTAAATTTTTATGACAGAAATTCCGGACGCATACAAGACCGATTCACAAAAAACTTGGGCCTTTCGCGACAGAAAATTACGTGAAGTCGGGTAAAAACGTAAGGTTCAGTCGCCAATCTCTGCCCTGCCGGCCTGGCTGGCGTTACCGATTTTCCGGCGTCTGGCCCCTTGCGATCAGCACGCGAAACCGGTCAACTTCAGGCTGACTTCCCCAAACCCCGATTTCCCCAAAACCCCGATTCCCTAGACATAGGCAGATGCATGTTCTTCGCTTCCGACAATTGGGCAGGCGCCCATCCCAATATCGTTGCTGGCCTGTCGGCCAATGCCGGCGGCTTTTCCAACGCCTATGGCGACGGTGCGCTCGACAAGGCAGTCTATCAGCGATTCAATGAGATTTTCGAACGCGAGGTCGCGGTGTTCTTCGTCGCAACCGGCACTGCCGCCAACTCGCTGGCGCTGACCGCCTATAACAAGCCTGGCGGCATCTCCTTCGCCCACCGCGAATCGCATGTCATCGAGGACGAATGCGGCGCGCCGTCATATTTTTCCGGCGGCTCGCGCCTGCATGAGATCGATGGCGCGCTTGGCAAGATCGACCCGCACAATCTGGAACGGACCATCGGCCGTTTCGCGCCCGAAATCGTCCATTGGGGACGGCCGATGGCCGTTTCGATCACCCAGTCGACCGAGGTCGGCACTATCTACGGGCTGAATGAGATCGCGACGATCTCGGTGATCGCCAAACGACATTCGGTGCCCCTGCACATGGATGGCGCCCGCTTCGCCAACGCGCTCGTCGCGCTCGACACGACGCCAGCCGAAATGACCTGGAAACGCGGCGTCGACATCCTCTCCTTCGGCGGCACCAAGAACGGCTGTTGGTGCGCGGAGGCGATCGTGCTGTTCGATCTCGACCGCGCCAGGGAATTGGCCTTCCTGCGCAAGCGCGCCGCCCAGCTGTTTTCGAAATCCCGCTTCGTCGCGGCGCAGTTCGAGGCCTATTTCAAGGATGGATTGTGGCTGGACACCGCCCGCCACGCCAACGCCATGGCCGCGCGCCTTGCGGCGGCGATCGAGGATTCGGCCACGGCAAAGCTGGCCTGGCTGCCGCAGGCGAATGAGGTGTTCGCGGTGATCAAGAAAGCCGACGCCGAAAAGCTGCAGGCAGCCGGCGCTGCCTTCTACGACTGGCATAAGCCACATGGCTTTGACGGCCACATCAGCGAGGACGAGCTGCTCTATCGCTTCGTCACCAGCTTCGCCACCACGGCAGGGGAAGTCGACCGCTTTGGTCAGTTGATCGCTTGATAATCGATGTCCCGGACAACAAAAAAGGCGACGCCTTTCGGCGCCGCCTTTGCCTTGGGAGGCTACAGGTTTAATTGGCGGACTTGGCCTCGATCTGCTTGGCCTTGGCCGGAGCCGAGGTGATCGCAATCTTGCGCGGCTTCAGTTCCTCGGGAATGTTGCGCGTGAGGTCGACGAAGAGCAGGCCATTCTTCAGCGCGGCGCCGACAACTTCGACGTGATCGGCAAGCTGGAAGCGGCGCTCGAAAGCCCTCGAAGCGATACCGCGGTAGAGCAGTTCGGACCCTTCGCCGGTGCCCTCGTCCTTGCGCTCACCCTTCACGGTCAACACATTGCGATGGGCTTCGATCGAGATTTCCTCGTCCGAGAAGCCGGCAACCGCCATCGAGATGCGATAGGAATCCTCGCCGGTGCGCTCGATGTTGTAGGGCGGATAGGTCTGCGCGCCATCCGGCTGCGCAAGCGAATCGAGCATGGTGAAGAGACGGTCGAAGCCGACGGTCGAACGATAGAGCGGGGAAAAATCAACGTGACGCATGAGTGTTCTCCTGTTGAGCAACATGGTTTGCGTATGGCCGGTGCGAAACCCTTGAGCGGCGTTTCGGCTGGACCAGCGGCCCCAACATTGGCGGCCGCACCAGACATTTGGGGAGCGCTCGAATGCATTTCAAGATTACATCCGGTGGCAAAGAAGCCGTGCGGCTGGTGCCTTGATGAACGGCAGATGAACCGTCGCTTCGGCGCGCGTTCAGACAACCGGGGCTAAGGTGCATTCCAGGATCAAGGATTGGCGGCGCCGATTGCACAACAGGCACCGCACCGAGGCCGACCGGGTGTCAACGTCCCTTCCTCCCGGATCGACAGAGGCCGGAAGCATGCTTTCAAGCGGCTTCCGGCCTTCCCCGTTGCAGCCTCCGTTGCCGTGAATTGCTTTGCTTTTGGCGCATGGGCGTCTATCACCTTAGCGAGCCGGCCGGCACAGGCAGGCATGCGAGACGCCAAGCACGAAGCGCCGAATGACGGATCTTTTCAACGACAACCCCCTTTTTCACGAAATTGAGGGCAATCCGCGGCCGGAAAACGCTTCCGGCGGCTTCTTCACCACGCGCGAAGGCAAGAAGATCCGCTACGGCCTGTTCGGCGCGGTCGCTCGCCCGATGAAGGGCACCGTGGTCCTGCTGTCTGGCCGCAACGAGTGCATCGAGAAATATTTCGAAACCATCCGCAACCTCGCCGATCGCGGCTTTGGCGTCGCCACCCTCGACTGGCGCGGCCAGGGCGATTCCGACCGGCTGATCCGCGATCGCCAGCGCGGCTATGTCAGGAGCTTCGGCGACTATACCGCGGACCTCGAACAGTTCTTCGAGGAGATCGTGCTGCCCGACTGCCGGGGTCCCTACTACATCCTGGCGCATTCGGCGGGCGCATTGATCACCCTGCTTGCCGCGCGGTCGATGGTGAACCGCGTGCGGCGCATGGTGCTGATCGCGCCCTTCCTGACGCTGCCCGATCTGCCGGTCTCGATATCGACGGTTCGCCGCGTGTGTTCGCTGTTTTGCGCTGTCGGCCTCGGCCGGCTCTATGCCGCCTGGGGCCCGCGGCCGAAGGTGACGGCCCCGTTCGAGACCAACAAGCTGACGAGCGACCCGGTGCGCTATCGGCGCAACACGCGGATCTACGAAGAGTACCCGCAACTGGCACTTGGGGGCCCCACGATCCGCTGGCTGCGGGCAGCCGCGAAAGCCTCTGAAGCCGTCAGCGACCCCGACTTCATGGCTCGGATCCAGATTCCGCTGCTGATAATCGCCGCCGGCGCCGACCAGGTCGTCTCGACCAGGGCCGTGGAAGCCTACGCCAGGCGTCTGCGGCTCGGTTCGCTGCTGATGATCGACGGTTCCCGTCACGAAATCCTGCAGGAAGCCGACATCTACCGTGAGCAGTTGCTCGCCGCCTTCGATGCCTTCATTCCCGGCAGCGACGACCCGACTGCCTGATAAGCGCCGATCGCTGGCTGTCACGGCGCTGGACATTGGCTGACATTGCCGCCGAGGTCGGCGTCTCGCCGGTCTATCTGACGCAAGTCTTCCAGCAGGTCGAGGCCATGCCGCTCTACCGCTACCATCTGCGCCTGCGGCTGGCGCGCGCGCTCTCCAGCCACAGCCATTTCAGTTCCGCTTTCAGACAGGTTTACGGCCGCACGCCAGCGGAATTCCAGCGCTCGATAAGGTCGCGCTGAAATATAATATCAGCCGCGCAAGGCGGCCATGGCAGCCGCGTGAAGCTCCGGCGTTGCTGCGGCGAGCACGTCACCGCCCTGTTCCGCTGGTCCGCCATCGAATGTGGTGACGACACCACCGGCCTTCTCGATGATCGGGATCAGCGCCACGATGTCGTAGGGCTTCAAACCGGGATCGGCGACGATATCGACGCTTCCCGACGCGATCATGGCAAAGGCGTAGCAATCGGTGCCGTAGCGAGCGAGCTGAACCTGTTTCTCGAACTGGTCGTAGCGATTGCGCGCCTCGTCCTTGAACAGTGCCGGCGTGGTGGTGAATAGCGTCGCCTCGGCCAGCTTCGTCGTCTTGCGGGTTGTCAGTTTTCGCGGACCGCCTGGACCCTCATAGTGAGAGCCGGAGGCGTTGGCGTAGAAAAGCTCACCGGTGAAGGGCTGTGACATCATGCCGGCCACAGCATCGCCATCTACCGTCAGCCCAACCAGCGTCCCCCATACCGGCAGGCCGGAAATGAAGGCGCGGGTGCCGTCGATCGGGTCGATCACCCAGACATGCCGGCTCGAAATGTTCTCGCTACCGTGCTCCTCGCCGAGGATACCATGGTCGGGATACCGCGCCGATATCAGCGTCCGGATGGCGCGCTCAGCCTCGCGATCGGCCTCGGTGACCGGGTCGAAACTGCCCTTTTCCTTGTTGGCGACAGTCCCCTGGCTACGAAAGCGCGGCAAGGTCTCCGCCGCCGCTGCCTGCGCGATGCGGCGCATGAAATCGATGCTGATGTCCAACTGATTCTCCCGCATTGCAGCATGCTCAAGCCGTGCTCTGCCGCCAATTTTGTGCCAAAACAAGGGTGTTCGACGATTTTTCCGCAGCGCCATCTGTTGCCTGGATGTCACACAAGCACCGTCGAAACGCAATTTCCACATCAGAGTGAATTAAAAAAGCCTGAAGGTCGCTTGACATTTGTGCAGCGCACAATACCCTCATCCTCGGACAGGTTTTCCTGTCCATGCCCTCCTTGGGCGTTTCCTCCCTAGACTTCGACCGTATCGTGCAAACGATGCGGTCTTTTTTTACGCCGCGATTTCCAATGCATGTCGCCCAAAAGCATGGGGCAACGACATGCATACAAGGCGGATTTCACTCCGCGGCCAGTGGCAGGTCGACGAAATGATGGTCGGGCATCGACATCAGGTCGGCTGAAAATCGCGTCAAATCGTCGGCCAGAGCGTCGAAGCCGGCGGCCTTCTCGAATGTCCGCTCGTTCATGTAGAGCCCGCGATTGACCTCGATCTGCAGCGCATGCAGATGGCGCGCCGGGCGGCCATAGTGCTCGGTGATGAAGCCGCCGGCATAGGGCTTGTTGTGGGCGACGGTATAGCCCATGGCGGTGAGCAGGCCGATCGCGGTCTCGGTCAGGGCCGCGGCGGCCGAGATGCCGAAACGATCGCCGATGATGAAGTCGGGCCGCACGCCGCTGTCGCCGACACGAATGCTCGCCGGCATCGAGTGGCAATCGATCAGCACGGCGAAGCCGAAACGCGCATGAGTCCTGGTCAAAAGCCGCTTCAGCGTCTCATGATAAGGCTTGTAGACGGCCTCGATGCGGGCGACCGCTTCGGCCAGCGGCAAGCGGCCGGGATAGATATCGAGCCCCTCGCCGACCAACTTCGGCACCGTGCCAAGTCCACCGGCCACCCGCGCCGAGCGGATATTGCAGAAGGACGGCACCGGCTCGGCGAACATACGCGGATCGAGCTCCCACGGCTCGCGGTTGACGTCGAGATAGGCCCGCGGGAAATTCGCCGCCAGCATCGGTGCGCCGAGCGCGACGGCGCCGCCGAACAGCTCATCGACGTAACAGTCTTCCGATCGGCGGATGGCGTTGCGGTCCAGCCTCGCCATGGCCAGGAAGCGTTCTGGATAGTGGCGGCCGCTATGCGGTGAGTTGAAGAGGAAGGGGGAGGGGACGCGCTGCTCGGCGCCCAACCGGATTTCGAAGGGTGGAAAGACCGAAAAATCCTCGGCTGCCGTCTTCAATTTGAACGAACCCGAAAACACCAGTGCATCATCATGTGAAAGTGCCACCTTGCTGGCCGCGTGTCCAGCATTTCAGCGGCCGCGCAGCCGGGGCAAATATGGATCATCGCCTTCCGCGTTCACTTGATGTTTACCCTCACCTCCTCATATACAGGATGGTTAACGGGCTTGCCCAACGGCAACCTCGGGCGGGTGATTCGGACGGGATATCATGGCACGCATTCTTCTGGCGGAAGACGACGACGATATGCGTCGGTTCCTCGTCAAGGCGCTTGAGCGCGCGGGTTACCAGGTTAGCGATTTCGACAATGGCGCCAGCGCCTATGAGCGGCTGCGCGAGGAGCCGTTCTCGCTGCTGCTGACCGACATCGTCATGCCGGAGATGGATGGCATCGAGCTGGCACGCCGCGCCACCGAGATAGATCCTGATTTGAAAGTCATGTTCATCACCGGTTTCGCCGCCGTTGCGCTGAACCCGGATTCCAAGGCACCGAAAGACGCCAAGGTGCTGTCGAAGCCGTTCCACCTGCGCGACCTCGTCAACGAGGTCGAGAAGATGCTGCACGCGGCCTGAGCCGCTTTCCAAGCGAGGCGCCGCACCTCTTCGCCACTGCGGCGAGACGACGCCTTCTTTCCTTTTTCCTGCTATTGACGCGCTGGATCAAAAATGGTGTATGCGCGGCTTCGGATGGGCGTGTAGCTCAGCGGGAGAGCACTGCATTGACATTGCAGGGGTCACAGGTTCAATCCCTGTCACGCCCACCATCCAATCCAGACAGTCAGATCTTAAAGCGGCACCCTGGCCGGCTCGCCAGAGCTGGACGATTTCGTTCGCCCCAAGGGAAACTGGACGTTGGCGGGCTTTTCGAGCGCAACGCGCCCGTCCCGGCGCCAACCGGAACGGGCTGCGGGCGATCAGATCATTGCGGCTCTGGATCGGGTGTATTTCCCGGCCTGTCCGGCGTGCCGCCCTTGCCTTCGCGGCAAGGCTCGCCGGTGCCGCAGCATTTGCCGTTGTAGGTTACGCCAGGCTTCTGCCTGTCGCATTCCCTGGGACTGGTTGTCTTGCAGCCGGCCAGCACCGAAACGGCGATGGCGGCCAAAAGGACGTTTCTCGAAACAGTAAACATGAGACATTCTCCTTGATGGACCATGTTTGGACACATCGCTTGGTCGCGCCTCGGGAGAAATTTGTTCAAAGAGAATTGCGCATGCCGGCGAAGATCATTTTGTGCCGCATGGCGACGAAGGGCCTCACGAGACCTCCATGCCCCGGAGCTATTGTTTGAAGCAGGCGCGGCGTTCGCGTGACAGCAAGTCCCGCACGACCGGCTACTTCGAGGGCCTCGTCGCGGACCTAGACACCCGCGACGGCGCAAAGACTTTTCATCCTGGCAACCGCCAGGTCCGGAGCGGCCAGCAATCCGGCTTGGTCGGCAAGGCGGAAGACATCGGCATAGTGACGGATGCCGCGCGCCGACTGCATGCCGCCGACCATCGCAAAATGGTCCTGATGGCCGTTCAGCCAGGCCATGAAGACGATGCCGGCCTTGTAATATTCGGTCGGCGCCTCGAAGATCTTTCGCGACAGCGGCACGGTCGGCGCCATCAATGCGTCATAGCCGGCGCGGTTCCCCTCCGCCAGTTTCGCCAGTGCTGCATTGGCGACGGGCGCGATGGCGTCGAAGATACCGAGCAGCGCATGCGAATGCCTTTGCTCGTCGCCGGCGATCAGTTCGGGGTAGTTGAAGTCGTCACCGGTGAACATGACGACGCCCTCCGGCAGGCGGTTCCTGAGCGCGACCTCCTTGCCGGCATCGAGCAGCGAGATTTTTATCCCTGCCACCTTGTCGGCGTGGCGTTCGATGATGGCGACGACTGTGTCGAGCGCGGCCTCGAAATCGCTGCTGCCCCAATAGCCCTTGAGCGCCGGATCGAACATGTCGCCCAGCCAGTGCAGGATGGCCTTGCCGGATGCCTGGGACAGGATGCGGTCGTAAACACGCGCATAGTCATCCGGGCCCTTGGCCGTCGCCGCGAGCGCCCGGCTGGCCATCATGATCGCCTTGCCGCCAAGTCCTTCGATGAAAGCGAACTGCTGCTCATAGGCGGTGATCACGTCATCGAGCGTCCTGGCAGCGGCCGGCGCCAGATGATCGGTGCCGGCGCCCGAGGCCAGGTCGGCGCCATCGATGGTACGCGCCTCGGCGATCGAGCGGCGGATCAATTCCTGCGCGTTTGTCCAGTCGAAGCCCATGCCGCGCTGCGACGTGTCCATCGCCTCGGCGATGCGGAAGCCGAGCCGCCACAGATGGCGCCGGAACGCCATCGTCCTGTCCCAGTCGACCACCGGCCTGGACCACGGATCGGTCATCGCAAGCGGATCGGCAACGACATGCGCGGCGGCATAGGCGATGCGGGAAAACCGCGCGCCGATCACAGGCTGCACCGGCTGGCCGGCAAGCGCGTAGCGGGTACTGCGGCCATCCTCACCAGGCAAGGAAATGTCCATCGATCTCTCCTTTCCCGCGCCTATTAAATGGAACGTTCCAATAAATCAAGAAGCTTTGAGATTCAGGGTTCATTCACAGGCGAATGCTGCATTGCAACACAGAAAGCCTTATAACACATGCCGTTTGAGCGCATACAGTCGATCATTCAGCACCATTGAAAAATCCGGATTGACTCGGGATCGACGCGATGATTAGAACGTTCCAATAGATTTGACCATCAAATCGGAAGGGTGCATCTGAATGGCCAGCCGGGCCAAGGCGACGATATTCGACATCGCCCGCGAAGCGGGCGTGTCCAAATCGACGGTATCGCTCGTGCTCCAGGGCAGCGGGCTGATCCGGCCTGAGACCGCAAGCAAGGTGCGCAAGGCGATCGAGGATGTCGGCTACGTCTACAACCGCGGCGCCGCCAATCTGCGCAAGGCTCACTCCAATGTCATCGGCATGGTCATCAACGATCTCACCAATCCTTTCTTCGCGGAACTGGCGGTCGGCATGGAACGCGTCTTTCAGTCGGCCGGCATCGTGCCATTCATCGCCAACACGGCGGAAAATCCGGTGCGCCAGGAAGAAGTGCTGAAGTCGCTGATGGAGCAAGGTGTCGCCGGCCTCATCGTGTCGCCGGCGCGCGGCACGACGCCGGGCGCCTTCCGCAGGATCGAGACGGCGGGCCTGCCGGTGGTCTTCGCCATGCGCCGGCTACCGGAAAGCCGCATCCCCGTGATCGCGCCCGACAATCATCGCGGTGCCTATCTCGCCACCGCTCATCTGATCGGCAAGGGACATCGCCGGCTGGTCTTCTTCGGCGGCTCGTCCGATATGGTGGTCTATCACGAGCGGCTTGGCGGATTTCGCGAAGCCTGCGAGACGCAGGGCATTGCCGCCGGTGACGCGCTTGTCGTCGAAGGCGAGACCAGCCGCAGAGGTGGTATCGCGTGCCTGGAGACCGCTCTCATGATGGCTGAACCGCCGACCGCGGCACTCTGCTTCAACGACGCCGTCGCCTTTGGCGCCATGCTGGCGCTGCGCAAGCGTGGGCTTGAGCCGGGCGCTGATTTCGCCATCGTCGGCTTCGACGACGTGGCCGAGGCCGAGCATTACATGCCGGCTCTGACCAGCGTCGCGGTGGACTCGGCGGGCCTCGGCGAACGTGCCGCCCATGTCATGCTGAAAATGATCCAGTCGCGCACCACGCGGGCCGAGGATCATATCGGCGCGGTCAATCTCGTGGTCAGGGAAAGCTGCGGCCCGGATCGCCGCGCCCGAAACAGGCCCGCGGGTTCGGGGGACGCGGCATGAGCGTCAGATGGGGGTTGATCGGCGCCAGCACGATCGCCAGACAGTTCATGATCAACGCCATCCGTGCGCAAGGCGACGGCGAGATCGCGGCGGTGATGAGTTCCAGCCCCGAGCGCGCCACCGCCTATGCCGGGGAAAACAACATTCCGCTTGCCGTCTCGACGCTCGATGCCCTGCTCGGCGCCGACATCGACGCCGTCTACATCTCGACCACCAACGAATTGCACCTCGAGCAGGCGCTCGCCGCGATCAAGGCGGGAAAGCACGTTCTGTGCGAAAAGCCACTGGCGCTGAGCAGTGCCGGTGCGCGCACGATGGTCGCTGCCGCCAGGGCCGCCGGCGTCGTACTCGGCACCAACCATCATCTGCGGAACGCCGGCGCGCATCGCGCCATGCGCGAGGCGATCGCCGCCGGCCGCATCGGCAAGCCGATCGCCGCGCGTGTCTTCCATTCCGTCTATTTGCCCGAAAGCCTGCAGGGCTGGCGCATTGCCAAGCCCGAGGCAGGCGGCGGTGTGGTGCTCGATATCACCGTGCATGACGCCGACACGCTGCGTTTCGTGCTCGGCGACGACCCGGTCGAGGTGTCTGCTTTCACCCAGTCGGCCGGCATGGCCGGCAACGGGCTGGAAGATGGCGCCATGTGCATCTGGCGCTTCAAATCGGGCGTCATTGCCCAGTCGCATGAGGGCTTCACCACCAAGTTCGCCGGCACCGGCTTCGAGGTGCATGGCTCGGAAGGCTCGCTGATTGCCGGCAATGTGATGACACAGAGGCCGGTCGGCTCGGTGATGCTTCGCACCGCGGCAGGCGAAGAGGAATTGAGCTTCGACCGCGAGGATCTTTATGCGCGCTCCGTGCGCCAGTTCCACACCGCGATCCGTGGCGAGGGTCAGCCCTCCGCCACCGGCGAGGACGGCATTTGGTCGCTGACCGCTGCCGAAGCAGCGCTGCAATCTGCCAGTTCCGGCAAGTCCGTCAAGATCGACCCGAAACTCGGGAGCATGAATTGAGCAAGGTCGTTTCCGCAGCTGAAGCCGCCGGCCTGATCAAGGATGGCATGGTCGTGTCCGTGTCCTCATCCAGCGGCCTCGGCTGCCCGGACGCCGTGCTGGCCGCCATCGGCGAGCGCTTCGATGGGGAAGGCCATCCAAAGAACATCACCACACTGCATCCTATCGCCGCCGGCGACATGTATGGCATTAGGGGTATCGACCATCTTGCCAAACCCGGCCTGCTGAAGCGCACTTTGTGCGGCTCCTATCCGTCCGGCCCCTCCTCTTCCGAGCCGCCGCAGATCTGGAAGATGATCGGCGACAATTCGGTCGCCGCCTACAACGTGCCGTCCGGCATCCTATTCGATATGCACCGCGAAGCCGCCGCCAAGCGGCCGGGCGTGCTGACCAAGGTCGGTCTCGATACCTTCGCCGACCCCCGACACCAGGGGTGCGCCATGAACGCCGCCGCCAGCGAGCCGATCGTTTCGGTGCAGCAGTTCGATGGCGAGGAATGGCTCTATTTCCGCTCGATCGTGCCTGATGTCTCGATCATCCGCGCCACCACGGCCGACGAGCGCGGCAACCTCACGTACGAGCACGAGGGCGCCTATCTCGGCGGCCTCGAACAGGCGCTCGCCGCCCGCAACAATGGCGGCGTCGTCATTGCTCAGGTCAAGCGCGTCGTCGAAAACGGCACACTGAAGCCTCATGATGTGCGCGTTCCCGGCGTGCTGGTCGACCATATCGTCGTCGCGCCCGACCAGTTGCAGACGACGCTGACGCCCTACGACCCGGCCATCTCGGGTGAAATCTTCCGGCCGCTGTCGAGCTTCCGCAATGCCGAGATGAACGTCCAGAAGGTGATCGCGCGCCGCGTCGCCATGGAGCTGCGCGACGGCATGGCCGTCAACATCGGCTTCGGCATCTCCGCCAATGTGCCGCGCATCCTTCTCGAGGAAGGCCAGCACGGCAAGGTCACCTGGGTGATCGAACAGGGCGCGGTCGGCGGCGTGCCGCTGCTCGACTTCAAATTCGGCTGCTCATCGAACGCCGACGCCTTCATGCCCTCGCCGCACCAGTTCATCTACTTCCAGGCCGGCGGCTTCGATGCCTCGCTGCTGTCCTTCCTGCAGATCGACCGCCACGGCTCGGTCAACGTCTCGAAGCTTTCGGCAAGGCCGCACGTCACCGCCGGTGCCGGCGGCTTTGTCGACATCACCGCACGGGCGAAGAAGATCGTCTTCTCCGGTTTCTTCAATGCCGGGGCCAAGCTGTCACTGGCCGATGGCGGCATCCGCATCGACGCGGAGGGCAAGGTCAAGAAGGTGGTCGCGGAGGTCGAGCACATCTCGTTCTCGGGCAAGCGCGCGGTCGCGCAGGGACAGGACATCACCTACGTCACCGAGCGCTGCGTGATGAAGCTGACGCCGGACGGGCTGGTGGTAACCGAACTCGCACCCGGCATCGATCTGCAGCGCGATGTGCTGGCGCAGGCCGAATTTCCGCTAGGCATTACCAAGGACCTCAAGACGACACCGAGCGCGCTCTACCTGGACCAGCCGATGGGCCTGTCGCTGAATGGCGCCGCCTCGCTCGGAGGCGCGCATGGCTGAGCGTCTCGTCACCTTCGAGCAGGGTGGTGCCATCGGCATCGTCACGCTGCGCCGGCCGGAGAAATTCAACGCGCTCGACATCCCGATGCTGCGGGCGCTGGAGACGGCGCTCGACGCGGCCGAGATGGCGGAAGGCGTACGCGTCGTGTTGCTGCGCGGCGAAGGCAAGGGCTTTTGCGCCGGCGGCGATGTCGAGGCCTGGGCGCGGATGAGTGCCGCCGATTTCCAGGTGCAATGGGTGCGCTATGGCCATCGCGTCTTCGACAGGCTGGCGCGGCTCAGGCAACCGACCATCGCCGTTCTGTCCGGCCATGCGCTGGGCGGCGGGCTGGAACTGGCTGTGGCTTGTGATTTCCGCGTCGCGGAAACACATGTGAAATTGGGCTTTCCCGAAACCTCGATCGGCGTTGTTCCCGGCTGGTCCGGCACGCAGCGCGCCGTGCGCCGCTTCGGTGCGCAGACGGTGCGCCGCATGGCACTGGGCGGCGAGATCTTTCTCGCCCCTGAAGCACTGGCCCTGGGTGTGGTCGACCGGGTGGTCGAGACCGGCGAGGCGCACGACGAAGCCAAGGCATGGGCCGAAAAGATCGCCGAGCGCGGTCCGCTGGCGACGGAAGCCGCCAAATTGATGATCGCTGTCGCCGAAGGCGAGGAAAGTGCCGCCGCCACTGAAGCGCTGGCCAGTGGCTTAATCGCCATGACGGGCGATCTCAAGGCCGGCGTCGGTGCTTTCAAGACCAAGCAGAAGCCGGCCTTTTCGAGATCCTAGAGGAAACACATGAACGCACCCCTCAAGATTTCCATGCCGGCCGAGGCGTCCGCGGCGCCGAAAGCCTACAGGCTGCTGATCGACGGCAAGCATATCGATGCCCGCGACGGCCGCACGATTGCTCGCAATAGCCCCGGCCACGGCTTCACCGTCTCGCACTATGCACAAGCCGGCGAGGGCGAAGTGGAAGCCGCGGTGCAGGCTGCTCACAAGGCGTTCGAAACCGGCCCGTGGCCGCGCATGAAAGCGGCCGAACGTGCCGCGATCCTGCTCAAGGCGGCCGACCTGATCGAGGCGCGGCTGGAAGAGATCGCCCGGCTCGACGCGCTGGAATCGGGCAAGCCGATCGCCCAGGCGCGCGGCGAGATCGGCGGCGCCGTCGACATCTGGCGCTATGCCGCATCGCTCGCCCGCACGCTGCACGGCGAATCCTACGCCAATCTCGGCGATGCCATGCTGGGTGTCGTGCTGCGTGAACCGATCGGCGTTGTCTCGATCATCACACCGTGGAATTTCCCCTTCCTGATCGTCAGCCAGAAGCTGCCCTTCGCGCTCGCCGCCGGCTGCACGGCGATGGTCAAGCCGAGTGAGATGACCTCGGCCTCGACCTTCGTGCTCGGCGATATCCTGATGCAGGCCGGCCTGCCCGCCGGCGCAGTCAACATTCTCGCCGGCCTCGGCGCTGATGTCGGTGCGCCGATGGTCAGCCATCCCCTGGTCGAGATGGTGTCGTTCACCGGCTCCACCCGCGTAGGCAAGATGACGATGGCCTCGGCCGCACAGTCGCTGAAGAAAGTTTCGATGGAGCTCGGCGGCAAGAACGGCCAGATCGTCTTCCCCGACGCCGACCTCGATGCGGCCGCCGACGCGGCGGTGTTCGGCGGCTTCTTCAACGCCGGCGAATGCTGCAATGCCGGCAGCCGGCTGATCGTGCACGAGGCGATCGCCGACGATTTTCTCAGCGCCGTCAAGGCGCTCACGGCCAGGGTGACGGTCGGCGATCCGCTCGACGACCAGACCAAGGTCGGCGCAATGATCTCATCCGACCACTTGGCCAAGGTGGCGGATTACGTCGCGGCAGCTGCCAACGAAGGCAGCAGCGTCTACAGCGGTGGCAAGCAGTTGGCCTCCAATGCCGGCCAATACCTCGATCCCACCATCATCCGCGGCGTCACCGAGGATATGGCCATAGCGCGCGAGGAAGTGTTCGGACCGGTGCTCTCGGTGCTGACTTTTGAATCGATTGAAAAGGCGTTGCACATCGCCAACAACACGCCCTATGGTTTGTCGGCGGGCGTGTGGAGCGCCAGCATCGACACTTGCATGTCGGTGGCGCGTGGGGTGCGTTCGGGGACCGTTTGGGTGAACACATTCATGGAAGGTTATCCCGAGCTGCCTTTCGGAGGCTACAAGCAGTCCGGTCTCGGACGCGAACTCGGCAAACGCGCCGTTGAGGATTATACCGAGGAAAAGACAATCCAGTTTCATCGCGGCCAACGCACCGGATGGTGGGTCGGCTGAGTTGAGAAGAACCCGGTGGGCTTCCACCGGTCGTGTAATGCAACAAGGGAGGAAGTACATGTTGCGCAAACTGCTTATCGGAACGGCTCTCGCATCGGGTCTGGCTTTCGCGGCTCATGCCGAGGACGTCAAGGAAGTCCAGATGCTGCATTGGTGGACGTCGGGCGGCGAAGCGGCTGCTCTCAACGTGCTCAAGGGTGACCTGGCCAAGGAAGGTTACGCCTGGAAGGACGTGCCGGTGGCCGGCGGTGGCGGTGACGCTGCCATGACCGCGCTGAAGGCGATGGTCGCGGCCGGCAATTACCCGACCGCCTCGCAGATGCTCGGCTACACAGTGCTCGACTATGCGGCCGCCGGCGTCATGGGCGACCTGACCGAGACGGCGAAGAAGGAAGGCTGGGACAAGTCCGTTCCGGCCGCCCTGCAGAAGTTCTCGGTCTATGAAGGCAAGTGGGTCGCGGCTCCGGTCAACGTCCACTCGGTCAACTGGCTGTGGATCAACAAGGCCGTCATGGACAAGATCGGCGGCACCGAGCCGAAGACCTTCGACGACTTCGTTGCCCTGCTCGACAAGGCCAAGGCGGCAGGCGTGATCCCGCTCGCCCTCGGCGGCCAGAACTGGCAGGAAGCCACCATGTTCGACTCGGTCGTGCTGTCGACCGGCGGACCTGAGTTCTACAAGAAGGCCTTCAACGACCTCGATGACGAGTCCCTGAAGTCCGACACGATGAAGAAGTCGTTCGACAACCTGGCCAAGCTCGTCACCTATGTCGACCCGAACTTCTCGGGCCGTGACTGGAACCTTGCCACCGCCATGGTCATCAAGGGCGATGCCCTTGTGCAGGTCATGGGCGACTGGGCCAAGGGCGAGTTTAACGCCGCCAAGAAAACGCCGGGCACGGACTTCCTGTGCTATCGCTTCCCGGGCACCGAAGGCTCGGTGGTCTACAACTCCGATATGTTCGGCATGTTCAACGTTCCGGACGACCGCAAGGCCGCCCAGATCGCATTGGCCACAGCCACCCTGTCGAAGAGCTTCCAGTCGGCCTTCAACGTTGTCAAGGGTTCGGTTCCGGCTCGTACCGACGTTCCGGACACCGACTTCGACGCTTGCGGCAAGAAGGGCATCGCTGACCTGAAGGCAGCCAACGAGGGCGGCACGCTGTTCGGTTCGCTGGCCCAGGGCTATGGCGCGCCTCCGGCGGTCGCCAATGCCTACAAGGATGTCGTCTCCAAGTTCGTCCATGGTCAGATCAAGACCTCGGACGAGGCCGTGACCGAACTGGTCAAGGCCATCGACGACGCCAAGTAAGCGCCACACACAAAAACGCCTTCCCCGTTCCGGCGGGGAAGGCTCCGATCCGCGAAGCTGGATGGCCGCGTGTCGACGGGAGGAGCCTCATGAGCACGGTAGCGACAAGCCAGATCAAGCTGACGCCGGAGCACGCGCGCCCGCGCGCCTCGGTGCGCTCGCGCCTGCAGGATGCGCTGCCTAAGATCGTGTTGGCGCCGAGCTTCGCCATCACCATCGTCTTCGTCTACGGCTTCATCCTGTGGACGATCTATCTGTCCTTCACCAATTCCAAGACCTTCCCATCCTATGTCATCACCGGCCCGCGCGCCTATCAGCGGCTGTGGGGCTGGACCTTCGACACCGACCCGCCATCGAGCTGGTACACGTCGATCACCAACATGGGCATCTTCGGCTTTCTCTACATCTTCATCTGCCTGGCGCTCGGCCTGTTCCTGGCCATCCTGCTCGATCAGAAGATCCGCGGCGAAGGCGTGCTGAGGCCGATCTATCTCTACCCGATGGCGCTGTCCTTCATCGTCACCGGCGTTGCCTGGAAATGGTTCCTCGACCCCGGCCTCGGCCTCGAGCAGACCTTGCATCAGTGGGGCTGGACGAGCTTCCATTTCGACTGGATCAAGAACAAGGATTTCGTCATCTACACGGTGGTCATCGCCGGCGTCTGGCAGGCCTCCGGCTTCATCATGGCGATGTTCCTGGCAGGCCTGCGCGGCATCGACGGCGAGATCATGAAGGCGGCGCAGATCGATGGCGCCACCACCTTCCAGCTCTACCGCCGTATCGTCATTCCGCTGCTGCGGCCGATCTTCCTGTCGGCCTTCATCGTCCTCGCACACCTCGCCATCAAATCCTACGATCTGGTCGTGGCTCTGACCAGCGGCGGACCGGGCGGCTCGGCCTGGCTGCCCTCCAATTTCATGTACGAGTACACGTTCAAGCGCAACGAAATGGCCGTCGGCTCGGCCAGTGCCGTGATCATGCTGATGACCATCGTCGCCATCATCGTGCCCTATCTCTATTCGGAACTCAGGGAGAAGCCGCGATGAGCGCCGTCACCACTCCCGCCCGTCAGGCTTCAGGCGTCGTCAACGTCAAGATCGTCAACCGCATCGTCATTTACGGACTGCTGGCGCTGTTTGCGCTGTTCTACCTGATGCCGCTGTTCGTCATGCTGGTCACCTCGTTCAAGACCATGGACGAGATTCAGAACGGCAACATGCTGGCATTGCCCCAGGCGCCGACCTTCGATCCATGGCTCAAGGCCTGGGGGGAGACCTGCGTCGGCCTCACCTGCGCCGGCATCAAGGGCTATTTCTGGAACTCCATCAAGATGGTGGTTCCGGCCGTGCTGATCTCGACGATGCTCGGCGCCCTCAACGGTTACGTGCTGACCAAATGGCGCTTCCGTGGCGCGACGCTGGTGTTCGGACTGATGCTGTTCGCCTGCTTCATTCCGTTCCAGTCGGTGCTGTTGCCGATGGCAACCATCCTGGGCAGCCTCGGCCGCTTCGGCGTCATGCTGCGGAATTCGGTCGGCACGAGCTTCGGCCTCGGTAACCCGACGGTCAACCTCGTCTTCGTCCACGTCGTCTACGGCATCGGCTTCACCACGCTGTTCTTCCGCAATTACTACGAGGCGTTCCCGACCGAACTGGTCAAGGCGGCACAGGTGGACGGCGCTTCGTTCTTCCAGATCTTCCGTCGCATCATGCTGCCAAATTCGATGCCGATCTTCGTCGTCACGGTGATCTACCAGTTCACCAACATCTGGAACGACTTCCTGTTCGCCTCGGCTTACGCCGGCACCGGCGACTCGATGCCGATGACGGTGGCGCTCAACAACGTCGTCAACACCTCGACCGGCGTCGTCGAATACAACGTCAACATGGCCGCCGCGATGATCGCGGCTCTGCCCACCCTTCTCGTCTATGTGCTCGCCGGCCGCTACTTCGTGCGCGGTCTCATGGCTGGCGCCGTCAAAGGATAATCTGATGGCTTTTCTGGAAATTGATGGTCTGAGAAAGCGCTTCGGCCAGGTCGAGATTCTGAAAGGGATCGATGTCGAGCTCGAGAAAGGCGGCTTCCTGGTGCTGGTCGGCCCGTCCGGCTGCGGAAAATCCACTTTGCTCAACACCATCGCCGGGCTGGAGACGATCACGTCGGGCGAAATCCGCGTCGACGGCCGCCAGATCAACGATCTGCATCCCTCCAAGCGCGACATTGCCATGGTGTTCCAGAGCTACGCGCTCTACCCGAACATGACGGTGGCGGGAAACATCTCCTTTGGCATGGAGATGCGCGGCGTGCCGGCGGTGGAGCGCCAGAAGGCGATCGACAAGGTGGCCAAGGTGCTGCAGATCGGTCACCTGCTGCAGCGCAAGCCGAGCCAACTTTCGGGCGGCCAGCGCCAGCGAGTCGCAATGGGCCGGGCCCTGGTGCGCGACCCCAAACTGTTCCTGTTCGATGAACCTTTGTCCAACCTCGACGCCAAGCTGCGCGTCGACATGCGCATCGAGATCAAGCGCCTGCACGCCACCACCGGCACCACCATCGTCTACGTCACCCACGACCAGATCGAGGCGATGACGCTGGCGACCAAGATCGCCGTCATGCGCGACGGCGAGGTACAGCAGTTCGGCACTCCAGCCGAAATCTACAACAACCCGACCAATCTCTTCGTCGCAGATTTCATGGGCTCGCCGGCGATGAACCTGATCCCGGCGACCATCGGCACCAACGGCAACGCGCTGTCCGTCGTGCTCCAGCGCGAGGCGCGCGAGCCGATCAACCTGCCGATGGCCAATGCACCGGCGGGCCTGTCGGCATTCCAGGGCAAGCCGATCATCTTCGGCGTCCGCCCTGAAGCGCTGACCGACCCGGAAGGCGCCGAGCGCAATGCGTCGAACATCGCCACCGCCGACTGTCACATCGAGGTCATCGAACCGGCAGGCTCCGACACCTTCGCCGTCACCAATCTCGGAGGCAAGGGCGTGGTGGCGCGGCTGCGTGCCGACGCCAACATCCAGCCGGGCACCAACACGCCGCTCGCCTTCAACCTGACAAAGGCTGTGTTCTTCGATCCGGCGACCGAGAGCCGCATTCGCTGACGGCCATGACAAATCCGGACATCGTCATCATCGGCTCCGGCATAGGCGGCGCAACGATCGCCTCCGGCCTTACCGGCAGCGGCGCCTCGATCCTGATGCTGGAGCGTGGCGAGCCGTTGCCGGCAACGCCGCATGCGCGTGACACGCGCTCGATCTTCGTCGACGGCCACTATCGGCCGAAGGAGATGTGGCGCGAGGCCGGTGGCGGTGCCTTCAATCCCGGCAACTACTACTATGTCGGGGGCAATTCGAAATTCTACGGCGCTGTGCTGATCCGCTACCGCAAGGAAGACTTTGCCGCCATGGAGCATTTCGGCGGTGTTTCGCCGGCCTGGCCGTTTTCCTATGAGGAGTTCGAGCCCTGGTATTCGAAAGCCGAACAGCTGTTTCGCGTGCGCGGCGCGCTGGGCGAGGACCCGACCGAACCGTTCCATTCGATCCCCTACTCCTTCAAGCCGGTTCCCGACGAAGCCCCCATCGCCCGCGCCCGCGCCGAGCTCAAGGGACTCGGTCTGCATCCAGCCTCGCTGCCGCTCGGTGTCGACATCGACATCTGGCTGAAGGAGGGCAGGACCGGCTGGGATGCGTTTCCCAACACCGGGCAGGGCAAGGTCGACGCGCAGACCGGTCCACTGACGGCGGCACTCAAGGACAGTAATATCCAACTCAAGACCAGCGCCTATGTCGAATATCTCGAGGCGTCGGCCGATGGCAAAACCATATCAGCCATTCACTATCGCCAGAATGGCGCATTGAAGAAGGTATCGCCGAAACTGGTCATCCTCTCGGCCGGCGCGGTCAATTCCGCCGTCATCCTGCTGCGCTCGCCCTCACCCAACAACGGCAAGGAAGGTGGCAAGGGCCTTGCCAACCGCTCCGACCAGGTCGGCCGCAATTTCATGAACCACAATTCGAGCGCCATGCTGGCGATCGATCCGCGCCGCCGCAACGATGCCGTCTACCAGAAGACGCTGATGCTGAACGACTATTACCTGTCCGACGGCAAGGGCGGCAAGCCGCTCGGCAATGTCCAACTGCTCGGCAAGATCGACGGCAACATGCTCAAGGCCAACGTGAAATTTACGCCGAAATTCGCGCTCGATTTCATCGCCGGCCACGCCGTCGACTGGTATTTGATGTGCGAGGACCTGCCCGATCCCGAAAGCCGCATCATGGTCGACGGCAAGGACATCGTCATGCAATGGCGGCGCTCCAACATGCAGTCGCTCGACGGGCTGACCAAGGTGATGCGCGAGAACTTCCGCGCCTGCGGTTATCCCCTGGTGCTGTCGCGGCCCTTCGACAAACGCACGCCGTCGCACCAGTGCGGCACGGTCAAGATGGGCGACGATCCGGCGACCGCGCCGCTCGACCCCTTCTGCCGGTCGTTCGACCATCGGAACCTGTTCGTCGTCGATGCCAGTTTCCTGCCCAACTCGGCCGCCGTGAACCCGGCCCTCTCGATCGCCGCCCAGGCGCTGCGTGTCGCCGACCATATCCGCAAGGGCGAACTGGCATGATCAGTTTGCGCTGCCCCTCATCGCCCTGCCGGGCACTTCTCCCCGTAAACGGCGTAAACGGGGAGAAGAAAGCTGGCCACAACCTCGGCGCTCCTTTGACGATCGGCGAAAGCGGTGGCGACAGTGTCCTTCTCCCCGTCTCTGTACGGGGAGAAGTGCCCGGCAGGGCGATGAGGGGCGGCGACCACGCCTGCGGAGGTAGCCTCCAATGACCCGCCCCGCAGCCATCATCACCGGCGGCGCACGCGGCATCGGCCTTGCTTGCGCCGAGGCGCTCGCCGATGCCGGCTTCAATATTCTGGTCGCCGACCTTGCCGAAACAGCCGCCGACGGACTTGCCACCGACATCGCCGGGCGCGGTGCGAAATTCGCTTATGCCCCTTGCGACATCGCCGATCTCGACAGCCACACCACACTTGTCGATGCCGCGATGCGCGCCTTCGGTCGTATCGACTGCCTGGTCAACAATGCCGGTGTCGGCGCGGTGGCGCGCGGTGACCTCCTGGACCTCAAGCCGGAGAATTTCGACCGCACGCTGGGCATCAATCTGCGCGGCACCGTGTTCCTCAGCCAGGCCGTCGCCAAGGCGATGCTGGCAACACCGAACGACCATACAAAATCAATCATAACCATCACCTCGGTCAGCGCCGAAATGGCGTCGCCCGAACGGCCGGATTACTGCATCTCGAAAGCCGGGCTTTCGATGTGGGTGAAGAACCTGGCGCTGCGGCTGGCGCCCGAAAACATCGGCGTGTTCGAGGTGCGTCCCGGCATCATCCGCACCGACATGACATCCAGCGTGGCCGCCAAATACGATTCGCTGATCGACGGTGGGCTGGTGCCGGCCAAACGCTGGGGCGAAGCGGCCGATATCGGTGCGGTGGTGGCGACGCTCGCTAGAGGAAAACTAGGCTTTTCGACCGGCTCGATCATCAATGTCGACGGCGCGCTCTCCGTGCCGCGACTGTAAATGGACAGTGTCATGACCGACTACATCATCGTGGGCGCCGGTCCGGCCGGCTGCGTTCTGGCCAACCGATTGAGCGAGGATCCGGCAAATTCGGTCCTGCTGCTGGAAGCCGGCGGCAAGGACTGGCATCCCTATATCCACATGCCGGCCGGCTTCGCCAAGATGACCAAGGGCATTGCGTCCTGGGGCTGGTCGACCGTACCGCAGAAGCACATGAAAGACCGCGTTTTTTGGTACACGCAGGCCAAGGTGGTTGGCGGCGGTTCGTCCATCAACGCCCAGATCTACACGCGCGGCAACGCCCGCGACTATGACGCCTGGGAGAAGGAAGAGGGCCTTGCCGGCTGGGGCTATCGCGACGTGCTGCCCTATTTCAAGCGCGCCGAAAACAACCAGCGCTACGCCAACGATTACCACGGCGACCAGGGCCCGCTCGGCGTGTCGAACCCGATTTCGCCGCTGCCGATCTGCGAGGCCTATTTCCGCGCCGGCCAGGAGATGGGCATCCCCTTCAATCCGGACTTCAACGGCGCCAGCCAGGAAGGCGTCGGCTATTACCAGCTGACCCAGAAGGATGCCCGCCGCTCCTCCGCTTCGGTGGCCTATCTCAGACCGATCCGCGCGCGCAAGAACCTCACCGTCAGGACCGATGTGCTGGTGACCCGCATCGTCGTCGAGAAGGGCCGTGCCGTCGGCGTCGAAATCGTCGACAGGCCGGGCGGCGAGAAGAAAATCCTGCGGGCCGAGCGCGAGGTGATCGTCTCCTCCGGCGCCATCGGCTCGCCGAAACTGTTGATGCAGTCGGGCATCGGCCCTGCCGACCATCTGAAGGCGGTCGGCGTCACGCCGGTTCATGACCTGCCCGGCGTCGGCTCCAACATGCAGGACCATCTTGATTTGTTCGTCATCGCCGAATGCACCGGCGACCACACCTATGACAATTATGCAAAGCTGCACCGCATGGCCTGGGCCGGCCTGCAATACCTGCTGCTGAAGAAAGGGCCGGTGGCCTCCAGCCTGTTCGAGACCGGCGGCTTCTGGTACGCCGACCCGACTGCCGCCTCGCCCGACATCCAGTTCCATCTCGGCCTCGGCTCCGGCATCGAGGCCGGCGTCGAGAAGCTGAACAACCCGGGCGTGACCCTGAATTCAGCCTTCCTGCGGCCGCGCTCGCGCGGCACGGTGCGGCTGAAGAGTGCCGATCCCGCCGACCATCCGTTGATTGACCCGAACTACTGGTCCGATCCCTATGATCGCGATATGTCGATCAAGGGGCTGAGGCTGGCGCGCGAGATCATGCGGCAGAAGGCGCTTGCCCCTTACGTGCTGCGCGAAGTGCTGCCCGGCCCGTCGCTCGCCAGCGATGACCAGCTGTTCGATTATGCCTGCCGCAGTTCCAAGACCGACCACCATCCCGTCGGCACCTGCCGCATGGGCCATGACGACATGGCTGTCGTGACACCGGATCTGCGGCTGCGCGGCATCGAGGGCCTGCGCGTCTGCGACGCCTCGGTGATGCCGCGCATCCCCTCCTCCAACACCAATGCGCCGACCATCATGGTTGGTGAAAAGGGTTCGGATATCATTCTTGGCCGCGAGCCGTTGCCGCCGGCCGTGTTCTCTGGAAACCGGGCGGCTTAGGGACAAAAAATGATCAGGCACTGCGTTTTTGCTAGATTCCGCAACGATGTTCCCGCCGCTGAGCGCATGGCGATCCATGCAGATCTCGAGGCACTGCGACAGGTGATCGACGGCATGGACGCGGTCCAGTTCAGCGCCAATGTCAGCCCGGAGCCATTCGCGCGCGGCTTCACCCACGGCTTCACAATCGACTTCCGCGATGCTGCCGCGCGCGACGCCTATCTGGTGCATGAGGCGCATCAGCGCGCCGGCGCCCGGCTGGTCGCCGCACTTGAAGGCGGCACCGACGGACTGATGGTCTTCGACCTGGGGCTCTAGCGCGCTGCAATCGAAAAATTGGCGCACATTTGTAGATGTGCTTGGTTTCGTCGTCCCATACCTAGTGGTGAAATGGGTGATCGCGAGACGACACCTGGACTAACCGAGCCTGAGCGCGACGACACCGGCGACGATGCCGAGCGCGGCGGCACCGCGCCAGCCCGTCATCTTCTCGCCGAGCGCGAACACCGAGATCATCATGGCAAACAGGATCGAGGTTTCGCGCAGCGACGCCACCGAGGCGATCGGCGCCTTGGTCATCGCCCACATGACGATCCAGTAGGCCGCGCCACTGAGCACGCCGGTGAATAGCCCTGCCTTCCAGTCGCGCGCCAGTACCGGCAGCGCCTTCGGCCCACGGAAGATCAGGCACAGCACCAAGGCGCCAAAAGCATCGCAGATGAACAGCCAGGCGGCGTAGCTCTGCGCCGAGGCGGCCAGCCGCGCGCCGCTGCCGTCGGAGAGCGTGTAGCTGGCAATGAAGATCGAGGTGCCCAGCGCAAAGCCGACCGCGCGTAAATTCAGCTTTTCCAGATGCGCGCCGCCGCGAAACGACATCACCAGCGTGCCGGCCGACAACAGAAAGATGCCGAGCATGGCGAACGGGCCAGGAATCTCGGCAACGACGAACATGCCGCCAAAGGCCGAGAGCAGCGGTGCGGTGCCGCGCGCCAGTGGATAGGTCTGGGCGAAATCGCCGGCCTTGTAGGCTCCGATCAGGAAAGTCCGGTAGCCCATGTGGAAAAACACGGAGGCGATGATGTAGGGCCACACCTCCGCCTTCGGCACTTCGACGAACGGCAGCACCAGCAGGGCCGCGGCGCCCATACCGAGCGTCATCAGCGTGATCGACAGGAAGCGGTCGAGATGGACCTTGACCAGCGCGTTCCAGACCGCGTGCATGGCGGCGGCGGCAAGCACCGCGAAGAAGACGAAAAGTGTCATGCGCGGCTCATGGGGCAATGCCGGGCGTTTTCGAGATCGATGTCGACCCGCAGCGGGAAATGGTCCGACGCAACCTCGCCGATATCGGCACTGATTGAACGCACGCGCCCGGCTAACATGCCGCCGACGAAGCAATGGTCGAGCCGCCGCTTTGCCACCTTGCCGTCGATGGTCTTCACATGGGTGTGGAAATCCGCGGCCGGCTCGCTGGCAATGGCGGCGGCATCGACGAAGCCGTCAAGATAGGCCGCGCCGCGATGGTAAGGCGTGCTGCCGACGATGCGGCGGTATTCGGCGCTGCCCGGCTCCATGTTGAAATCACCCATCCAGATCGCCGCCGGTGGGTTTTCCGGTTCCGCTTCGCCGCTGGTCCAGTTGCGCGTGGGCTCGTCGTCGACGCCGCTCCACGGCCCGCCATCGGATGGTGCCCGGCGATGCTCGGCCATGAGATAGTCTATCTGCTCCAGCCGCTCCTCGACCGCGATATGGGCGAGATGCAGCGACAACACCCGCACCGGGCCGGCAGGCGTGCGGATCATGCATTCGAGTGCCGCATTGCGCGTATTGAGCGGCCGCAGCGTACGGCGCATCGGCAGCGCATGCAGCCGCGACCAGACGATCGGCAACTTGGACAGCACCATGGTGCCGAACTGCCGGCGTCGGTTGACCAGATGGCCGTCGCGCCGCTCGCTGGCATCCATGTCGAAGGCTGGGCCGTAGACCCAGTGATAGTCCGGCAGCAAGCGCGAAAGCAGCTCCGGCTGGTCGTCGAAATTGCTGCGCTGCCAGTGCCGCTCGACCTCTTGCAGCGCAATGATGTCGGCGCCGGCAACGATGCGCGCGGCGCGCGAAAGATCGTAGCTCCCGTCGCCGCCGAACCCGTATTGGATATTGTAGCTGACCAGCTTCATTGTTTATCCGGCTTACTTTCGAATTGGCAGTATCGGTTCGGCAGATTGGTTGCAATGTGCCGCGCGAGCGATGGGGCTGGGCCAGCGGCCAGAGTATCATCCCGAAAAGTGGAATCACGTTTTCGGAATAGAGCATGCTCAAACAACAACCAGCCCCTGCTTCATCTTGAGTCCATCGGGATGGAGCAGGCTCTATGTCGTCAGCGGTTGGAACCGGCCGGGTGGCGACGCCGCCAGTTCGGTCCAGTCGATCTCTTCCTCAAGGCGGTGATAGGCTTCGTCACCGATCGTGCCGTTGCGGCGCAGTTCCTCCAGCGCGTCGCGCTGGCTCTTGATGGCATAGAGGCGCAAGCGGTCATATTCGGTGGCCGCCTGGGCGTCGTCAGGATTTTTGGCGATCTTGCGTTGAGCGGCATATTGCTCGCGCACCGCAGCCGCCGCGTCCGATGTCTTGCCGCTCAATATGTCGAGGGCGGCCTGCATGACCACAACGCGTGCCTGCGCAACCTCGCGGTCGACCATTTCATCCGGGTCGAGGTTGAGCAGGCGCAGCAGCGGTTTCAGGCTCATGCCCTGGAGCACCAGCGTGCCTAGCACGACCGTGAAGGCAGCGAGCACGATCGGGTCGCGGGCGGGAAATTCAGCCGGCAAGGCAAATGCCGCCGCAAGCGTCACCAGACCGCGCATCCCGCACCAGCCGATGAGCATGCCGCCGCGCAACGATGGCGCGTCTCGCCGACGATCCGCATTGCCGAAACGGGCCAACCACCTGATGATCGCGCCGCAGCCCAGCACCCAGATCAAACGTGAAACGATGACGATGGCAAGTACGGTCCCGGCCAGGAAGAAGGCATCGGTCTGCCCCTCGCCGGCAAGCCTGCCGACAATCGAACGCGCCTGCAGGCCCATCAGCACGAAAGCCAGCACGTTGAGCACGAAGACCGCCGTTTCCCAAACCGAATAGGAACTGATGCGGTTTCTGGCCGGCATGCGGCGCGGCGCGGTGCGGGCGATGGTCATGGCATAGACCACGATGGTGATGATGGCGGAAAGGCCCAGCCTGTCGGCCAGGATCCAGACCCCGAATGTGCCGGCAAATTGCACCACAGTGCCGCTCGCCGGGTCTTCGATACGGTCCAGCGTCATCAGAGACAGCCGGCCAAGCAGATATCCGGCCGCAAGGCTGCCCAAGGTGGACAGCAGGATCATCGGCACGGCGCTGCTCAGCAGAATGCTGCCCGCTGCCGCCGAAACCGCTATCCGGTAGATCAGCAGCGCGGTGGCATCGTTGAGCAGGCTCTCGCCTTGCAGGATGGCTGTGATTCGATGCGGCACCTTGAACTGGCCAAGCACCGCCGACGCCGCCACCGCGTCGGGCGGTGCCACAATGGCGCCGAGGGCTATGGCCGCGGCGATCGGCAGGCCTGCCATCGCCCACCCGACCAGAGCCACGGTCGTCGTCGTGAAAAGGACAGCGCCGAGTGCCAGCAGCACAAGCGGCACCCTGTAGCGATTGAGGTCGCGCAAAGACGTATCATAGGCGGCATCGAGCAGCACCGGCGCGATGAACAGAGCAAGCGCCAGTTCCGGGTCGATCTCGATCGTCGGCACACCAGGTACGAAGGCGATGCCCACCCCTGCCAGCGCCAGCAAGGAGGGATAGGGAATCTGCGCACGCCGCGACAGCGCCGTTAGCGCGACGGCGATCAACAGCAGAATGAGTGTCAGTTCGAAGAGGGCCATGGCTTGTTATAGCCGGGAAGCGGGATCGTCGGCAGTGGCAAAGCAGCTGGAAAAAGCCTGGCCAGCAAGCTCGGGCTGGCAGGCAATGTGCCCCTACCAGCTTTGCTTCCACCCTCTGCAGGTTTCGGCGAGCGCATCGACCACACCAATGTCGAAATCACCGCGCCGTCGTCGGAAGCCTATGCCACCCAAATGGAAGCACTGCCGGTTTTTCAGGCGGTGATGCAGCCATTCATGGTTCCAGCCTGAAGGAGCGCTGTCACGCCTAGTGCAACACCAGCATATCGCTCGATGAGAACGATATCTCGGCCTTTTCACCGACCGCCGGGGGCGGCGTTGCCGGGCTGTTGAAGGTGTCGAGCGAGACTATGTTGCCGCCGATGCCGACGCGAACCCGGATCACCGAGCCGAGGAAATGCACCTCGGAGATTTCGCCCGAAAGGCTGGAGTCGCGGCCGGGCTGACGGCCAAGCGAGATCGCTTCCGGACGCAATGCCAGCGACAGCGTGTCGCCAGACTTGGAGCCGTTGAGCTTGCCCTTCAGCGAAACCTGCTCGGAATTGACCCGCACCGTGCCCGCGGCGGCGTCGGTGACGGTGCCTTCGAGCACGTTCAGCGTGCCGACGAAATTGGCGACGAACTTGGTTGCCGGGCGGTTGTAGATCTCGAACGGCGTGCCGACCTGCTCGGCCTTGCCGCCATACATGACGGCGATGCGATCCGAGATCGACAGCGCCTCTTCCTGGTCATGGGTGACGAAGATGGTGGTGATGCCGAGCTTCTTCTGGATCGAGCGGATTTCCTCGCGCAGCGACACGCGCACCTTGGCGTCGAGCGCCGACAGCGGCTCGTCGAGCAGCAGCAGTTTCGGCTTCGGCGCGATGGCGCGGGCCAACGCGATGCGCTGCTGCTGGCCGCCCGAGAGCTGATAGGGATAGCGATCCGCCATCTGCGGCAGCTTGATGATACCGAGCATCTCGGCGACACGGGCATCGATGTCCGCCCTCGGCATGCCGGCGACCTTCAAGCCGAAGCCAATATTTTGCGCAACGGTCAGGTTGGGAAACAGCGCATAGGCCTGGAACACCATGCCGACATTGCGCTGGTTGGGCTTCAGCCTCGTAATGTCCTTGCCACCGACGACGATCGTGCCCGCGCTCGGCTCCTCGAAGCCCGCCACCATGCGCAGCACGGTGGTCTTGCCACAACCGGACGGGCCGAGGAAGGAGACGAATTCGCCGCGCTCGACGTCGAGATTGAAATCCTCCACGACCGTGGTGGCGCCGAAGGATTTTCGAACGTGCTGAATGGAAAGGAACGGGTCGGCCATGGCTTTGACTCTCAGTTCGGACGGTTCGCCGATCTCGGCGCGAAACGGGACAGGATCTGAATCAGCGACATGCAGCCCCAGGTGATAGCGAAGGCGATGATGGCAAGCGCCGCCGGCTCATAGGCCCGGTTGGCGCCGATATTCTGCAAATAAGGGCCGAAGGCAGGCCGGTTGAGCAGGCTCGCCATGGTGAACTCGCCGATGACGATGGCGAAGGTGAGGAAGGCGCCCGACAGCACCGCGATCAGCACATTGGGCAGGATGACACGGGTGATGATCGTCCCCCAACCAGCACCAAGGATCTGTGCCGCTTCCGTCAGGGTACGCACGTCGATGGTGCGAAGCCCGGTGTCGACGGCGCGATACATATAGGGCAGCGCCAGTGTCGCATAGCCGATGACCAGCAAGGCATTGGTGCCTGTATCGGTCGCCAGGAACGGCAGCGGCGAGTTCGACCCGTACATTCTGATGTAGCCGAAGACGATGACGATGGCCGGGATGACCAGCGGCAGCAGCGTGATGAACTCGACGACCGGCCGCAACTGCGGCAGCCGAAGCCGGATCCAGTAGGCGGCCGGCACCACGATGAGCACGCCGAGAATAATGGTGAAGATGGCCGCGAGCACCGAATAGCCGAAGGTCGCCTGGAAGCGGGCATCGCCGAGCACGACCTTGTAGGCGTCGAACGAGTACTCGCCACGCCGCATGCGCATGGAGAACTCCACTGTCGCGATCAGCGGAATGAAGAAATAGGCCGCGCCAAGGGCGAAGACGACCCAAGCCCAGAACCTGCCAGCCTTCATTTGAGCCACCTCTCGGAACGGGTGCGGAACCAGATGTAGAAGACATTCGCTAGGCCGGTGATGAAGATCATGCCGAAGGCTATGGCATAGCCAAGATGGGCATTGTGCAGCACGTCGCCGCGGATCTGCGCATAGAGCAGGATCGGCACGATGTTGAGCGACGAACCCGTTAACGCATAGGCAGTGGCGATGGCGCCGAAGGCGTTGGCGAACAAAAGGATGACGGTGCCGAGGAAACTCGGCCAGATCACCGGGATGACAACCATGCGCCAGTATTGCGCCATGGTCGCCCCAAGCGTTGCGGCGGCCTCGCCCCATTCCTTTTTCAGACCATCGATTGCCGGCACGATGATCACTACCATCAGCGGAATCTGGAAATAGACATAGGTCAGCGTCAGCCCCCAGAATGACAGGATGTTGAAGCCGTGAGCATAGATGTTGAGGCCGAACAGGGTGTTTAGGATCACCGTCGCAAGGCCGAGGCGGCCGAGCGTGGCGAGGAAGGCGAAGGCCAGCGGCACGCCAGCAAAATTGGAAGCTACGCCGGAAAATGTCAGTGTCGCCGAACGTATCCAGTCCGGCAGGCCGCCGCGCACAATGGCGATGGCGATGGCGAGACCTGCGAAGGCGCCGATCAGCGATGAGGCGAGGCTGACCTTGATCGAAATCCAGTAGGCGGCAACGATCGACGGCTGCGCCAGCGCCATGATGTTTTCGAGGGTGAACTCGCCGGCATCGTTCTGGAACGCGCCCAGCATCAAGTAGAGCGTGGGCAAGATCAGGAACATGACGGCGAAGATGAAGAATGGCGCGACGCCGAGCCACTGCGTCGGCAGCCTCAGGCTGCGCGCCTCGGCGGGGGGCGCGGTCTTGCCGGCAACCGCGTGATCGGAAAATGAGAGATCGGTCATGCGCCTGCTACCGTCTTCGAGAGGACGAACCGGGCAGCCGTGAAGCCGCCCGGTGGATTTCAGGTCTTACTTGACGTTGGCGCCGACAACGGCATCCCAGTTCTTGGTGATGGCTTCCTTGGCCTTGCCCTGCTCGTCGAGCGTCGGGAACGCCGCGGCCGCATAGGACTCAGCCGGCGGCAGCTTGGCCAGCACGTCCGCCGGGATCTTGTTGTTCTTGGCAAGATCGTTGAAGCGGATCGGGTGGCAGTAGCCTTTCAGCCAGGCGATCTGGCCTTCGTCGGAATAGAGGTATTCCAGCCAGAGCTTGGCTGCGTTCGGGTGCGGCGCGAAAGCGCTGATCGCCTGCACGTAGACGCCGGCGACGACACCGGACTTCGGCACGACGACGTCGACGGGCGGGTTGCCCTTCAGTGTGTCACGGCCGGCGAGCGCGTTGTAGTCCCAGGTGACGAGGATCGGGGTCTGACCCTGGGCGAGCGTGGCGGCCTTGCCGATAACCGGCACGAAATTGCCGGCGGCGTTGAGCTTCTTGAAGAAGTCGAGGCCAGCGGTGCCGGCGGCTTCGCCAGCAGCCGCACCCGACGACAGGCCAGCGGCATATACCGCCTGGATGGCCTGGTTCGACGCGCGCGGATCACCGGCCAAAGCGACCGAGTTGGCGAATTCCGGCTTCAGCAGGTCGGCCCAGTCCTTCGGCGATTCCTTGACCAGATCCTTGTTCACCTGGAAGGACAGCACGCCGTAGTAGTCGCCGGTCCAGAAGCCTTCCGCATCCTTGGCGCTGTCCGGGATCGAGTCCCAGGTCGACACCTTGTAAGCCTGGATCAGGCCATCCTTCTTGGCCGACGGGCCGAACGACAAGCCGACGTCGATGACGTCGGGCGCCTGCGGGCCCTTGTTGTCCTTGTTGGCCTTGATCGCCTCGACCTCATCGCCGGACCCGGCATCGGGGTTGAGTTCGTTGATGGCAATCCCAGGATACTTGGCCTTGAAGCCATCAATGACGGCACCGTAGCCGCACCAATCATGCGGCAAAGCGATGGTAGTTAGCTGGCCTTCTGCCTTGGCGGCCTTGACGAGATCGTCCATCGAATCCGCGGACGAAATCACCGTCGACGCGAAAAGCGCCGCGGCCGAAAGGGAAAGCACTTTCCCCGTGAATTTGAACATGTGTTCTCTCCGTTGAACTGACGCCGTTGGACGCCTGCGATGCGGTATCGTTTTCATGTGACAGCCAGATGAAAGCTTTATGAAACCGGCTGCTCGCAGTACGAAAAAGTAAACTCTTTTTAACCGGCTGTAGCAATCGCTTCGCGATTCTTTTTCCGGCTAACTATTTTGTCCCTTGCCCGTCATCCTCCCCCTTGTTTTTCTAGCCCCTTTTCAGATCACTTCGCGGTGCGGAAAACGCCTCAGACCGTGCCGGCGATGGCGTTTTCGAGCAGGGTCAGCGCCGCCTTCTTGGTCAGCTTGACCGGGTTGCCGCCAGCGGTCGGATCGACCACCGCCATGTCGGCGATCAGCGCCTTGCGCTTCTTGTCCATGTCGAGCCCCTTGATCAGGCCCGGCAGCGCGTGCGGCACCTTCAATTCCTTACGCAGCTTGATGATCGCCTTGGCGAAGCCGTCGAAGCCGCCCTTGATGCCGCAATAGGCGGCGAGCCGGCCAATACGCTCCTCGATGGCGTCGCGGTTGAAGGCGAGCACATAAGGCATGAACACCGCATTGGTCATGCCGTGATGGGTATCGTAGAGCGCACCGACCGGATGCGACAGCGAATGGATGGCGCCGAGCCCTTTCTGGAAGGCGGCGGCGCCCATCGCGGCGGCGCTCATCATATGGGCGCGCGCGACGAGATCCTTGCCATTGGCAAAAGCCTTCGGCAGGTTCTCGAAGGCCAGCCTCACACCTTCGACGGCGATGCCGTCGGCCATCGGATGATAACCCGGCGCGCAATAGGCTTCGAGACAGTGGGCCAGCGCATCCATGCCGGTACCGGCGGTGATGAAGCCGGGCATGCCGACCGACAGTTCGGGATCGGCGATGACGATAGAAGGCAACAATTTGGGATGGAAGATGACTTTCTTGGTGTGCGTCGCCTCATTGGTGATGACACCGGCGCGGCCGACTTCCGATCCGGTGCCGGCGGTGGTCGGCACGGCGATGATCGGCGCGATGGCATCCGAATTGGCGCGCGTCCACCAGTCATCGACATCCTCGAAGTCCCACACCGGCCTGACCTGGCCGGCCTGGAAGGCAATCAGCTTGCCGAGATCGAGCGCCGAGCCGCCGCCGAAGGCGATGACGCCGTCATGCTTGCCCTTCTTGAACACGGCGATGCCGGCGGTGAGATTGGATTCGACCGGGTTCGGCCTGACCTCCGAGAAGACGCCGTAGGGCACCTTGGCGTCGTCGAGAATCTTCAGCGTCGAGGCGACGACCGGCAGTTTCGCCAGGCCAGGATCGGTGACGAACAGCGGCCGCTTGATGCCGGTGGCCGCCAAAACCTCTGGCAATTCCTTGATGCGCCCGGCGCCGAAGCGGACGGTGGTGGGATAGTTCCATTTGGAGATCAGCTTGGACATTTTTTCTCGATTTCAGGACATTGTGGGTGGTGACTATTGAGTGAAGGTGTTCTGAACCCGCCGGGACTTCTGCATGTATAGAATCCAGATTACGGAATAGACGATCGAGTGTTGAATATTCTTTGCCGCCTCTCCATCGAACAAAGCCACGCCTTGCGCCTCAAAGATATCGCCAAGAAGGACGCTCGCGGCCGCAAGATCGGTCAGGATAGAGACGGGACTGACGGCGGCCCAGACGATGTAAAGGCGTGGAAAAGCCCGCCGCTTGCCAATCAGCAAAACAAGCAAGCCCAGCGGGCAGGCGACCGCGATCGCCAGATATCCGAAAATCTCCGCCACGACGAAGACCTGCTGCGCACCGGTTAGTAGGCTAAAATACTCGGACAGGCCGATATGGTGCTCGAACACAACCAGGCCAGCCAGAGGCATGAAAATGAGGCCAAGCATCGGCACGACGAGATAGCCGCCAATACCCTCTGGCCCCTCACGGGCCAATGGTGCGGACGGCTGTATCTCAGACATTTCTCCTCCTTGAGTGGCCCAATGCTCGGTACTCAGGCAGCTCAGATGGCTTCGCGCAGATGGAATGACTTCGGCCTGGTCAGATTGTCATAGCCGATGGCGGACAGGCCGGCACCCTTGCCGGTGTCCTTGACGCCGGTCCAGACCAGCGCCGGATCGAGGTAGTCGCAACGGTTCATGAACACCGTGCCGGTTTCGACGCGGTTGCCGATCGCCACCGCATGCTCGGTATCGCGCGTCCAGATCGAGGCCGTCAGCCCGTAGGGACTGTCGTTCATCAACGCGATCGCCTCTTCGTCGTTGCGCACCTTCATGATGCCGACGATCGGCCCAAAACTCTCCTCGCGCATGACACTCATCTGATGGTCGACATTGGTCAGCACTTCCGGCGCCAGATAGGGCGAGCCGGCCTTGTCGTTCGCCACCTTCATGTTGACGTGCGCCGCCGCGCCCTTGCGCAATGCCTCGGCCTTCTGCTCGCGGATCAGGTCGGCGAAGCGCGCCTGCGCCATCGGCCCCATCGTCGTCGCTTGGTCGAGCGGATTGCCGACGACATAGTTCTTCGTCTCGGCGATGAAGCCTTCGACGAATTCGTCATAGACCTTTTCGTGCACGTAGACGCGTTCGATGCCGCAGCAGCACTGGCCGGAATTGTAGAAGGCGCCGTCGACCAGATTGGCGACCGCATGGTCCATCTTGGCGTCGGGCAGCACATAGGCCGGATCCTTGCCGCCAAGCTCTAGGCCGAGGGTCATGAAAGTGCCCGCCGCCGCTCTTTCGATGGCGCGGCCGCCGGCGACCGAACCGGTGAAATTGACATGGTCGATCTTGCCCGAGCCGAGCAGTTTCTCGGTCTGGGCGTGGTTCAGCACGATATTCTGGAACACACCCTTCGGCAGACCGGCCTTGTCGAAGGTCTGCTGAAAGCGCTCGCCAACCAGCAGCGTCTGCGCCGCATGCTTGAGGATCACGGTGTTGCCGGCCATCAGCGCCGGCACGATGGTGTTGACGGCGGTGAGGTAAGGATAATTCCACGGCGCGATCACCATGACCACGCCGAGCGGATCCTTCTTCACATAGCGGCGGAAGCCATCCTTCGGATTGGAGGCCGGCACAGACTTGAGCGCCGCCTCGGCGATCTCGACCATGTAGTTGGTGCGTTCCTTGACACCGCCGAACTCACCGCCATAACGAACAGGCCGCCCCATCTGCCAGGCGATTTCCGGCACGATCTCGTCTGTCATCGCGACCAGCGCTTCCAGCATCGCCAGCATGTACTTGCCGCGCTCGACGATCGGTGTCTCAGCCCACTTCTCCTGCGCCGCCTTGGCACGTTCTACCGCGGCGTTGATCGCCTGGTCCGTTGCCACGGGCCTCTCGGCATAGATCGAGCCATCGACGGGGGATATGAGTTTCACGGTTTCCAATTAAACGTCTCCAAATCAACAAGGAACTGTTTTGACGAAGCCAGCCGAGCCATAGGCAAGGATCGCGCGATCGCGGGTGATAATTTCCAAATTCTTCGAGCGCGCCGTAGCTATGATGATCCGATCTGTTGGATCGTTGTGAACGACGCCGGGCAGGAACGAAGACTCGACCAAGAGCTCACTGTCGATGCCTTCAACGCTCGTTGCACCAGCCTGCACGAACCGTTCAAACCATGCGAGCGGTGACTTGATGAACGGAAGCCGGCCTTTAGAAACCAGCATTCCGATTTCCCAGGCGGACATGACGGAAACGGCGATCACGTCGCCATTTTTGCGCGCGCTGGTCACCCTCTCAACCGCCGCTCTCGCGACCGGTTGTTCCGTCGACAGCCACAGCATGAAGCATGTGTCCAGAAGCACCCCATCAGTCCTCATACACCTTGCCCCAGTCGGGATCCGCGGGTGCGGTGTAATCGACGTCCGGGAGAAGCGTGAGCGTCCCAGCCATGCATCCAAACAACGGATCGGCGCCTCGCGGCGGCACGATGTATTCTCCAGCGGTGTCGTTTACGTCTAACGCATTCTCGAAATCCACCTGCCCCTCCATGAAGCCGGGACGACGCTCCGCCGCCTTCGCATCCGAAGAGCCCAGGTGGACCAAGACCTCGCTTTCCGGCTGGTCGAAAATTTCAGCGATCCTGCGTATTTCATCGACTTGCATACGCCGCTCGCCGTTCAGTGTCCGCGACAAGGCGCTGGGATGCATGTTCATGCGGCTGGCCATACGGCGCAACGATATGTTGCGCTCCTTCATCTGATCCGCGAACCATGTTTTGTCGACATTGGCTTTGCCTTTGAGCAACACTGCCTCCGATATGTTGCGGTGCTTATATCGCAACATATCGCAAAAAACGCAACAACGTCAATATCGCTCGAACCCCCTGTGCAGTTCCCAATCCGTGATGCGGCGGTCATATTCGAACTGCTCCCATTTTGCGGTGTGGACATAGTGTTCGAGCACATCCTCGCCGAGCGCCTGCCTCAGCATCTTCGACTTCGCCAGCGTCTCGGTCGCATCACGCAGTGTCTTCGGGATCTCCGGCAGGCGAGATGCCTGATAGGCATCGCCGACAAACGGCTTCTGCAATTCCAGCTTCTCGTCGATGCCGGCGAGGCCGGCTGCGATCAGCGCCGCGAAAGCAAGATACGGGTTGAGATCGGCGCCGCCGATGCGGCATTCCATGCGGATGCCCTTGGTGCCCTCGCCGCACAGGCGGAAGCCGGCGGTGCGGTTGTCCTCGCTCCACATGATCTTGGTCGGCGCAAAGGTACCGGCCTGGAAGCGCTTGTAGGAGTTGATGTAGGGCGCCAGGAACCAGGTGAATTCCTTGGCGTATTTGAGCTGACCGGCGGCCCATTGCTGGCCAAGCGTCGACAGCGTCCAGTCCGCTTTCTTGTCGAAGAACAACGGCGTCTTGCCGTCGGCGCTCCACAGCGAATTGTGGATGTGGCTGGAATTGCCGGCGAGCCCGTAATTGTATTTGGACATGAACGAAATCGCCTTGCCTTCGGACTCGGCGATTTCCTTGGCGCCGTTCTTCAGGATGACGTGGCGGTCGGCCATGTCGAGCGCCTCGGCATAGCGCACATTGATCTCTTCCTGGCCCGGACCCCACTCGCCCTTGGAATTCTCGATCGGAATGCCGGCCGCTTCCATCTCGTTGCGAAGCCGGCGCATGACGCCTTCTTCCTTGGTGGTGATGCCGATCTGGTAGTCGCCGATATAGGGCGAGGCGGTGTCGAGGCCCTGCCAGTGTTTCTTGCGGGCGGAATCGTAGGTCTCGTTGAACAGATAGAATTCCAGCTCGGAAGCGAAATAGCCGATATAGCCGCGCTCCGTCAGCCGCTTGACCTGCTTCTTGAGGATGGCGCGCGGCGAATGCGGCAGGTCATCGTGGGTGTGGTGGTCGAGCACGTCGCAGATCACAAGTGCGGTCTTTTCCAGCCAGGGAATGCGCCGCAGCGTGGCCAGATCCGGCTTCATGACGAAGTCGCCATAGCCCTTCGACCAGCTCGCCGCCTTGTAGCCGGGCACGGGCTCCATATCGATGTCGGCAGCCAGCAGATAGTTGCAGCCATGCGTTTCGTCATGCGCGGAATCGACGAAGTACTGCGCCAGGAACCGTTTTCCCGCCAGCCGGCCCTGCATGTCGACGATGCAGGCGAGCACCGTGTCGATCTCGCCGCTGGAGACCGCTTTCTTCAACTGATCGAACGAGAAATTTCCGGCCATTCCTTTGGCACTCCAGCGCTTGACGATTGAGAGGGCAAACGAAACCATGGCCGGCAAAACGCCGGCCATGGCCGTGATGGTTGATGTTAGTGGCCGGTTTCGCCGACGGCCAGTTCGGCGGCCGCGATGGCAGCCCTGCGCTTGGCAATCTGGTCGCCGATCGGTGGACCCTGGAAGCGGCGGTTTTCGAAACCGAACCAAAGGACGGCGGTCAGCACAATGAAGCCAATGGTGATGTAAAGCACCTTGTCGTTCGGCGGCTGGATGGCGATGTAGAAGATGATCGCCATGCCGACAATCGACAGGGCGCAAAACAGCTTGAACAGCCCGGCGCCGAGGTTCCACGGGCCTGGAGTCGGCCATTTCGCCGTTCCGAAGGTCATCATGCCGAGTACGATCGGAATGATGAACGACAGAAACAGGAAAACCAGCGTCGAATTGACGACGATGGTGTAGATGTTGGTGCCGCCAATCGAAATGAACTGTGCAAGAAAGACATAGATGATCTCAAGCACAGCAGCGGTCCAGATCGCGTTGACTGGCGTGCGCCAGGTCGGGTTGACTTTGGCGAGCGACGCGGAACCGAACGGCATGCCACCGTCACGCGAGAAGGCAAACAACATGCGCGAGGCCGAGGTCACCGTGGCGAGACCGCACAGGAACTGCGAGATCAGGATTGCGAGATACAGCAACGTCTTCAGCCAGACGGGCATGATCGCGTCCATGGTGGCGAAGAACACGTTCCAGCCCTGCTTGGCGCCGGCGGCCAGGTCGGGGATAGCCAGGACGATTGCGCACAGCATCACCCAACCGATTAGCGAAGACCAGAGCACGGACGAAACGATCGCCTGCGGCACCGAGTGTGCTGCCTTCTCTGTTTCTTCGGAGGTATGCGCCGACGCGTCGTAGCCGGTGATGGTATAGACCGGCAGAAGCAGGCAGAGCAGGAACAGGTAGCTCATGGAGTCGGACTGCGGGAAAACACCGCCACCGGCATCGCCCGAATAGTTGGTGAAGGTCCAAAGCCGCGTGATGTCGATCGCCGGCGCAAACACCAGGCAAGCCACGATTAGGACCGCCGTTGCTCCGAGAATCAGGAAGCCGGAAGCATCCGTCAGCATAGCCGTCAGCTTGATACCGAAATGGTTGAACAGCGCCTGCAGCACGGTGATGAAGGCTACGAACCCGACGATTTCGCCCGGCGTGCCGGTGATGCCGAACCAGCTTCCGAACGTTCCGACAAAGAAGAAGGCGGTGCCGATGTTGATGGCGCCGAGCACGGTGATCAGGCCAAACAGATTGAGCCAGGCCGTCAGCCAGCCAGTGAAGCGGTTGCCGAGGATCGACGACCAATGATAGAGGCCGCCGGCGGTCGGAAATGCCGAGGCGATCTGCGCCATGGCAAGGGCGAAGAAGCCCGATACGCAGCAGCCGACGATCCAGCCGATGCCCGCGCCCGCGCCACCGATCGACGATGTCGCCTGCGCGAAGGAATTGATGCCACCTGAAAGGATGCAGATGATCGAGAACGAGATCGCGAAATTCGAGAAGCGGCTCATGCTTCGCGACAGTTCCTGAGCATAGCCCATTCCATGGAGAACCTTGAGGTCCTCCTTCTTGTCAACTTCAGTATAACCCGGTGCTGCCATTTTGGTGTCCCCTGTTGGTTCTTAGCTGGCCGATTGAACTGACTTTCCGACTGAATGCGATCTGGTGTGTCCGGCCTCCTCTGGCTCCAGATCCGAAAAAATGCCCGTGAGCATATCCGCCCATTTCCGCTGCCCGGTCTCGCCGGCGATTTCATCGTTGCGGATTTCGATCATCGCGCAAGGCAAGCCGCGCGAGCGCGCATGGCGTTCCAGCGTGAAATAGACGCGGTCGGCCGGGGAATAGGGCTCGTTGACGCCGACGGTGACGCCAGCAAGCCGCTTCAGCGCCGATATCAGCGGTGATGCCAGCCGGCGATCCTTGTCGTGGATGATGCCTATATGCCAGGGCCGGTTTTTGGATTTGTAGACCGGCGTGAAGGAGTGGACCGAAACCAGGCGGGTCGCCTGCCCGCGCGCCAGCCGGTCGCAGACAATCTGATCGATGGCGGCGTGAAACGGCTGCCACGACAAGGCGATGCGCGCCGCGCGCTCACCTTCCGACAGGCCGGCATTGCCTGGTATGGCTGTTGTCTCACTGACAGGCGGTATCAAATCGGGCGCATCGAGCGGCCGGTTGCAGTCGATGACGAGACGCGAAATTCGGGTTTCGACCAACGTAGCATCGAGCGCCTGCGCCATGCGGCGGGCAACCGGCAGCGCGCCGGGATCCCACGCGATGTGGCGCGACAGGTCCTCGGCGGCAAGGCCAAGCGTGCCGAATTCGGCGGGAACGAAGTTCGAGGCGTGATCGCAGGTCAGCACAAAAGGGCTCGATCCGCCGGGGTTCGTCACCCTCACGGTATCAGACGCTGCAAGGCTGGCGGGCCGTGCTTTCTCCATAGTCTACCGTCCCCGGGGAGCGCTGTATCGTATGTTACGTATTTTGTCTCATTGCGTCCCTGTGGATGATTTCATACAGTTTGGCCGGTTTTGTCAAATGCGATTTCGGAAAAGACCTTCGACCGGGCCGAAGCGTTTTGCAGCCAGGTAGAATCGCTTGGCGTCGCAGAAATGGGCCAAGACAAACAGACGGAGCGGAATGGTTTGCCATCCCGCTCCAGGGGGTGGGGGAAAGATGATTTCCAGTATTGCCGAACTGATTGCCGACCGCATCGGCACGATGCCGGCCGGCGAACGACGCGCGGCCCAGACGCTGATCGCCAGCTACCCGATGATCGGCCTGAAGACGGTCGCCGAGTTCTCGGCCGCGGCCGGCGTCTCCTCGCCGACGATCCTGCGCTTCGTTGCCCGGCTGGGCTTCCAGAACTATCCGGAATTCCAGTCAAGCCTGCAGGACGAACTGGCGGCGCAATTGCAATCGCCGGCGATAAGGACGCTCAACCCGCCCTCGCCCGGCGGCGGCACGGTGTCACCAATGCTGGAAGCGACGCTCGACAACATGCGCGAAACGTTCAGGCACCTGTCCGACAGGCAGCTTGCCGACATCGCCGCCCGGCTTGTCGACCGGCGCGGCAAGACATTCCTGATCGGCGGCCGCTTCACCGATCCGCTGGCGCGTTACATGGCCGCCCACCTCGCCGTCGTTCAGCCCGATGTCTTTCACCTTGCCGGTCAGGAAAGCATGTGGCGCGACAGGCTGATCGACATGGGCAAACGCGATGTGCTGGTGATCTTCGACATCAGGCGCTATCAGGACAGCCTCGCTCGCTTCGCCGAAAAGGCGCATCAGCGCGGCGTGCAGATCGTGCTGTTCACCGACCAATGGCTATCGCCGATCGCGCGTTTCGCCCGCCATGTCATCGCTGGACGAACGGCCGTGCCGTCGGCGTGGGATTCCTCCGCCGCCCTCTTCGTCGTTGCAGAAATGCTGATCGGCGCTGTCACAAGGCAACTGGAAGCAGAGGGCGCCAAGCGCATTCGAGAGATGGAAAGTCTGCGTTAGGCGTCACGTTACATATATTTAATGTGCGCAGACACCGGAGAGTTGTCATAAAGACGCGATATCGGGCTGGCTTCTTGCCTTACAATAGCCTCGCCGCGTCTGCTTCATTTCGGGAAACTGGTAGACGAAAGGACTGTTTTACCAACCGGAGTGCCGATGGCCGCCTGGAAACAGATAGTTTTTGCGCTTGTGGTGCTGGTGGTGGCGGCATCCGCCTGGCTGCGCTTTTATCCGGGCGCTCACGACGTGCTGGCAGGCTGGGGCATTGACTGGGCTTATGCGGCAACGTCTCCGGCTGAAAGCGGCGCCGTCAACGCGAAGCAGGCAATCGGCCGCGGTGGTGGCAACCAGCGGGTGAACGTGGTTGCCCTGGCGGCCACTTCGGCTGTTATCAACGACCGCTTGCAGGCGATCGGTACCGGCCGTGCCAATGCCTCGGTGACCGTCAATCCCTACAGTTCCGGCCGCCTCGCCGAGTTGCTGGTCGAATCCGGCAGCCATGTCGACAAGGGACAAATCATCGCCACCCTCGATTCCGAGACCGAAATGATCGCCCAGGACCGCGCCAAGCTCGCCTTGCAGGATGCGCAGGCCAAGCTTGACCGCGTCAAGTCGCTGCGCGCCTCCAACGCCGCGACACCGGTTGCCGTGGCCGACGCCGAAGTGGTGTTGGCGGGCGCCAAGCTGGCGCTTCAGGACGCGGAACTTGCACTCCAGCGTCGGTCGATTCTGGCACCGATTGCCGGCACCGTCGGCATCCTGCCGATCTCCGCCGGCAATTATGTGACCAACCAGTCGGCAATCGCCACGCTCGACGACCGCTCCAGCATTCTGGTCGATTTCCTGGTACCGGAGCGTTTCGCCGCCGCTGTGAAGGTCGGCGCGCAATTGACGGCGACGCCGATCGCCAATCCCAGCAATGCCTATACCGGAACGGTTTCGGCCATAGACAATCACATCGATGAGAAGAGCCGCACCCTTCTGGTCAAAGCCAAGATCGCCAATCCGGCCGATTCCCTGCGCGCCGGCATGTCGTTCGGCATCACCATGAAATTCCCGGGACAGACCTATCCGGCCATCAGCCCGCTGGCGATCCTGTGGGGTTCGGACGGCGCCTATGTCTGGCGGATCGCGGACGGCAAGGCCAGGCGGGTCCCGGTGCGCATCATCCAGCGCAACACCGAGACCGTGCTGATCGACGCGGAGATCGACAGCGGCGACATGGTGGTCACCGAAGGCACTCAGAGCGTCAGCGAGGGCGGCGCGGTCCGCGTTGCCGGCGAAGAGCAGCGTGCCGTGGAGGCGGCCGAGGGCTCATGACCGGCACCATCAACACCGCCAGCGATACCGGCTTCACCGCGCTGTTCATCCGCAGGCCGGTCATGGCCTTCGTTCTGAACACCCTCATCGCCGTTGCTGGCCTTGCCGCCTTCTATGGCGTCGAGATCCGTGAACTGCCTGACGTCGATCGCGCGGTCGTTACTGTTTCCACCGCCTTCGAAGGGGCGGCGGCAGAAACCGTCGACCGCGAATTGACCGACACGATCGAGGGCGCCGTCGCCCGCGTCTCCGGCGTCAAGTCGATCTCGTCTTCTTCCTCGTTCGGTTCGAGCCGCGTCACCATCGAGTTCAACGACGGTGTCGATCTCGACGTCGCCGCCTCGGACGTGCGTGATGCCGTCGGCCGCGTCGCCAACCAGATGCCGGACACCGCCGATCCGCCGCGCATCGTCAAGGCCGATGCCAATTCCGAACCGGTGATGCGATTGGCGGTGACCTCGGACAATATGTCGATCCAGGACATGACAGTGGTGGTCCAGGACCAGATCGAGGACGAGCTGGCCGCCGTGCCCGGCGTTGCCGACGTCCAGGTCTATGGCGACCGCGACAAGATCTTCCGCATCGATGTCGACCAGAACAAGCTTGCCAGCCTCGGCTTCACGGTGGCCGACCTCAGGGCGGCGCTTGCCTCTGTCGCCTTCGATTCACCCGCTGGTTCGATCACCACGACCAATCAGGACCTGATCGTCCGCACGACCGCCGACGTGACCACGCCGGAAGAGTTCGAAAACATCATCATCGGCGGCACGACGCGCATCCGCGACGTTGCCACCGTCACGCTCGGCCCCGATGTCGGCCAGACCGCGCTGCGTTCGGATGGCAAGACCGGTATTGGCATCGGCATCATCCGCCAGGCGGAATCGAACACGCTGGACATCTCGACCGGTGTCCAGGCCGCCGTCGCCAAATTGCAGGAAAACCTGCCCAAGGGCATGTCGATCAAGATCACCAGCGACGACGCGGTCTTCGTCAACGGCGCGGTGCACGAGGTCGAGATCGCGCTCGGCCTGTCGGTGACCATGGTGCTGATCGTCATCTATGTGTTTCTGCTCGACTGGCGCGCGACGCTGATCCCGGGACTATCGATGCCGGTTGCCATGATCGGCACCATCGCCGCCATCTATCTGGCTGGCTTCTCGGTCAACATCCTGACCCTGCTCGCCCTGGTGCTGGCGACCGGACTGGTCGTCGACGACGCCATCGTCGTGCTGGAGAACATCGTGCGACGGCGCAATGAAGGCATGGGGCCCCGCGCAGCCGCCGTGCTCGGCGCGCAGGAGGTGTTCTTCGCCGTCATTGCCACCACCTTGACGCTCGTCGCCGTCTTCGTGCCGATCTCGTTCCTGCCCGGCCAGACCGGCGGTCTGTTTCGCGAATTCGGCTTCGTGCTTGCCATGTCGGTGCTTCTGTCCTGCGTGGTGGCGCTGACGCTGTGCCCGATGCTCGCTTCGCGTATGCTGACCAGCGCATCGCTCCACCACGAAGGCGGTCACGGCGTCGGCGCCCGCATCGGCGGCGTGCTCAATACTGCCTACAAGCGCGGCCTGCACGCCTGCCTCGATGCGCCATGGATCGTGCTTCTGGTCGCGGTGCTGTTTGCCGGCACCGCCTTCACGCTGTTCGGCACCATACGCCAGGAACTGACGCCGACCGAGGATCGCGCCGCCGTGCTGCTGCGCGTCAGCGCCCCGCAGGGCGTCAGCCTCGACTACACCACCCAGCAGATGCAGAAGATCGAGAAACTGATCCAGCCGATGCGCGATTCCGGCGAGATCCGCAGCACTTTCGAGAATGCCGGCCAGAACGGCTCCTATAACTCAGGCTTCATGGTGATGACGCTGGCACCGTGGAACGAGCGCAGCCGCAGCCAGCAGGAGATCATGGCCGAGATCAGCCGGTTGACCAGACAGGTGCCGAGTGTGCGCATCTTCCCGGTGCAGCCCAACAGCCTCGGCATCCGCGGCGCCGGCAACGGCCTGCAGTTCGCGCTGGTCGGCAACGACCGCAAGGCACTCGGCGACGCAGCGGTGAAGATCATCGCCGAGATGCAGAAGGATCCGCGCTTCCAGACCCCGCGCCTGTCGATCGACCCGACGCAGCCGCAGCTGGCGGTGGCCATCGACCGCGAGCGCGCCTCCGACCTCGGCATCGACATCACTGGGCTGGCCAACACCTTGCAGGCCATGCTCGACGGCAACGACGTCGCCGACGTCTACATCGCCGACCGCAGCTATGGTGTGAAGCTGGTCTCGACCACCAATCCGATCAACGACCCGACCGATTTGGAAAACATCTTCCTGAAAACCGCCGACGGACGCTTCGTGCCGATGTCGACCATCGCCACGCTGACCGAGCGCGCCGTGCCGCCATCGCTGTCGCGTGAGCAGCAGCAGCCTTCGGTGGCCATCACATCCAACCTCACTGGCGACTTCGCTCTTGGCGATGCGCTCACCCGCGCCGAGGAAATCGCCACGCCGCTGCTGCCTGCGGGCAGCCGCATACTGCCGCTGGCCGAGGCCGCGACGCTGGGCGAGACCAACAGCGCCATGGTCACCATCTTCGGCTTCGCGCTGGTTATCATCCTTTTGGTGCTGGCCGCCCAGTTCGAAAGCTTCGTCAGCGCCGTCATCATCATGGCGACGGTGCCGCTCGGTCTCGCCTGCGCCATCTTCGCGCTGCTGCTCTCGGGCACCAGCCTCAACGCTTACAGCCAGATCGGCCTGGTGCTGCTGGTCGGAGTCATGGCCAAGAACGGCATCCTGATCGTCGAATTCGCCAACCAGCTGTGTGATCGTGGGCTTGGCGTGCGCGAAGCGATCGAGCAGGCCTCGATCATCCGCGTGCGGCCGGTGATGATGACGATGATCTGCACCGTGCTCGGCGGCTTGCCGCTGGTGCTGGCGAGCGGCGCCGGTGCCGAGGCGCGCGTCGCACTCGGCTGGGTCATCGTCGGCGGACTGGGCCTTGCCACCGTCTCGACGCTGTTCCTGACGCCGGTCGCCTATCTCCTGCTTGGCCGCTTCGTCACCCCGAAGACCCATGAGCAAGCCCGGCTGAAGCGCGAACTCGAGGAAGCCGCCTACACCAAAGTGGAGCCGGCCGAGTAGAGACATTCCAGCAAAAGTGAGGGCGGTTTCCGCCGCTATTTCAGCAACCGGCCTTCGATCGACCAGCGCGCGGCGAGGAAATTCAGCACCGCCGCCACGACGACACCGCCGATCTTGGCCGGCCAAACTCCGACAGTCGTTGCGAACAGCGCGATCGAAAGGCTGGAGACGCCGAGCGAGATCAGTCCCCCCAGGGAGGCGAAGCGAAGGAACGCGTCATGCAGCCGGATGGCTCGATTGCGCTCGAACGACCAGAAACCGTTCGCCGCGAAAGAGAAGGTGACGGCGATGAACCACGCGGCGATGTTGGCCGGCAGCGGCGAAACCCCGAGCTTGAGCAGCAGGAAGAAGCTGGCAAGGTCGATGGCCGTGTTCGCAAGTCCGACAATGGCAAAGCGGACGATCTTGTTGCCGGTCGAACGCTGGGGCCGCTCGGCGTCGCTCATCCCTTGCCATCCATGATTGCGACACCGGCGCGGGTCAGGCTGGCACCGAACGCATCCGACGCCAGGGCCGCGAATTCGACCTCGCGCACGCCTTGCATCGTGTCGCGCGCGCGCAGCGTCGCGTCGACATGGCCGGGATGGCACATGAACAGCCCTCGTTCCGGCAATGCCTCGACGGCGGCTTGCAGCACGGAAGCGAATTTTTCGGGTTGCCGCCAGTCATAGATGCCGGTGAGCGGCTTAAAAAGGGTGAAGCCGGCGCGCTGCATCGACCGATTGAAGCCGACAGCGAGCGCGGCGATCGCCGCGACTTTCGGCGCCGAGGCGAATTGGCCGGTCAGTGCCGGAGCGCCGCGCAGCGCCGGCCTGTCGCTTCCTTCGCCAAGGCGCGCGCGCAGCCATGTGCGCACGACGGGAAGGAAATGCACATGCTGATGCCCGTCGACGAAATCGGGGCGACGCCCCAGCGCCTCGATGAAGCGGCCGTACTGGGCGTCGAGCTCGGCATGGACATCGCGCTCGGCAATGTGGCCGCGCAGGACAGGCAATGCCAACGAGCGAAGTGGCGGCAGCCGGCCTTCCGGCGCCAGGCTCGACCGGCCGGTGATCGCAGGCTGGTCGGTCAAGGTGAGATGCAGCCCGACCGCGACATGGCCACAGAAAGGCTTTATGTGCGCCGCCTCCGCTTCCCATTCCGGAAAGCCAGTCATGCAGCTGGTTCCGGTCAGCCGCCCGCGATCGAGAAGGTCGAGAATCCCGGCGGAGACGCCGGGCGCCAGGCCGTAGTCGTCGGCGATCAGGCGGATGCGGCGCGTCATCTGTCGCTAGCGCCCTGCTCCGGCCTGTCGGCGGAGATCTCGCTGCGCACGACATCGCGCACGAGATAGACCGGCCGATCCTTGCTCTCGCTGAGCGTGACCCAGACATATTCGCCGATCAGGCCAAGCAGGGTCAGGTTGAGGCCGCCGAGCAGCACGACAGCGACCAGAAGGCTGGGGTAGCCGGGAACGGCAATGCCGTAGAAAATCACCTCGAAGAACACTTTGGCGCCGTAGACCGCGCCGCCCAATGCCGCGAGCAGCCCGCTGAGGCTGATCAGGCGCAGCGGAATGACGGAGAACGAGGTGAAACCTTCGAGCGAGAAGGCGATCAGGTTGAGCCGGCTCCATTTCGACGTGCCGCTGGCGCGGCCCTCCGGCGAATAGGGCAACGCCTTCTGGCGGAAGCCCGCCCAGGCAAACAGGCCCTTGTTGAAGCGTCGCTTGTCGCGCAAGCTGGTCAGCGCGCGCGCCACGGCAGCGCGCATGACGCGGAAGTCGCCGGCATTTTCAGGAATGTCGAAACGCTGGCTGCTGTTGATCAGGCTGTAGAAAAGCCGGGCCAGCTGGCTGCGCCGCCAGCTCGCCTCGCGGCGGTCGTTCTGCGCATAGACGACATCGACATCAGGATGTTCCACCAGCTCGGTGATCAGCTTCAGGCTGATGTCCAGGGAATGCTGGAGGTCGGCGTCCATGATCAGCACCATGTCGCCGCGCGACCGATCGAGGCCGGCGAGCACAGCGACCTCCTTGCCGAAATTGCGGCTGAGGCGAACGAGCTCCCACGACCCCGTCAGCGCCTGCGAAAACCGCCCAGCGCCATCGTCACGGCTGCCGTCATCAACCAGGATCTTGTGCACGGTCATGCCGAAGCGCTGTGCCACGGCCGATTCGAGCTCGCCGAGCAGGCGTGCGAAGGCCGATGCCGATGGCGCCTCGTTGAAGAACGGCGCCACGATGTCGAGTGTCGACCGCAACTCAGCCATTTGCGACCCCTGCATTCACCACCTTTACCCGCGCACTGGCCCAGAACCACCAGATCAGCGAACCCGCGATGAACGTAACCGCGATCGGCCGAAACCAGGGGTAGAGGAAATCGTGCACATGGCGATCGACGCCGGTCAGTCCGGCCGCGAACAGCACCGTCGACAACACCGAGGCCAGAACGCCACCGCGTTCTTCGCGCCACAACAGGGCGATGGCGAGACCGGCGGGCACCGCGATCATCGCATAGGTGTTGGGCTCGACGCGCGGGTTGAAGACGCACATGTAGAAAGTGGCCGTTAGGAAGATCGCCAACCCCGCCGGTCCGCGTTCAAGCTTGCGGTCGAACCAGATGACAGCCGAAAGCGTAAACAGAGCCATGACCATGCGTATGACCGTTGCGCCGAATTCCGGAATCGGCAGCCCTATCCTGGTGAACGGCGCCGTGAAATCGGAGGGTATGAAATGGCTGGTGTTGTCGATGGCCATCGAAGTCAGCATCTGGGCGAAGACACGATACTGATCGTTGAGGTAGCCGGCGGGAGCGAAAGCGTAGGGCAGCGCGAGCACGAACAGCACCGCCAGCGCCAGCACCGGTATCAAACGGAGCCGAAGGGCTCCCACCAACAACAGCATGATGATCGCGGTCGGCTTGGCGATGACGGCAAGCGAAGCCCAGAAGAAGGTCTCCGCGCGCCGCCCGTCAAGCGCCGACAGGGTGAGAAGCCAGCAGGCCCCGGTGAGCAGGATTGTCGCCTGGCCGTTACGGATCGCCCCCGCCGCCATCGGCAAAGCGAGGAAAAGACCGAAAGAAAGCAGCCACGTCAGTTCGCCGCCGCCGAGCTTGCGCACCTGCCGCATCGCGGCGTAGGTCAGCACGGCAAAGCCAAGCGTGTGCCACACCACGCCGCCCAAATGCGAACCGAGTTTGACTATCGGAATATAGAGCGCGGCAAAGGCCGGCGCGTAGAGATACCCCATCTCGGACTGGGTGTCGTAGAGCGGCAGACCGGCCAGAAGGGCCTCGCTGCCGTCCAGATAAGCCTGCCATACCGTCCGCGTGTGGGGTGACCACAGGACCATGGCGAGAACGACCAGAAATGTTCCGACCCAGAGGCTGAACCCCAAACGGTCGAAGACCGGCTTGGATATCGTCATCAAATCACCCCACACTATCCCGGAACAGGCCCAGTCCGGCACCGTCCCGGCATTCGATGGCGGCGGCATATCACGGACAAAGCGGCGTGGCATAGGGGGCTGAAAGACGCGGATAGCCGCCTGACGATCCGGGCGGCGGCCAGATACCGACATCCTTGCGGCCGTCGAAAGTCCTCTGAAGGCTTCATGTCCAAGCTTCTCGCGTCTCTCGAATGGAGCTAAGGCCGAATGAACACCTTGCCATTGGGCCTGGCCAGTTCCTCCGGCAGCCGCGACATCGCCTCGGCGAGCGGCACCACCGCCGTCACGTCGGTCGACCATCGCCCGTCGGAAAAACGCTTCTGCGCTTCAAGGATCGCCGAGCCGCGGCGGTCGCGGAACTGGCGCATCCACTCGCTCAGCCAAAAACCTTCGATATGCTTGTGCTGGAAGATCAGCTGGCCGGGTTCGCGGATAACAGTGGCTTCGGGATCGAGCCGCCCATAGATGATCCAGCGCGAACGCTTCGGCATGGCGTCGAAGATGGCGGAGGCCAGCGGCCCGGTCACCGCGTCGAGGAAGATGCGCGGCTGTTCGGCCTTCATCACCTCGCGCAGCGACGTCTTGAAATCCGGCGCCTTTTCGTTGAGGACATGCGCCGCGCCAAGTTCTTTCAGCGAAGCGATCTGGTCGTCGCGGCGCACGGTGACGATCGGTCGGAATCCCTCTTCCCTGGCCAGCCCGATGATCAGCTTGCAGAGCTGGCTGGCGCCGGCGGTCATGACGAAGCCCTTTTCGCCTTCCTGTTTGACGATGTCGAACATGGCGAGTGCGGTGAGCGGGTTGACGATCATCGCCGCGCCGTCCTCGTCGCGGACGGTGTCGAGCAGCGGGATGCAGACCGCCGCCTCGGCGACGGCATAGTCGGCCCATGAGCCCCAGTTGGTGACACCGGTGGTAAAGGCGACGCGCTTGCCGATCAGGCTTTTGGGATAGGGCTCGTCACCGCTGGCGACGACGGTGCCGACACCCTCGAAGCCGGCCGGCTGGCCCTTGGCGCGCGGCTGGCCATACTGGCCCTTGATGAAGGCGACATCGGACGGATTGATCGAGGCGAGGCTGACCTTGATCAGCACCTGCGTCGGTCCGGGTGTCGGCACCGCGATGCTGCCCGGCTCGAGATAGGGCTCCATCGCCTCCAGCATACTGCCGCTCGGCGTCCTGGTGTAGCCGTCGCCGACCAGCAGCAGCGCCTTCATTTCGGAGGGGACGGTCATCGCAACACTCCTTGCCTGGACCTGTCGGCTTGCCGGATGACGATGCCGGCGTTCAGACCTTTTCCTGCGTGTATTTCTTCAGCTCCGTCCGCGCCACCTGCCGGCGATGCACGGCATCAGGCCCGTCGGCAAGGCGCAATGTCCGCAGGTGCGTCCACGACCGCGCCAGCGGCGTGTCCTGGCTGATGCCTTGCGCGCCGAACATCTGCACCGCCTCGTCGGTGACCTTGAGAGCGACGCGCGGCGCTACCACCTTGATCTGGCTGATCCAGGGAGCTGCGGCCCGCGCATCGCCCTGGTCGATCATCCAGGCCGCCTTGAGGCAGAGCAGGCGGGCCATCTCGATCTCCATGCGGCATTCCGCGATGATGTCGAAATTGGCACCGAGCTTTGCCAGGGGCTGGCCGAAGGCCTCGCGGCGCACGGAACGCTGGCACAGCATTTCCAGCGCCATCTCGGCCTGGCCGATGGCGCGCATGCAGTGATGGATGCGGCCAGGGCCGAGCCGCCCCTGCGCGATCTCGAAACCCCTGCCCTCGCCGAGGATCAGGTTCGATGCCGGCACCCGCACATCGTCGAAGCGAAGATGCATATGGCCATGCGGCGCGTCGTCGTCGCCATAGACCTGCATGGCGCGGACCTTGGTCACGCCCTTTGTGCCCGATGGCACCAGGATCATCGAATGGCGGCGATGCCGCGGCTCGCTGTCATCGCCGGTCCGGACCATGACGATGTAGATGGCGCAGCGCGGATCGCCGGCGCCGGACGCCCACCATTTCTCGCCGTTGAGCACATAGTCGTCGCCGTGCCGCTCGCAGCGCATGGCGATGTTAGTGGCGTCGGACGAGGCGATGTCCGGCTCGGTCATCAGATAGGCCGAGCGGATCGTGCCCTCGAGCAGCGGCTCAAGCCACGCCTTCTTGTGGTCCGCCGAGCCGTAGCGTTCCAGCACCTCCATATTGCCGGTGTCGGGCGCCGAGCAGTTGAAGGTTTCCGCGCCGAGATGCGCCTTGCCCATCTCCTCGGCCAGATAGGCGTATTCGACCGTGGAAAGGCCGTAACCGCGCTCCGAGCCGGTCAGCCAGAAATTCCACAGGCCGCGCTCTCTTGCGGTCTTCTTCAGCCCTTCGAGGATCTCGCTCTGGCGCGCCGTATAGACCCAGCGGTCGCCTTCCTTGCCCACTTCGCCGAGAAACTCCTTGTCAAGCGGCATGATCTCCTCGCGCACCATGGCCGCGACGCGCGCGTGTATCGGCTTCAGCCGCTCGGTCATGCCGAGATTCATGTCCGTCATCGGTCGCTAACCCTTCATGCATGCCAGGCATTTGTCAGTGGCAAGGATGACCGTACTTCGGATAGCCTTGTCAACGCGAACTGTTTGCCCGCATGCCGAGCGCGGAGGATTGTGATGAGCTATCTGGACGAGCTGTTTTCGGTGGCCGGCAAGATCGCGCTGGTCACGGGTGCCGCGACCGGCATCGGCCGCATGGCGGCGACCGCGCTGGTGCGGGCCGGCGCCAGCGTGATGATCGCTTCGCGCAAGGGCGAGGACTGCATCAAGGTCGCCGAAGAACTGAACGGTCTTGGCGCCTCGGGCCGGGCGGAAGGCTTCGCCGGCGATGTCTCCAGCGAGGCCGGCATTGCCGCGCTCGTCGCCGAGGTCAAGGCGCGGACCGATCGCCTGAACATCCTGGTCAACAATGCCGGCGTTTCCTGGGGTGCGCCGCTGGAGAGCTTTCCCTATTCGGCTTGGGCCAAGGTGCTCGGCGTCAATGTCACCGCGGTCTTCCATCTGACGCGTGAATTGCTGCCGCTGCTCGATGCCGCCGCCAGCGACGCCGATCCGGCTAGGGTGATCAACCTCGGTTCGGTGATGGGCACGCAGCCGCTGGCCGACGACGCCTATTCCTACACGGCCTCGAAGGCCGCGGTTCACCATTTGACACGCACCCTGGCGCTGGAGTTCGCCGCCCGACGCATCACCGTCAACGCTTTCGCCCCCGGGCCGTTCCAGAGCCGCATGACGGCGTTTGCCACCGGCACGGATGAACAGGCCAGACATGTCGGCAATCATGTTCCGATCGGCCGTATCGGCGCACCGGATGACATTGCCGGCGCAACGCTCTATTTGTGCAGCCGTGCCGGCAGCTATGTCACCGGCGCCATCCTGCCGATCGACGGCGGGCAGTCGGTGCAGCATGGGCTGACACTGTTCAAGGAATGACATTTTCCGGCCACAGAAGCCGGAGGTGAACTGGAGGACATGAGTTTGGAACCGATCAGTCTCGATGTGCTTCTGGCCAATATCGGCAAGGAGGTTGGCGTGTCGCCGTGGCGGGTGGTCACGCAACGCATGATCGACCAGTTCGCCGACGCCACCGACGACCACCAGTTCATCCACTGCGACCCGGAGCGGGCCATGCGCGAGACTCCGTTCGGCGGCACCATCGCGCACGGCTTCCTGTCGCTGTCGCTGTTGTCGGCAATGACCTTCGAGACAATGCCGCCGCTGGAAAACAGCAAGATGGGCGTCAACCACGGCTTCGATTCGCTGCGCTTCCTGGCACCGGTGAAGACCGGCGCGCGCATTCGCACCCGTTTCGTGCTGGCCGACGTCAAGGTCAGGCCGTCGGGCTGGGTGCAGACGGCGCACGACGTGACGATCGAGATCGAAGGCTCGAAGAAACCGGCGCTGACCGCGCGCTGGCTAACGCTGACCTTGATCGAACGTCAGCCAGAGACGGCATGAACGATCCGAACGTCCTCGACCAGGCGGCGCTCGCGCCTTACCTCGAGGCCAACATACCGGGCTTTTCCGGGCTTGCCGCAATCGAAAAGTTCAAATCCGGCCAATCGAACCCGACCTATCTGCTGACGGCGGCAAGCGGCCGTTACGTGCTGCGCGCCAAGCCGCCGGGGCAGTTGTTGAAATCGGCGCATCAGGTCGACCGCGAATTCAGGGTGATGAAGGCGCTTGCCGGCACCGCCGTGCCAGTGCCTCGGATGCTGCATCTTTCCGACGAAGACTCGCCGATCGGACGTATGTTCTACGTGATGGATTTCGTCGACGGCCGCATTTTCTGGGATCCGGCGCTGCCGGAGGCTCGCGATAACGATGAACGCGCCGCCATCTACGATGCCCTGAACGATACCCTCGCCGCGCTGCACGACGTCGATGTCGAGGCCGTGGGTCTCGGTGATTTCGGCCGGCCCGGCAACTACTTCGAGCGTCAGCTGGCGCGCTGGACCAGCCAGTACCGCGCCTCGGAAACCGGCACCGTCGCCGACATGGACCGGCTGATTGCCTGGCTGGAGACGCGCATGCCGGAAGATGACGGCCGCGTCTCGCTGGTGCATGGCGACTACCGGCTGGACAATCTGATCTTCGCGCCGGACCGGCCAAAGGTTCTGGCTGTGCTCGACTGGGAACTGTCGACATCAGGCCACCCCTTCGCCGATATCGCCTACCAGTGCATGCAATGGCGCCTGCCGCATAGCTCGGGCTTTCGCGGCCTGGGCGGTGTCGATCGTGCCGCACTCGGCCTGCCGCTGGAAGAGGAATATGTCGCCGCCTACTGCCGGCGGCGCGGGCTTACCGGCATCGGCAACTGGACCTTCTTCCTCGCTTTCTCCTTCTTCCGGCTGGCTGCGATCTGCCAGGGCGTCTTCAAGCGGGCGCTGGACGGCAACGCCTCTAATCCGGAAAAGGCGAGAACCTATGGCGAGGCGGCAAAACTGCTTTCGCATCTCGCCGCCAAACTGATCGACAAGGAGGCGTGATGATGGGCCGCTTCGAGGGAGCAACAAAGCTGATCACGGGTGCTGCCGTCGGGCTTGGCCGGGCGCCGCGAAAGGCTTTGCCACTGAGGGCGCCCGGATGGTGCTGTCGGACATCGACGAGCGTCGGCGCCATCTGGAGCTTTGTCGTTTGGGGAACTTCCCGTGCCCTTGTCCGTTTCCGTACAGCGTATATAATTCAGCCAGGCACCAACCCAAACAAAGGCACCAGATCTTGCCGCCGAGCGTCCAGACACGCCGCGAGAAACAAAAGGCCGAACTGCGCTCCGAACTGGTCGAGGCCGCGCACAAGCTCGTCCAGGAAGAAGGCTATGAAGGCCTGACCATCCGCAAATTGGCCAAGCGGGTCGGCTATGCCCCGATGTCGGTCTATTCCTACTTCGCCGACAAACAGGACATCCTGTTTGCGCTGGCGGAAGATGCGTTCGAGACGCTTGCCCGACGCATCGAGGAGCATTCGTCCGACGATCCGATCGAGGCGTTGCAGGCGGTCATGACGGAATATGCCGCCTTCGGGCTCGGCAATCCGAACGAATACCGCACGGTGTTCATGACCGAGAAGACCAAGCTGCCGGAAGGCAGGAGCTACGAGGACATGGAAGAGAGCAACCCGGCGATGAACGCGCTGATCAGCAGGGTCGAGGCCTGCGTCGCCGCCGGCAAGTTGCAGGGCGATCCACGCGCCATCGCCACCATGCTGTGGGCGGTCGGCCATGGCACGATCTCGCTGCTCATCACCTTTCCGTTCTACCCCTTCGGCGATCCGCAGGCTTTCGTGAAGCGGATGTGCGATTTCACGCTTGCCACGCTCAGCACGCAAAATGTGCCACCGCTGACCGGGACACCGGTCAACCGCTGAACGTCAGTACCTTTCGTTTCCATATTTCTCTCCGCCAGCCAAAGCGGGGTGAATTTCTTGGTTAACAAAAAATTTATCGTACGCGTACGGTTTCGCCTTGAACTTCGGGATCGACGGGCGTATCTGTACAGTGCATCGTACATGTACGAAAGAAGTTCACCGTAAGGTACGAATTGAATTCGACCTCAGAAAACGGAGACTGACTATGAAAAAGACACTCCTCACCCTCGCGCTGGCACTTTCGGGCTCGGCCTTCGCCGCCAGCGCCACCCACCCGGTCAAGCATGCGTCCGCCGCGACCTGCGTAGACACGAAGACCAACGTGAAGCTCGATTGCGCCTCGACCGGCTCGGTCGAGAAGAAGGGCACCACGGAAAACACCGCTGAAGGCAAAGGCCCGCGGCTCGGCATCAGCATCGACCCGTGGATCGTGCCGAGCTCGTTCTGATATTTGCGGGAAATCACTTCTGGCCGGCATAAGCCGGCCAGCTTCAGGCGATCGATACCGGCAGCCTTGCCGCTGAACTCTCGAAGGCGGCGTCGATCAGCTTCTGCATATCGGCGGCGCGCCGGAACGATGGATCGCCATTCCGGCCAGCATCCAGTGCATCGGCAAAGCGCCTGGCGTTGCGTTTGACATCGGGCAGCGCCAGCGTTTGCCAGCGCTGAAGATCGACATCCCCACCCAGGCAGGCGGACAGGTTCGATACCTTGCCGTCGGTCTCGACCTTAATAGCGCCCTTGATGCCGTGCAGGGCCAGCGACAGATCGTTGGCATGACCGGTCGTGTAGCGGCTCGCCACGATCGTGGCGAGCGCACCGGAGCTCAGCCGCGCCGTCATCGCGACGCTGTCATTGGCATCCAGCACATAGTCGCCGATGCGCTCACCCTCGGCCTTCGGAAACGTCACCAGATCGGCATGCAGACTGACGATATCCTGGTCGGCGCCATAGGTGGCGAAATCCAGGATATGAATACCGACATCGCCGAGCACGCCTGTCGAGCCATGCCGGCTCGACAGGCGCCACAGCCATTTGTCCTCGACCCGCCAGTCGCCCCATGATTTGCTGACCAGCCAGCTCTGCCGGTAGCTCGCCTCGACATGGCGCAACTCGCCGATCTCGCCGGCCTGCACCATGCGCCGTGCTTCCTGGATCGCCGGTGAGTTGCGATAGGTCAGGTTGACCATGTTGACCACCCCGGCTGCCTCGGCCGCTTCGGTCATTGCCAGCGCATCGGCGTGGTTCGGTGCCAGCGGCTTTTCGCAAAACACATGCTTGCCCTCGGCAAGCAGCGCAAGCGTCGTCGCCATATGCGCACCATCCGGCGTCGCGTTGATGGCGGCATCGAACTGACCCCAGGCGACCGCCGCTTCCAGACTCTCGAAGAAATCGCCGATCTTGCTGGCGGCGGCAAACGCGGCCGCGCGGCCGGGCACCTGGTCGACGCAAGCGACGATGCCGCAGCCCGGAATCCCGGCGAACTCCTCGACATGATGCCCGGCGATGCCGCCTGTGCCGAGCAAGAGAATTCGATGCATCAGTTCAGGCCCCCAACCCCTCACGCCCCAATCAACTCAGGCCTCAACTAAGGCCCTTGTCGCCATCGGCATGCAGACGCAGGCCCTTCTGGACGATCTTCTCCTTTGCCGCATCCGTCGGCACGTTCGGCGCATTGGTGATGCCGGACCATGCCGGCGCCGGGTTGTGCGCCCAGTGCACCGCATTGCGCAGCACCTGCTGCACGCCCTCATTGTGATAGATCGGATAGGTCTCGTGGCCGGGCGAGAAGTAGAAGATCCTGCCGGCGCCGCGCTGATAGGTCAGCCCGGACCGGAACACCTCGCCGCCCTCGTACCAGGAGACGAACACCGTCTCGAGTGGCTCCGGCACCGCGAACGGTTCGCCATACATTTCCGTCTCGCCGATCTCGAGGCACTCGCCTATGCCTTGCGCGATCGGGTGGCCGCGGTTGATCGCCCAGACGCGCTCGCGCTCGCCCGCCTCGCGCCATTTCAACGAACAGGGCGTGCCCATCAGCCGCTTGAAGATCTTCGAGTAGTGGCCGGAATGGAGCACGATCAGCCCCATGCCTTCCCACACACGCTTCTGCACCCGCTCGACGATCTCGTCCTTGACCTCGCCATGCGCCGCATGGCCCCACCACAACAGAACGTCGGTGGCCGCCAGGCGTTTCTCGCTCAAGCCATGTGCGGGCTCCTGCAAGGTGGCGGTGGTCGCCTCGATGCCCTTGTCTCGGTTCAGCGCAGCGGCAATGGTGCCATGCATCCCCAAGGGATAGAGGTCGCGCACGGCGGCATTGGTCTGCTCGTGGACGTTCTCGCCCCAGACGATTGCTTTTGTCGGCATTTTCATCTCCCAAAGCGCTTTAAATAGCATGTCCAATGGGATTGAGAAGGTCCGGTTCGATCTGGCCCGATGGAAATTACGTCTTGCGCCTCTTGCGCCCGGCAACGGTCTTGGGCTTGCCCGGTCTTGCGGGAGAGCCTGGAATGGCCGTGCTGGTGATCGATATAGGATCGCTGGCCGGGAACGTGTCCTCGAGGCCTTCCTCGAGTTCCTCTTCGGCGCTCGGCGCTTCTTGCCGCTCATGTTCGAGCGAGCGGACGGCCGCGGTTTTCCTGGCTGACTTCGGCGCGGAATTCGTCGGCATCGGCATTCTCCCTCGGCGTGAGGATGCAGAACGAGCCTGCCCTGCAAAACGTTCCGGGTTTAGACCGCTGCGTCGCGCGAGCCCTCGGACAGAAAAGTAAAGACATAGTCCGAGAAGGAACGCCAGCATTCAACCCTGAAGGCGTCCGGCGCCGTGCGCAGCAGCACGATCTCGGTCTTGCCGAGGATGGTTCGCGACGCCGATCCAACCGGGAAGGCATCGAACGACAGGTCCTGCGGGCAGCCCGCATTGATCGTCGCCGCCGCCCCGGTCCCCGTCACGGCGATAGCGACGTTGCGATGCGAGATGCCGACCGCCGAGTGCAAGGCGGAAACCCCGGCACGATCGGCCAGCGGATCCTTGCCCGCCTCATCGATAACCAGCCATTCGTCGGGGCCGAGCCACAAGGCGGTTCGCCCGCCCTTCGAAGCGGACGTCTTCGGCTTTTTCGGCAAGGTCACGCCGAGCGCCTTGGAAAGCGCTGCGAGCGAGGCCTCCGGTGCACGCAATGAAATGCGCTCAGCCGGCGGCAGCACCTCGACCTTGACGCCGGTAGAGGTCGTGCTGCGTCCGGCCAGCGCCGGACGGCGTTCTACCGAAGGCGATGCGGCCGATGCCGTCTTTCTTGCAGCAGCCTTAGCCATTGAGGCGCCCTCCCGTCTCGTCGAAGAACACCATGCCGGTAACCTCCACCTCGATCACCCCGTGCGGCATCGGCACATAGAGCGTGTCGCCCATGCGGTCGCGGCCACCAGCGACCAGCGCCAGCGCGATCGACCGGCCGCAATTTTCCGACCAATAGCTCGAGGTGACATGGCCGATCATCTTCATCGGGATCGCCTGCTTCGGATTTTCGACGATCTGCGCGCCCTCTTCCAGCACCACCTTCGGGTCTTTCGTTTTCAGCCCGACCAACTGCTTGCGGCCCTTGGCGACAAGGTCGGGCCGCGTCAAGCCGCGGATGCCGACGAAGTCCGTCTTCTTCTTGCCGACCGCCCAGTCGAGACCGGCATCGTTCGGCGTCACCGTGCCGTCGGTGTCCTGGCCGACGATGATGTAGCCCTTTTCGGCGCGCAGCACGTGCATGGCCTCGGTACCGTAGGCGGCAGCGCCATGCTTCTGGCCTTCGGCCCAAAGTGCTTCCCAGACGGCCTGGCCGTAGTCGGCCGGCACGTTGACCTCGAAGCCGCGCTCGCCGGTGAACGACATGCGGAACAGCCTGGTCGGCACGCCGCAGATCTTACCTTCGCGCACCGACATATGCGGCAGCCCCTCGTCCGACATGTCGATGCCTTCGACCAAGGGCTCTATAATCTTCCGCGCGCTCGGCCCCTGCACGGCAATGACCGCCCACTGCTCGGTGATCGAGGTCAGCCAGACATTGAGATGCGGGAACTCGGTCTGGAGATAATCCTCCATGTGGTTCATGACGCGCGGCGCGCCACCAGTCGTCGTCGTCACGTGGAAACGATCGGGCGCCAGTCTGCCGACGACGCCGTCATCGTAGATGAAACCGTCCTCGCGCAGCATGATGCCGTAGCGGCAGCGGCCGGGCTCCAGCTTCTCCCATGGGTTGGTGTAGAGCAGTTCCATGAATTTCGCCGCATCCGGACCGACCACTTCGATCTTGCCCAGCGTCGAGGCATCGAACAGGCCGGCCGTCTTGCGCACCGCGACGCATTCGCGGTCGACCGCGGCGTGCATGTCCTCGCCTGCCTTGGGGAAATACCAGGCGCGTTTCCACTGGCCGACATCCTCGAACACCGCGCCTTGCGCCTCTGCCCAGGGATGGATCGCAGTCTTGCGCGTCGGGTCGAACAGCGGACCCCGCGCATGGCTGACGATCGCGCCGAAGGTCACCGGCGTATAGGGCGCCCGGAACGTGGTCAGGCCGACCTCGGGGATCGGCTTGCCCAGTGTCTCGGCGGCAATCGCCAAACCGTGCATATTGGAGGTCTTGCCCTGGTCGGTCGCCATGCCGTTGGTGGTGAAGCGCTTGACGTGCTCGATCGAGCGCATGCCTTCATGCACCGCCTGGCGGATATCCTTGGCTGTGACGTCGTTCTGGAAGTCGACGAACGCCTTCACGGTCGTGTCCGGCCCGGCGCCGGGGGCCGCACCCAGCATGCCGCGCGACCAACTCTCCGAGGCGTCGACCTTCGGCTTCGTACCCTTGGCGGTTTTCGCGCCCGCATCCTTGGCCGCCTTGGCGCCCGCCGCATAGGCCTCGTCGACCGTGGCGGACAGCCCGTCGGTGCCGTTGCAGGCGCCGACAGAGACGCAGTCCTGCGCATAGGTGCCCGGCACGAAGCGCTTGGTCTCGTCGTTGAAAGCCACCTTGCCGCGCGACTGCGAGAACAGATGCACCGACGGCGTCCAGCCGGCCGACATCAGGATCGCATCGACCGGAATGGTGCGTTCGCCGCCGCCATTCTTCGGCTGCACGGTCATCGACGACACCCGCAACTTGCCGCCTGCGCGGATCACCGCGCGGCCGAAATTGACCTCGATGCCGAGCGCCCTCGCCTCGTCGATCACCGGCCCGGTCGGGTTGTCGCGCAAATCGACGATCGCCGCCACGTCGACGCCGGCCTTCTTGAGGTCGATTGCCGCTGCATAGGCGGAATCATTGGCGGTGTAGACGCCGACATTCTTGCCGACCGCGACGCCATAGTGGTTGAGATAGGTGCGCGCCGCTCCTGCCAGCATGATGCCCGGCCGATCATTGTCGGCGAAGACCATGTGGCGCTCGATGGCGCCGGAGGCCAGCACCACGCGCTTGGCCCTCACCTGCCACAGCCGCTCGCGCGCCAGATCGTGGCCGGGAGCCTTCAGATGATCGCTGACTCGCTCGACCAGCCCGACGAAATTCTGCGCATAATAGCCGAACGCCGTCGTGCGCGAGAGCACGCGGACATTGCCCATGGCGGCGAGCTTGGCCACCGCACCTTGAGCCCAGGCAAAGCCGTCCTGGCCTTCGATTTTCGCACCGCTCTCGAACCGCAGGCTGCCGCCGAACTCGGCCTGCTCATCGGCGAGGATGACGCGCACGCCGGTCTCGGCTGCGGCAAGCGCCGCCGCGATGCCGGCGGCACCGCCGCCCAGCACCAGCACCTCGCAATGCGCATAGCGCGACGAATAATGGTCCGGATCCGGCTTGTCCGGGGAAACGCCAAGTCCGGCCGCGGCGCGGATCTTGGGTTCGTACAGGCTCTTCCATGCAGCCTTCGGCCACATGAAGGTCTTGTAGTAGAACCCGGCCGAAAACAGCGGCGAAGCAAGGTCGTTGACCGCGCTGACGTCGAAGGACAGCGACGGCCAGCGGTTCTGCGACTGCGCGTCAAGCCCGTCATAGAGTTCCTGCACCGTAGCCCGCACATTCGGCGTCTTGCGTGCCGCGTCACGCTTGATCTCGACCAGCGCGTTCGGTTCCTCGGCGCCCGCCGACAGGATGCCGCGCGGACGATGGTACTTGAACGAGCGGCCGACAAGATGGACGCCATTGGCGAGCAGGGCCGAAGCCAGCGTGTCGCCCTCGATGCCGGCATAGGACTGGCCATCGAAGCTGAACCGCGCGGTCTTCGCCTGCTTGAAGCGACCGGCGCCGGGAATGCGGAACGCGCCGATCATTTGGCACCCACTTCGTTGGAGTTTTTGGGTAGCTTGGAGGGTTTCGGCTCGCCGGCCTTGTAGGTCATGACGAACTTGTCGGTGACGGTGTCGCGCACGGCGTTGAAGAAACGCGCGCAGCCATGCATGTGCCGCCAGCGCTCATAAATGATGCCCTTGGGGTTCGAGCGGATGAAGAAGAATTTTTCGAAGTCGTCGTCGCTCTCGCCGGCCATGTTGGCCGAGCGCGCTATGTGCGCCTCGCCGGCGTTGCGGAACTCGAGCTCCGGGCGCTCTTCCTCGCAATAGGGGCAACGGATGAGAAGCATTGTCCTGGTTCCTACAATTCGCCGTGGCCGACGCGGGCGCCCGCCGGTTGATCGCAAAGCTTCTGTCCCAACGTCGCGAACGGCGCGACGAGCCGGATGCGCTCTTCCACGCTTGCAGCGGGACGAAACAGATCGCGAGACGCCATGTTGCCAAGGGTGAGTTGCATCGGATCGGTTGTGACGATCACTTGACGTGGCTGGAACGTCTCGTCCTCCTCGAGCCCTTCGGGTCGTCCCTCGAAGAACATCACCACCTTCTGACCGCCGCTCCAGACGCAGGCCAGCGTGCCGTCGTCGACCGAAAACGGCCAGCCGGCCTCGTTGCCGGCGCGACTGATCGGCTGCAGCCGCACCTCGTCCGCCGAAGGAAAATGGAACATGCCCTGTTCCCCCGCCAGCATCAGCGGCATCGCGACAGCCATCTGCGCCATCATCAATGCGCCACCGCCGCCGCCGCCGCCTCGTCGATGAGGCGGCCGGTGCGGAAGCGCTCGATGGTGAAGGGCGCGTTGATCGGATGCGGATCATCCCTGGCGATGGTGTGGGCGAAGACATGGCCCGAGCCCGGCGTTGCCTTGAAGCCACCCGTGCCCCAGCCGCAATTGACATAGAGGCCGGGCACCGGCGTCTTGGCCAGGATCGGCGAACGGTCGGGTGTGACGTCGACGATGCCGCCCCAGGAGCGCAGCATCTTCATGCGCGTGAAGATCGGGAACATCTCGCAGATGGCGTCCAGCGTATGCTGCAATATGTGCAAGCCGCCCGTCTGCGAATAGGAGACGTACTGGTCGGTGCCGGCGCCGATCACCAGCTCGCCCTTGTCGGACTGCGAGATATAGGCGTGCACCGTGTTCGACATCACCACGCAAGGCACCACCGGCTTGACCGGCTCCGACACCAGCGCTTGCAACGGATAGCTCTCCAGCGGCATGCGCACGCCGGCCATGTTCATGATCACCGAGGAATGGCCGGCGGCAACGACGCCGACCTTCCTGGCGCCGATGAAGCCGCGCGTCGTGTCGACGCCCATGACCGCGCCATTGGCGGCGCGCTTGACGCCGGTGACTTCGCAATTCTGGATGATGTGGACGCCCCGCGCCGAGGCGCCGCGCGCATAGCCCCAGGCAACCGCATCGTGCCGCGCCGTGCCGCCGCGCCGCTGCAAGGCCGCACCGACGACCGGATAGCGTGCATCCTTGGAGGTGTTGAGCGGTGGACAGAATTCCTTCGCCTGCTCCGGCGTCATCCATTCATTGTCGATGCCGTTCAGCCGGTTGGCGTGGACGTGGCGCTTCAGCACCTGGACGTCGTGCACGTTGTGGGCGAGCATCATGACGCCGCGGGCCGAATACATGACGTTGTAGTTGAGCTCCTGGCTCAGCCCATCCCACAGCTTCAGCGCGTGGTCGTAAATGCCGGCGCTCTCGTCATAGAGATAGTTGGAGCGGATGATGGTGGTGTTGCGGCCGGTGTTGCCGCCGCCGAGCCAGCCCTTTTCCAGCACCGCGACATTGGTGATGCCGTGCACCGTGGCGAGATAGTAGGCTGTGGCCAGGCCATGGCCGCCGGCGCCGACGATGATGACGTCGTATTCCTTCTTGGGCTCAGGCGAGGACCACTGCTCCTCCCAGCCCTTGTGGCCGCGCATGGCCTCGCGGGCGATGGCGAATACCGAATATTTCTTCAACGTCCCAACCTCGCCCCAGAAAAGGCCTCGCGAATAACGGCCGGGCGTTCATTCGATCCCGGCGCGCGAGGTGTATCACTAGCGAAACGGCGCTTCCACCCTTGCGCTGTTTGCGACGGCGCTTGCCGTTTTGCGCCACGGCGAAAAAGCCGCATGCGATCTGGCAGCTAAGGCCCCGTTCGGTCACACTGCCTGTCGCGAGGCTCTGGAGGATCATTATGGGCAATGCCTGGTGGAATCTGACGTTGCGCTTCCTGCTGGAGCTTGCCGCCTTGCTCGGGCTCGGCATCGCCAGCTGGCGCCTCTCACACGATTGGTGGCGCTGGGTCGCTGCGTTGGCCATACCGCTCGTTGCTGCTGCGCTGTGGGGAACCTTCGCCGTGCTCAATGATCCGAGTCGGTCGGGCCGCGCCCCTGTGCCGGTTCCGGGGGCGGTGCGGCTGGTGCTGGAACTCGTCATCCTGTTCGGCGGCGCGGCTGGGTTCTACCTGGCCGGCCAAACGACCACGGGCATCGTCATGGCCCTGCTGATCGTCATCAGCTACGCATTCTCGCTCGATCGCCTGGCGTGGTTGTTGCGGCGATAATTCGCCCCACTGGCCTCCCTGTTTGGCGAGTGACGAGGAAGGCGCGGCGTATCGATCAACCGCACGTGAAGTCTTTTTGCGGCCAAGACGCATGTTCATAGCCGCAAGGCGGGCGGCCGGTCTTGCTTTTTCCGCTCGATTTGGCAATGCCGTTTCCTGTCGAAACGGGTCTTCTTGCCAAACCGGTCCTGCAAACATGATGCTGATCAGAACCTATGTGGCTGCGAGCGCGATCGAGGGTGTCGGTGTGTTCGCCGCCGAGCCGATCGGGAAAGGCGCTTCGATCTGGCGGCTCGATCCGGATTTCGACCGGCTCATCCCGATGGAAAAATACGAGGCGGCGCCCTCGCATCTCAGGGAACTGCTTGACCGCTATGCCTATCCGAGCCCGGACCGGCCGGGTTTCATGGTCTATGAAGTCGACAATGGGCGCTTCATGAACCATTCCGGCAACCCAAACACGGATTTTTCGAAATATGGCGGGGCAACCGCGACCCGCGATATCGCCGAGGGCGAGGAGATCACCTGCGACTACGGTGAGTTCTTCGAGGATTTCGAGCGGCTGCATTTGGCGACGGCATAGAGATCTGCTGGAGAGTGCGAGGCAAGCTGGCCTCGGCTTGGCCGCCATCATTCGTCTGAAGCGACTGCCTTGCCGCCCTGGCCCATGGGGTGGAAATATTGAGGCAGAGCGAGCATACTGCTCCATGTGTTCCTTTGATGAGGAATATGCCGATGCGTCTCGGGGCAAGAAGCGTTCCGATCGAGTACTATGTTCTCAGGATCGCCGCACCCGCCGCCGGCCGACCCAGCGAAAGCAAGGTCGTCGGCCACTTTGCTGAACGGCCAATTTTTTCCGAGGTCATAGATACCTTCGGCGACCACTATCACTACGTTGGACTTGCGCCACGGCTTGCAGATGGCCGGTTCGATGTCGAAGCGCTCTCGCCAGGTGAATGGATTGTCGAGCCAGGATTGATCTACAGATCAGATAACTGGAGGAGTTGAGCCAATGGCCGGTGCTACATCGAAGCTGCGAGGGAAAATCCCGCCGTTGCCGGATGCCGATTCGCTTTTGGCCTCGGCACCAGAGTCTGCGGCTCTGGTGCGTTACCTTGCCTCCTTGGCAATGACCGCCGTCGCCACGGTCGTGGCAGTTGGTGTCGACAGTCGCGTGGCGATCCCGAACATCTCCCTCGTGTTTGTGGTGCCGGTGATTGTAGCGGCCATTAGCTTAGGCTTAGGCCCCTCCCTCTTTTCGGCAATACTTGGTGCTCTCGCCTACAATTTCTTTCTCACAGAGCCTCGCTACACACTGATCGTCGACGACCCGGCAAACGTCTGGGCGATCGGGCTGCTTTTTGTAGTCGGACTAATCGTGAGTGCCGTTGCATTCACTTCCCAGCGCAGTGCAGCCGATGCGTCGCTCCTGAGAAGGCAGGCAACGGTGCTGCAGGGCTACGGCCGCGACGTCGCGGCCGCTGACAATGCGCAGGCGATCGTCTCGATCACCGCCCGTGCTCTTGCAGCGCTTTTTCAAGTCCCTGTCGTCGTCGTTCTCGTGATGGAGAGCAAGGTGATTTCCGTCGAGAGAGTCGGCAACCTAGAGCCCCTGGACGCGGAAATCGAGGCGGCGCGATCGTCGTTGGCCACGGGGCTGTTCTCGCCCTCTGGCGTTTACCCGGCCTTAGCCTCGCGCTTTGACTTCTGGCCTGTGGTGACAGCTGAAGGCCAGGGTGCCGCCATTGGACTCGCATTCGACCCCGATGAACGTCCGTCGGCGCCTGCCGCGGTCGTCGACATCGTAGGGCGTTTTCTGGCCCTGGCCCTTGACCGTCAGCTGCTGCGGGCCAGCAGCGATATTCGATGACGTTCGAACTCGCAATGCTGGCCGGGGGTTGCGCTCTCGGGCTGTTCCACATTGTCCTGGCATCGCATTCGGCTAGCCTCCAGCGCAGCTACCGCTGGACCGCTAGCGCGCGGGACGCGCCGCAGTCACCGCTCACGGGCGTCGCCGGTCGTCTCTCTCGCGCTTCCGCCAATTTCGGCGAGACCTTCCCCCTGTTCATCGCGGCGGTGGTGCTGGCGCACCTCGCGAATGCCCACGACGGTCGAACGATCTGGGGCAGCGCGCTCTATCTCGGTGCCCGACTCGTCTATCTGCCGCTCTATGCAGCAGGCATCTGTCTGGTGCGCTCACTGGTGTGGAACATCGCCGTCGCAGGCATCGCGCTGCTGATCTGGGCAGCGGCGTTGCCTTGACCCAATCACGACCGTCGACCCGGCCCCTTTGACCGCAACGATCGCCCGGTTCAGCGTCTCCTCTCCGGCAGCATCGAGGCTGGAATTCGGCTCGTCCAACACGACAAGGGCGGGCCAGAGGGAAGCGACGCTTAAGCCAACCATAGCGGGCTTTTCGTAGGGCTTCGGAGCTACCCTGTTGCGGGGCTAGACTTATTCGATAGCACCTTTCCCGTGCAGATGGATTTCAGATCACGAACAAATAAGGAAACATCTCCGAAGTAATTCGGATACATTTCAACAAGCTTTTCGACCTTATCAACCTCGACCAAGACAGCCTTTGCACCAATGCCCCTTAGCTCGATTTTCTGCTCTATCTCTTCCAATGTCCGCGCACCCAACATAAGCGTCCAAAATGGTTGGATGGTCACGCTGTGATCTTTGTGATATTGGATCAAATAGTATCGATATTTTTCCGCTGGCTGTCCGGGATATTCCGAGTAACGGGTAAGATTCTTAATGTCTTCTAGTATGCTGGTCGCACCTATACGCTTGTTGATATCCCGCAATTCTCGCACCCGGTCATTGTGATCCGGAACACCGATATGATCGGGACACTGCTCAACGTGCGCGAATTCCGCGGACATAAGCTGGAAAAGGCGTAACCAATCCTGCTCGCCCTTTCCGTGCTTCAAATCCTGGCCCAGGAATAGCCCGACAGCCTCAACTGCGGTCGCCCATGAGTGCTGAAGTTTGGTCCGAACTTGCAATTCGATGCGTCGTCCCTCGAAAGCCTCAGTGTCGGCATCCCTAGGTCGGTACTGGAAAACAATATGGTGACTTCGATAGCCGTCCGGCTTCGGCTCATCGATATAGTTGAATTCTCGCGAGTGGATCTCATGAGGGAACTTGTCTCGCATCGATGCGAGAAGCGAGCGAACACCTTTGATGTCGGCCATGATCGCTCGGCAACCGCCGATGTCGTTCATGGTGTCCAATTTGGTGGTGGACTCTCGAAGCTTCCGACGAATGGATGCCATACGCTTCGGACGGGATGCCATGTCGCCCTTCAGTCGCAGGGCTCTCATGTGGTGACCGACAGAGAACCGAACGCTCCGCATGGGCAGAAAGTGCGAGTCGCGCCAGCTATTGGCGATCGAGAAGATTTCAAGTGCGTCCACGTACTGGCCGGCAGTGATGTCTCGTCCGAACTGAATAGGTTTTGCCAGCCGGTCGCCTGCCTTGCGAACGGCTCTCATGCTGTAGGCAAGGCGCGGGTACTCAGTCATTGGACCCATGAAGTCAAGGTAATCCGCCTCATTCTGTACTGGCGGGACTACCGCAAGGGAATCAAATCTCATGGGTCGTATCCCTTTGGGTAAGCGAAGTACAACATACGGTTATATTCCTGGGTTGCGGCGACCATGCCGGCGCGCCCTTCGGCCTTATAGCGCTCGACCCAACGCGCCACGATCTTGGCCGACACGCCGTAGACGCGCGCCGCATGGGCTTGGGAAAAAGCGCCTTCTATCACCGAAAGCGCCATCTCCTCTCGACGCAAAGGCGTGAGACGGGCATTCTTGTGGATGTTCATTCGGATCCTCCGGTGAGTGCTGCAGCTTGGTAACTCCAGTCTCCTCGGTCCGATCCGAACGGACAACCCTCTGAAAGCTCACATCTAGAGCACGGCCAGAGGCCATAGCGATCGCCAAGCAACTGGTCTTGCATACGCCCTCCCGCGGGCGGTGCGTTGTAAGCGCTGGCATCCACTCGATTCTTGCTGAAATTCCAGCTAGCTTGGGGAAAGATGGCTCAGTTCTGGTCGGTGAATCACAATCAGACCGCCCGTCAAGAGATTGATGGGCAGCACCTTTGGTCCCCCAAGACCGAGAGCAATGGCGCGCGAAATGAGTTCTACAACAAGATGGGCCATGCGACGCCCGGCGACCGATCAATTGGCTATATGGGCCGGGATAGCGGAAATCGCCTTCACCGCTCCGAAACCAATGGAGTTCGGAGACACCGGAACTTATTGGAATCAAGAGGGATGATTTCTGCCGATCTTTTGGATACCACTTTGCCCTTCGATCCATCCCAAAACAACAACAGCGAGTCTCGGCCCGCTCCCGCCGAGGCGATATTCGCCGATCCATCAAGTTTCGGACTCAGGCAATCAGAAAGCCTATCCGACAGGCATTCCACAGAAGTAATACAGATTGAAAATCGCGGCCTCATTTTTCAAAACCAGGATGGTTTCGAAGCCGGAGCGTCGCTCACGGTCCTCAAGGCGAGAATTCTAAGAGACGTTCAACAATGACCCAGCACGCAGAAAACGCTCGAATTCTCATGTACAGCCACGACACGTTCGGGCTCGGCCACTTGCAGCGCTGCCGGACTATCGCGCATTCGCTGGTCGAGGATTTCCGCGGACTTCAGGTGCTTATCATTTCGGGTGCGACAATCGCTGGCGCCTTCGACTACCGCGCCCGTGTCGACTTCGTGAAGATCCCCAGCGTCATCAAGTTGCGCAACGGCGAGTACACCTCGCTGGAAAAGGACATCGATCTGCATGAGACCCTAAGGATGCGCCAGTCGATCATCCGGCACACTGCCGAGACCTTCCGGCCGGATATCTTCATCGTCGACAAGGAACCGCTAGGCCTGCGCGGTGAGATCGAGGACACGCTGTCCTACCTCAAGACGCGGGGCACAACGCTGGTGCTCGGCCTGCGCGAGGTGATGGATGCGCCGCACCTGCTCGAAGCAGAATGGGCACGCAGGGATGTGATGCGCAAGATAGGCCTGTTCTACGACAAGGTCTGGGTCTATGGCCCGCCGGATTTCTATGATCCGTTGACCGGCTTGGATGTGCCGCCGGCTGTCAGGGCAAAGATGAAGTTCGTCGGCTTCCTGCAACGGAGCCTGCAAAAGAACGAGTTGCCCGGCCACCGGCCCGAGGGCGACTATATCCTCGTTACCACCGGTGGCGGCGGTGATGGCGCCGAACTGATCCACGACGTCATCGATGCCTACCAGCAGGACCCGCAATTGCAGCACAGGGCGCTGATCGTGCTTGGACCTTACATGCCGGCGCGCAAGCGCAACAAACTGCTCAAAAAGGGGTCCAAGATCCCCTACATCAAGATCATCGAGTTCGACAACCGCATGGAGGACCTGATTGCCGGCGCCAAGGCGGTGGTGGCGATGGGCGGTTACAACACCTATTGCGAGATACTGTCTTTCGACAAGCCGGCGCTGATCGTGCCGCGCGTCAAGCCCCGCGAGGAACAACTGATCCGAGCACGGCGCGCAGCCGAACTCGGCCTCATCGAGATGCTCTTGCCGGAAGAAGCCGAGGATTCCCAGCGGTTTGCCGATGCACTGAAGGTGCTGCCGGACCGGGCCCGCCCATCGCAGAGCAATCCGCATCTGACGCTGGAAGGGTTGCCTCATATTTCCGAAATCGTCGCGGAACTGCTCGACCGGCGGGCCGGCCATCACCTTTCGGTCATTGAAGGCATGAACTGACTTGCAAAATCGCAAGATCGTCGTGGTTCTGAAGGGCTATCCGCGGCTGTCGGAAACCTTTATCGCACAGGAACTGCTCGGTCTGGAGCGTGCGGGGTTCGACCTGATACTCTTCGCGCTCAGGCGGCCGACCGACGCAAAACGCCACCCCGTGCATGACGAGATCAAAGCGCCCGTCCATTATCTGCCGGAATATCTGCATGAAGAGCCGCTGCGCGTGCTTCGCTCGCTGTTTGCTTGTCTGCCGCGGCCGGGCTTCTGGCGCGCTCTCGGATCGCTGGCGGCCGATCTCCCCCGCGACTTTACGCGCAATCGCGCGCGCCGCTTCGGGCAAGCGCTCGTGCTGGCGGCCGAATGGCCGGAAGACGCGGGCTGGCTGCATGCACATTTCGCGCACACGCCGGCATCGGTGACGCGCTATGCCAGCCAGCTTCGTGGCCTGCCCTGGAGCTGCTCGGCCCATGCCAAGGACATCTGGACTTCGGCGGACTGGGATTTGGCTGGCAAGCTTGCCTCGGCGCGCTGGACGGTCACTTGCACGAAAACCGGCTTCGACCGTCTGAAAAAACTCGCTAACGGCAACTCGTCCGTGCATCTGAGCTATCATGGGCTCGACCTTCATCGCTTCGGCATTTCCGGCGAAGCGCGAAAACAGCATGACGGCTCGGCGCCGGACGAACCGGTTATCGTTCTGAGTGTCGGGCGCGCCGTTGAAAAGAAAGGTTACGATACCTTGCTGGAGGCCCTTGCCCTCTTGCCTGGTGATTTGGCGTGGCGTTTCGAGCATATCGGCGGCGGCGAGGAACTGGAACGGCTCAAGGCGCTGGCGCAAAAGCTCGGACTGGATGGTCGCGTCTCTTGGAAAGGCGCGCTTGCGCAGGAGGAGGTGCTTTTGCAGTACCGCTGCGCCGACATCTTCGCCCTGGCCTGCAGGATCACCGCAAATGGCGATCGGGACGGTCTGCCGAATGTTCTGGTGGAGGCGGCTAGCCAGCGGCTTGCCTGCGTGTCGACCGATATTTCTGGCGTGCCGGAGCTTATATCGCCGGATGAAACCGGGCTGCTGGTTCCGACGGATAGCCCAATTGCCCTGGCACAGGCGCTGGAGCGCCTGATCCGTGATCCCGTGCTGCGCGCCCGCCTCGGCGACGCCGCGGAGCGGCACGTGCGCGGCAATTTCGATCATATTGCGAGCATTGGACAGCTCAAGGAACTGTTCGAGCGCGAGTGGCGGGCCGCCGATTGAAGCGACTGCGCGCCTTCCTCTATGTCCAGCACCTGCTCGGCATCGGCCATCTCGCGCGCTCCAGCCGGGTCGCGGCGGCTCTGGTCGATGACGGGTTTGACGTAACCGTCGTGACCGGCGGAGCGCCGGTCGCGGGATTTCCGGGACCGGGGGTAAAATCTGTAACCCTGCCGCCTGTCACCTCCGGTGATGAAGGATTTTCGGGACTTGTCGACCTGCTGGGCAAACCGATCGACGATGATTTCAAGAAACGGCGTTCAGAGATGCTGCTGCAGGCATTCCGGGACTGCAGGCCTGATATCGTCATTGTCGAGGCGTTTCCATTTGGACGCCGGCAGATGCGTTTCGAACTCTTGCCGCTCATCGAGGCCATCGACGCGGCGTCGCCCAGACCGCTGCTGGCGACGTCCGTCCGTGATATCCTTCAGGAGCGCGTCAAGCCGGGCCGAAACCAGGAAACGGTCGATTTGATCAACAGGCATTTCGACCTTGTTATGGTCCACGGCGATCCGGCTTTCGCAACCATCGACAAGACATTTCCACTGGCCGGGGCGATCAGGGCCGAGGTCGTCTACACAGGGCTCGTTGCCGCGCCGCCATCGCCCGCGGCGTCCGAGCGCTTCGACATTCTGGTGTCGGTTGGCGGCGGAGCTGCCGGAAAGAGGCTTGTCAGTTCCACCGTCGCAGCGGCACGGAATGCCGACAACGGTTGGAAATGGTGTTTGATCACCGGCCCAAACCTGCCCAAGGACGAGTTTGACGCGATCGCCGGCTATGCCACGCCGGGCCTGTCCATCTTCCGGTTCCGCGAGGATTTCGCCAGCCTGCTGACCGGCGCCCGCCTGTCAGTGTCGCAGGCGGGTTACAACACCGTCTGCGATGTCCTGCGCGCGGGTTGTCGCTCCCTGCTCGTCCCATTTGCAGCTGGCGGGGAAACAGAACAAACGGTTCGCGCCCTAATGCTCGAAGAACTCGGTCTTGCAACGGTGCTGATGGAAAAGGACCTAACGCCTGAAGGCTTGGCGCAAGCCATCGAAGAGGCGCTTGTGGCACCGACACCATCCGCGCATCGTCTCGATCTGGAAGGCGCGCGTCATTCGGCGCAAATCCTGCGCGAGCGGTATCGAACATGGTCCCTAAAAATGGAGCCCGGTTTCGGAAAAGCTCCTGATCAAACAGACGACGAATCCTAGTCTAAACAGCTCCAATCAGCATGAAGCGCGTATAATTTTTTGTCGGCAGTTCGCCGGAGAACCGCACCTCCCGTAGCGCCGCCATTGCTTCGAAGGCTGCCAGTGAAGCCACGCAGTTGATGTGCGTCGGCTCGCTGAAATAATCGTTCGATTGCAGCAGAACATTCGTGCCCCGCGGAAGCAGAGCAAGCCAGGCGCGCAGATCGGCTATGTGTTCGCAGCTCGTATTGACCGTCAGGTCGGGCCGCCCGGCCGCATAGTCTAGTGCGTACATATCCGCCGTCAGCGCCCGGAACCGGTCGCCGGCTTCCCGGTTGAGGGTCACGGCGACCGGCGCGACTTCGGGATCGATGTCGATGCTATCCACCGCCGCGATATCGAAGCGGGCGTCGTTGAAAAGCATTGCCGGCAATACGCCGTACCAACCACCCAGAACCCATATGCGCCCGAACCGGCCGCCGCAGCTTTCGAACAGCCTGTCGAGCGCCCACACCTTGCAGGCGACCTGTTTGTGGTTGAAGGCGTTGCCTATATCGGCGTTCGGATGCTTGGCGATGACGCGCGCCAGCCCCGCCACGAGAGGGCGGTCGACATAGGCAGCAATTCCCCGCGTGAGGTCCAAGGCTTGATCGTGCCAGTCCATGCCGGCATTGCGTGGTTGCGTGACATCCATCATATTCGTCTTGTATGGTGGGATGTCGGGCGACACAACGCAATCTTGCCCCCCGCAAGGCCGTTTGATCCGCGGATTTGATTATGCTGTTAGCCGCTTCGCCATTGCCCGGTGCCGGAGAGAGCCGGTTGCATCTATGGGGACCATCGGTGTCCTTCGTGCACCGCAGCTTCGAGCTTGTCATTGGCGACGAAGAAATTGCCTATACGCCATGCGCCAGCAGCCGCTTTTTTATCCCGCATCCTTCCAACTGAAGGATCCACAGTCGCATATGGAACCCAGCCTAGCCCGCTATATCTGGACCCACACCAAGAAGCAGCAGCTTTGGATATTGATGATCGTCGTGCTTTCGATGATCCCGTATTTCATGTCCTTCGACCTGCCGAAGCTGATCGTCAACGGCCCGATTCAAGGCAAGGGCTTCGAGCAACCGGGCGCGACCCTGCCATTCATGAGGCTACACTATAACCTGCCGTTCATTGGCGAGGTCCTGTTCTTCTCCGGTTTTCAGCTAGGCCGCAAGGCGACGCTGTTTGCTCTGAGCGTTGTGTTTCTCTTGCTGGTTGTCATCAACGGCCTGTTTAAACTCTACATCAACACCTACAAGGGCCGTCTTGGTGAACGCATGCTGCGGCGTCTCCGCTTCGATCTGGTCGATCGTGTGCTGCGGTTCCCGCCGGTTTATTTCAAGCGGGTGAAATCCGCCGAAGTGGCGACCATGGTGAAGGACGAGGTGGAGCCGCTGGGCGGCTTTATCGGCGATGCGTTCCTGCAGCCGGTACTGCTCGGCGGCCAGGCGCTGACGGCCATGCTCTTCATCATGGTCCAGAACGTCTGGCTCGGAATGATAGCGGTCGTGATCGTGGTGATCCAGATCGTCCTCATCCCGCGAATGCGGCGGCGGCTGATCGTGCTCGGGCGCCAACGGCAATTGACGGCGCGCGCACTTTCGGGGCGGGTTGGCGAAATCGTCGACGGCATCGGCGCGGTTCACGTCCACGATACATCAAACTATGAGCGCGCCGACATAGCTGCCCGGCTCGGGCTCATCTTCAAGATCCGCTTCGATCTTTACCAATGGAAATTCATGGTAAAGTTCCTCAACAATTTTCTCGCGCAGCTCACGCCCTTTCTGTTCTACATGATCGGCGGGTACCTGGTCATTCAGGGCCGGCTGGACGTCGGCCAGCTCGTGGCCGTGATCGGCGCCTACAAGGACCTGCCCGGACCGATGAAGGAACTTATCGACTGGGATCAGGATCGGCAGGATGTCCAGGTCAAATATCAGCAGGTCGTTGAACAGTTCACCGTGGAGGGTCTCATTGCGCCTAGAATCGGGGCGTTGGCGATCGACGATCCAGATCCGATGACCAACCCCCTGTCGGCGATCGGTCTGTCCATAGCAGACGATGGCGGTGCGATGCTTCTCAACCGTGTCTCCCTCCAGGTCAAGCCGGGTGAGACGGTGGCGCTGGTCAGTACCGCGACAGGTGGAGCCGAAGCGCTTGCAGAAGCCTTCGCGCGGCTGAGCTGGCCCGACAGCGGAAGGATCGCTTCGGGCACCGACGACCTGCTTGAACTCCCCGAAGCAGTGACCGGACGGCGCATGTCCTACGCCTCGTCGGATGTTTTCCTGTTCCAGGCAAGCCTCCGCGATAACCTGCTCTACGGGTTGAAGCATGCGCCGCTGACACCGGTGACTTATGACGGTGCCGCGGCAGACCAGCACCGCTGGAACATCGACGAGGCGCGCCGGTCGGGCAATCCGGATTTTGATATTCACAGCGACTGGATCAACTATGCTTCCGCCGGCGCCACCGGCCCGCACGACCTCTTTGAAGCCGTGCGCCGGGTGCTCGACGCGGTTGTTCTGTCGCGCGACATTCTGGATCTTGGCTTGCGCTCTTCGGCCGACCTCAAGCGTCACACGGAACTTGCCAGGCGGATCGTCGAACTGCGTGCGGCGCTGCGAACCCGGCTGGAACAGGAAGGGCTGAGCGGACTGGTGGTTCCTTTCGAACCGGGCGCCTACAACAAGGAAGCGACGATCGGCCAGAACCTGCTCTTCGGCGCTGCCGCCGGCCCCGAACTGGCCGACAGGGCCCTGGCGGCCAACCCCTATTTTGCTTCTGTGCTGAAGCAAGCCGGCCTCGACCGCACGCTCTACGAAATGGGCATGGAAATCGCCCAACAGGCGATCGAGCTGTTTGCCGACTTGCCACCCGATCACCAGTTCTTCCAGCAGCTTGCCTTCATGAGCGCCGAGGAGATACCGGCCTACGAAACCTTGCTGCAACGGCTCAAGAACCGTCCCTATGAGGCGGTTTCGGAGAACGACCGCGCCATGATCGTTAGCTTGAGCTTTGCCTATATCGAGCCCCGGCACCGCTTCGGCCTGCTGAGCGATGAGCTGATGAGCAAGATCGTCGCTGCCCGCAACCGGTTCTATGAAAACCTGCCGCCCGAGCTGCATAACGCGATCGAACGGTATGATCCTGCCAAATACATTGCCGCGGCTACCGTCATGGATAATGTCCTGTTCGGGCGTGTGGGCAACAACCATCCCGACGCGCCGGACCGCATACGCTCCATCCTCTATGACATTCTTGACGAGCTGGGGCTTTATGGCGAACTTCTCGATGTCGGCCTGGATTTCAACGTCGGCGCCGGCGGCAGGCGGCTGACCGGTGGACAGCGACAGAAGCTCGATGTTGCCCGAGCCCTGCTCAAGCGTCCCGATTTTCTCATTCTCAACCGGCCGCTATCGGCGCTCGACCAACGCATGCAGGATAGGGTGCTGCGAAACGTGCTCGAGGAAGCCAGGAGCGACGGCCATTCGCCGGCAATTGTGTGGGTCGTGACGAATCCGTCAATGGCGATGATGTTCGATCGCGTTATCGTCTTCGACTCGGGTCAATTGGTGGAAGACGGAACACACGAGACACTTTTGGCAGAGAACGGTATCTTCAAGGAACTGGTGTCGTAGAGTGACGTCCCGGAGACGGAATTAATTCCATCCGGGCGCCCGTTGCTCTAGTCTGGCAAACGCGAATTTTGAGGTTTGCGACAATGCTGCTCAAGGATGAAGTTGGAATGCTGCAACGCGTTCCCTTGTTTTCTGGCATCGAGTTGACAAAGCTCAAACTGCTTGCGTTCACATCCGATCGCGTGAGCTACAGCGCCGGCCAGATCCTTTTCCGGCAGGGCGACGAGGGAGATGCCGCCTATGTCATCCTTTCAGGCAGCGCGGATATTCTGGTCGATTCCGACAGCGGACCGATAAAAGTTGCCGAAATGGCCCCAAATTCGATTGTTGGCGAGATCGCCATACTGTGCAACAGCTCCCGCACTGCAACCGTCAGAGCGGCAAGTGAGCTGGAAGCCTTAAGAATCCGCAAGGATCATTTCCTGAGGCTTATGAAGGAGTCTCCGGAAATGACCATTGAGATATTGAGGGTTCTTGCCGATCGCCTAAGCCATACCACTGCGGATCTGATCGACGCACGAAGCGCCAAATAGCGAATGACGTGCGGTCGATCCTCCCCGTCGTGACAGCACCGGCCTCTTGCTGAGAAGGTCACTGGAGGAAACCTGTCTCGCCTCTTGGTTGGACGCAAATTCCGGACGGAAAACCGGTTCACACTTTTCCTGGAATTGCTCTAGCAGCAGTTGTTTGGCTACGATGAGCGACGGGAACCGCGAAGGGGCTACCATGGACGACGTTTTCCTGGTCAGGTTTTGGGGTGTGCGCGGCAGCATTCCGGTATCGGGGCCAGAATTCTCTCGCTATGGCGGCAACACAAGCTGCATTGAGTTGCGATGCGGTAAGCATACGCTTCTGTTCGACGCGGGCTCTGGCCTGCGGCCTGCCGGCGGCGCGCTTCGGACGTCGGGCGTGACCGATTTCGACCTCTTTTTCACCCATTGCCACTACGATCACATTATCGGGCTGCCGTTCTTTGCGCCGATCTACGACCGGAGCGTCAAGGTTACGCTTTGGTCCGGGCATCTTGCAGGACGCATGACGACCCGGCAGATGGTCGATGAGTTCATGCGGCCGCCGTGGTTTCCGGTGAAACTGGAGGTCTGCAAGGCAAGCCTCGACTGCCGCGATTTCGTATCCGGAGACGTGCTTCGGCCGCGCGAAGGGGTGGTGGTCCGAACCGGCAGTCTTGTTCACCCAGGCGGCTGCATCGGCTACCGGGTCGAATGGGGAGGCCGCGTCGTGGCGGTGATCACAGACACTGAGCACGAGCCGGACAAACTCGATCGCGCGGTGCTCGGCCTGATCGAAGATGCCGACCTCGTCATCTACGACTGCACCTACACCGAGGAGGAAATGGAACGCCGCCGCGGTAACGGGCACTCGACATGGCAACAGGGCGTCAAGCTCTGTGAGGCGGCCGGTGCGCGAGGGCTTGCGCTGTTTCACCACGATGCGACACGCACCGACAAGGAACTGGATGAGATCGAGAAACTGGCCAAAGACAGGTTTGCCGGCGCTTTTGCCGCGCGGGATGGCCAGACGCTCGAATTTCCAGTCTCATTGCACAAAAAGCGCTGAGCTATTTTTCCTCTACCGCGCTGCGCCCGATCAATGTCCTGATTGGAAGCCATGCGCAGGAGTCAGTCTGTGCGGTGACTGTGAACAGCCGTTCGAGGAAAAGCCAGGCCGATTCATCATGTACGAGATGGTGGGTGAGCAGGCCGACCGGTTCGTCGTCGAATGCATGCTGCAAGTGCGCGATGATAGCCTGGACCAATAGGCCATGATCGCGGCAGCCGCGCGTGCCATGCCAATCCATGATGTCGACATTGCTGTTGATGACCGCCAGTGAAGCCGGCTTCGGCAGCCCATAGACCGACAATGCCGCAAATCCTATCGATCCAAGGTCGGATACCAGGCCGGCGTCGATCCTGTTCCAGGGGGGGACCAGCATCGGAACGGTGCGCGCGCCGTGCAGGCCGGTTACGTGCGACAGCCCGCCAGCCAGTTCATCGAGCACCGCCTCGCGTGGCCGATGGGCGCCGAGTTCCTGCTTTTTGTGACCCTCGGGCGCATGATTTCGGTGCACCCAGCCATGGATGGCGACCCTGGCATGCGGCGCCTCGTCAAGCCGGGCGACAAGCTTCTCATCAGTGAGGGCCGGAATGACGGCCAGAGTGACCGGAACCGCGAATTCACCGGTGAGGTCGAGCAACCGATCAAGCGCGGGTGTCGGATCCACGGCATCATCGTCGCGCAGCCAGAACTCTGTCTTACGACCCGCCCGTTGCCGGCCCGCCAGCTCTTCCACCAAGGGCTGCCAGATCCGATCGGATGTCATGAAACGGAGACCTTCGGAAGAAGCTCGGCCAGACGCGCCGCTGCAACGCCGAGGGAACGCTCTTCAAGGATGAAACGTCTGGCTTCCGCGGCCATGATGGTTCTTTCGTCGTTACGGACCAGAAGCCTTTCAATGGCGGAAGCGAACGCCGCCACATCGCGCGGCGGGGTGAGAAACCCGGTCTGGCCATCTCGCACGACTTCCGGCACGCCGGCGATGTCCTGAGCCACCACCGGAAGGCCGGCGGCCTGTGCTTCAAGATAGGCAACGCCATAGGCCTCGCCATGACCCGGCCAGACGTAAATTCCTCCACCATAGAGGACATCCGGCACGGCGGCTGGCTCAATCGCGCCAAGCCATTCGATACGGTCGGCGGGCAAGCCGGCGAATTGCGCCTTGACCTCGTCACGGGCGGGCCCGTCGCCGACGACCGACATGGTCCAGGGCAGGTGGCCGATCACACCGAGCGCTTGCGCCAGCATGCGATAGCTTTCGACTTTGTCGCCCGGGCGCATCATGGCAACGGTAACGAGGCGCGTCGGACAACCTCGTGCCGGCATTTCGCGGAATGCCGATGTGTCGATAAAGGGCGACAGCATATCAAGAGCGACGTCCGGTATCGCATCTGCCAGTCCCTGACGGTCCCTTTGCGTGAAGCAGATGTTCAGCGCCGCCTGTTCGACGGCGCGCACCACCAACTCTTGCGTATCGGCCCACAAACCGGCATTGCGCCGGCTCGAATAGGAAGCTTCCGCCGTCACATATGGGACAGCAAAGGTCGACGCCAGCTCAGGCCCGATCACGTCGGGCGCTTTGTAATAGGGATGATAGCAGAACCATAGATCGGGCTTGCCGTCACGATTCCAAAGCCTGGTCAGCCGCGCGGCTTCCCCTCGGGCCTCTATCTTGAGCGCATCGAAACTTTTCGGCTCCGGTTCGCGTAGATAGAAGCGCAATTCGGATGCCAGTTCGACGCTGTGTCCTCCATGCTCCAGCGCCTTGACTAGCGTGCGTGCCATCTGGCGGTCGCCGGAGGCAACGGAATGATTGGGTGACTTCAGCGGCGCGTAGAAGGCAATTCGCATCGCTCGACCCTATCATCGGAAAGCATGCGCAAGTCAATTTAAAGGCATGATCGACTTCACCTTCAAGCAGTGGAATGTGCTATCTGATGCTCATGGAAACAGCTGCCGCGTCCGACCCGTTTGTCGCTTCTCTGCCGGTCTTCGCAAAGTTCGAAAGCGTTGCCGATATCGACAACTATCGGCCTCTCCCCGATGGCTGGGCGCTGGCCACCGCCGACATCGTCGGCTCGACCAAGGCGATCGAGGCTGGGCACTATAAAACCGTCAATATGGCCGGCGCCAGCGTCATTTCGGCGCTGCTCAATGCGCTGGGCCGGCAAGATCTGCCCTTTGTCTTCGGCGGCGACGGCGCGCTCGTCGCGTTTCCCGGCTCGGCGCTGGAGATCACCCGCAACGCGCTGGCGGCTGTCCAGAGATGGGTGGCGGACGAACTGGGCCTAACCCTGCGTGCCGCGATCGTGCCGATAAAGGATATTCGAGCGCAAGGCCTCGACGTTCGCGTGGCGAGATTCCAGGCCTCCGATGCGGTCTTCTATGCCATGTTCGCCGGCGGTGGCGGCAGTTGGGCGGAAGCCGAGATGAAAGCGGGGCGCTACCGCATCGATCCTGCGCCGGCAGGCGCTCGGCCGGACCTGACCGGCCTCTCCTGCCGCTGGAACCCGATCGAAACCCGGCATGGCGAAATCGTCTCGATCATAGCCATACCGGGGGTGTCGCGCGACCTGCGCGGTTTTCAGTTTCTGGCATCCGACATCATCGCCCTTGCCGGCAGGCAGGAACGCGATGGCCACCCGGTGCCGGTGAACGGGCCGGGCTACAGCTTGCTGCCCGCCGGCCTGGATATCGAGGCGCGGGCCACGGCGCCGGCAGGACGGCGGTGGCTGTCGAAGGTGTGGATAGTGTTCCTGATGACGCTTACGGCCGTCGCCGATAGATATGGCTGGACGATCGGCGGTTTCGATCCGAAGATCTACAAGCGCGACGTAGCCAGCAATTCGGATTTCCGGAAATTCGACGACGGTTTGAAGATGACCATCGACGTTGACACGGATTTGCTGCAACGGATCGAGAACCGGCTGAAACAGGCGGAAGAGGCGGGCATCTGCAACTATGGCCTGCACCGCCAGAAATCGGCCTTGATGACATGCCTCGTCGCCTCGCCTCTGCAGCGCGATCACGTTCATTTCATAGATGGTGCCGCCGGCGGCTATGCGATGGCTGCCGCAAGCTTGAGGGCAAAGTTGCCGGTCTGATGACGGCTTGCGAGAATCCATTTTCCGCAATATGCCTCGGCCATGGTTCCTGGGACCATGGTAAGCCGCGCCATGGGAGCGGCCAGCCTATCCGAATTAACGGGAAAGCAGATTTTGGACGCTTCACGATCGGCATATGACCGTCTGCTGAACCGTATCTCGACACACGCCGCGCAAGTCGGCGTGATCGGATTGGGCTATGTCGGGTTGCCGCTGGCAATTGCGGTCGCACGCGCCGGCTTCCCGGTTTTCGGTTTCGACATTGAAGCCCAGAAGGTCGAGAGCCTGAACAACGGCCAATCCTACATTGAGGCGGTGACGTCGACAGCCGTTGCCGGCCACGTGGCGAGTGGACGGTTCCGCGCCACCGCGGATTTTGCCGAATTGTCCATCTGCGATATCATCATCATCTGCGTTCCGACACCGCTGACGAAAAACCGTGAGCCGGACCTCTCCTTTGTCAGGAACACCGCAGGCACCATCGCAAAGCATCTGCGTCTCGGCCACCTCATCGTGCTGGAATCTACTACCTATCCCGGTACCACCGACGACGTGGTCAAGCCCATACTGGAAGAAACCGGCTTGCAGTCGAAGATAGACTTCTTCCTCGGCTTCTCGCCCGAACGCGAGGATCCCGGCAATCGCAACTTTGAAGTCGCGACGATCCCCAAGGTCGTGGCGGGTGACGGCATTGAAGCGGCGACGCTCGTGCAGGCTTTCTACCAAGGCGTGGTCAAAACCGTCGTTCCGGTTTCCACCATGGCGACCGCCGAGGCAGTCAAGCTGACGGAAAACATCTTCCGTTCGGTCAACATAGCCCTCGTCAACGAATTGAAGATCGTGCTCGGCGCGATGGGCATCGACATCTGGGAGGTGATCGAGGCGGCCAAGAGCAAGCCCTTCGGCTACATGCCTTTCTATCCTGGCCCCGGATTGGGCGGGCACTGCGTTCCGATCGATCCCTTCTACCTGACGTGGAAGGCGCGCGAATACGAACTGCCGACCCGCTTCATCGAGCTGGCGGCGGAGATAAACACTGCCATGCCGCGTCATGTGGTCGATGAACTGGCGAAAGCGCTGGACCGGCGCTGCGGCAAGGCGCTCAGCCGCTCGCGCATTCTCATCATCGGGCTCGCCTATAAGAAGAATGTGCCCGACATACGCGAAAGCCCCTCATTGCGGCTCATTGAACTCATCGAGGAATGGGGCGGCAAGGCGGAATTCCACGATCCGCATGTTGCCGAGATACCGACCACACGGGAGCATATGGCGATCAAGGGGCGCCGCTCGGTCGAATTGACCGAGGCGGCCTTGAAGGATTTCGATGCTGTCGTCGTTGCAACCGACCATGACGCGATCGACTATCGGACAATCGCTGATCACGCCGTTCTGATTGTCGATACACGCAATGTTTTTGGCCGTCTCGGGCTCCTCCGAGAGACGGTGGTGAAGGCCTGACGGCGTTCCCAGCCGGCGAATTTTCTGCCCGATGTCAGGATCGTGATTGCACTCCGCCCGCAGCTTCGCCACATAACGCCACAAGACATGAATGCAGTTGAACCTGTTCCTTGGTTGCAAGGACAGTTATTGGGGATTTCGCCGTTCTGCCGCCGAAGCCTGCCTCGTTTGACTTTGGGGTATCTTTGGGTCGCTGGCGGACTGTGTTATGGCGGATCGAAGGATAACGGCTCCGTCTTCGACGGGTTTCGAGGTGGTATGAGCACGGCGCAAGCAGAAATTTCCACAATTCTCATGGATAAGGTTGCCGATTGGCTGACACAGTCGGCGCTGGCGGGCAACGAGCTGGAAACCTTGGTAAAGGGGTTTTGCGAACGGCTGGCTGCTGCCGGCCTGCCGCTGAAGCGGGTGCATTTGAGCTTTTCGATGCTTCATCCGCTTTATGACGCGCTTGGCTTCACCTGGCTTCGCGGCCAAGGCATGGAAGTGGAAGGCTTCCGCAAAAAGGACGGCGTTCATTCTGACAGATTCCTGACCAGCCCATACTACCATCTGCTCAGCAACAAGCTCGACCATCTGCGGCGTCGGCTCGACCCTTCGGTCCCGTCGGAATTTCCTGTTTTCGATGAGCTCAGGCTTATGGGCGTGACCGATTACATGGCTTTCGTCCATCCTTTCAACGGCAATACCAGTCAGGGCATGATCGGGTCATGGTCCACCGATAGTGCTTCAGGTTTCACCGACAGCATGATTTCGGCGCTGCTGCGTATCCAAAACCATCTCGCCATCGCAACCAAAATGGCGGTGCTCACCAAGCTGGCCGACAACATGATGACCACTTATCTCGGCGGCGACGCCGGCAGACGCGTGCTGGACGGCCAGATCAAGCGCGGCGAGGGCGACACAATCCGGGCCGCACTGGTCATGGCCGATATGCGCGGGTCGACAAGGCTTGCCGAAACTTCCGGCCGCGAAATCTACATCGATACGCTGAACCAGTTTTTCGATGCCATTGCTGCGCCCTTCAATCGCAATGGCGGGCAGATCATGAGTTTCATAGGGGATGGCTTCATTGCCGTCTACCCTTGCGAAAGGCATCGCTCGCAGTCCGAAATCGCCTGCCAGTCTGCTCTGGCGGCAGCGCACAAGGCCACTGCGCGCATGGTGGATCTCAATCTGCGAAGGAAGGAAAAGGGGTTTTCCGACATAAAATTTGGCATCGGCCTGCATGTCGGCAACGTGATGTTCGGCAATGTCGGGCTTACCGACCGGCTCACATTCTCTGTCTTCGGCTCGGCTGTAAACGAGGTCCAGCGCCTCCAGACCCTGACCAAGAAATATCCGCACCGCGTTCTCGCCAGCAAAGACTTCGCCAGCTATTGCGGCGCCAACAGCTGGCTGACGCTCGGCAACGAGGAACTGGCGGGGATCAAGCAGAAGCTGACGGTGCTTTCACCCGATCTGTCGGGCGCTCTCGCACTCGATGAAGACGGTGCGCTGGAGTCGATTTACGACCGGAGATCGGAGGCCGAGCAGGTCATGCTGCTTCATCGCGATGCCGCACGGCTGTCGGCGGGCGACCCGAGGAAGCTCCAGTAGCGCGCCCCAATCTGATCCGAACGCCTTTGGTAAGCAGTCCGGTCGCCGGATTCGCCACTGGCGACCGTTTCGAATCCAAGTTGCTCTAGGCTGGCAATGCGCTAGTCTCGCTTTCTGGGTCTGCCGCCCGGTAGGCCGGCAGGAGTGGGCTGGTGTGAGAATGAATTCGGGCGTTGATCTACTTCGGGTCGAAGACGTTGGCATCTCTTTTGCCATTATCGGAGGACCGTTGCATGCCGTCAGGCGGGCAAATCTTCGCGTCCTTCCCGGCAAGGTTACCGCGCTTGTGGGCGAGTCCGGTTCCGGAAAATCGGTTCTTAGCCAGGCAGTAATGGGCATTTTGCCGAACACAGCCCATGTTCGTGGCCGTATCCTATTTTCCGATCCTGAAAAGCCCGGCACGACGCAGGATATCCTGCAGATGCCGCGTGATGGACCCGAGATCCGGGCGTTGAGAGGCAGCCGCATCGGCAAGATCTTTCAGGAGCCCATGACATCGCTGTCGCCGCTGCACACGATCGGCAACCAGGTCAGCGAATCCCTGCAGATTCATACGCCCACGGCTCGGGCAGAGCGCAAGGCGCGGACCGAGGAAATGCTCAGCCTTGTCGGCTTTCCCAATCCCAAGCGCGCCTATGACATGTATCCGTTTGAACTTTCGGGAGGATTGCGTCAGCGCGCCATGATCGCCATGGCGCTTATCTGCCGGCCCGCCTTGTTGATCGCCGACGAGCCGACGACGGCGTTGGACGTCACCATCCAGGCGCAAATCCTGCAATTGCTGCGCGAGCTTCAGACGAAGCTGAACATGGCGATGCTGCTGATCACGCACGACCTTGGCGTGGTCGCCAACGTCGCCGACGAGGTGGTGGTCATGTACCATGGCGAGATCATGGAAGCGGGACCTGTGGAGGCGATATTCCGCCGGCCGGGCCACCCTTACCTGAGGGGCCTGATGGCAGCCGTACCGCATTTCGACCTGAAGCCCGGCGAAAGGCTAAAGGCACTCCGCGAGGTGCCGGTGAATGTCGGGAACCTGCTCGGCAAGCAGACGGCGCCGGCATCGAAGGGGCCGGACGACCTCCTGCTGTCGGTCAGGGATCTGACAAAGACCTTCACGATCCGCAAGTCCGGGTGGTTCGGCGGAGATCATCAAACCTCTGTTCGCGCCGTGGACGGCGTGAGCTTTGATATCAGGCGGGGTGAGTGCCTGGGTCTTGTCGGCGAAAGCGGCTCCGGCAAAACCACCGTCAGCAAGATCCTCATGCGGGCTGTCACCCCTAGCAGCGGCTCTGTGATCTTCAATGGCCGCGATGGTCCGATCGACATCTTGGAAGCCGAGGGAGACGCCCTGCGCATGCTGCGCGCGAAAATCCAGATGGTCTTCCAGGATCCGGTTTCGTCGCTTTCACCCCGCATGACGGTGGAGAACATTTTGAGCGAGCCGCTGGAAATCCATCGACGTGGCAATGCCGCGTCCCGACTAGCCACGGTCAAGAGCCTGATGCAGGCAATCGGGCTCGACCCGCGCTTCATAAAGCGTTATCCGCATAGTTTCTCCGGCGGGCAGCGTCAGCGTATCGGCATCGCGCGCGCGTTGGCACTGGGGCCTGAACTACTGATCTGCGACGAGCCGGTTTCGGCACTCGATGTCTCTGTCCAGGCGCAGATCCTGAACCTTCTGAAGGACCTGCAGAAGGAACTGGGCCTGACCTACCTGTTCATATCCCACAACCTGGCGGTCGTGGACTACATGGCAGACCGCATCGCGGTGATGTGCGGCGGGCGTATCGTCGAGCTCGCGCCGCGCGAAATTCTGCTTAGGAAACCGGTCCACCCCTACACGCGCTCACTGGTCGCCGCAGTACCTTTCCCCGATCTCGACAGGCCGATGGATTTCAAGACGCTGACACTCAGCGGCGCTTCCGACGCCAGCGCATGGGCACCGCAATTCCGCGACGAGGGCGACGAGGACGTGCTGTCGCCGCTCGATCTTGGCGGCGGCCACCTCGTGCTGGCCCGACGTTCGGCCGATGTCAGCGAGCTACGCCATTGATCAGCCGTCGCACCGTCCTTGGACTCATGGCTTCGGCATTTCTGCCGGGCACGTTGTGCGCCGGCGATCTGGAGCCGGAATTTCTTGAGCCGCAGCTGAAGGCCAGGGCGCTGCCGGCACTCGCCGAACGCCTGCCCAAGCGCCCGCGCGCGTTGAATCTCGCTTCGATGGGCCGGCAGCCCGGCCAATATGGCGGCACGCTGCGCACGATCATCGGCAGCCAGAAAGATATCCGGATGATGACGATCTACGGCTACGCTCGCCTGGTCGGCTATGACGAAAAGCTTAACCTGCAAGCCGACATTCTCGAAAGTTTCGATGTAGCGGATGATCGTGTCTTCACTTTTAAGATGCGGGAAGGACATAAATGGTCTGACGGCAGCCTGTTGACGTCGGAGGATTTTCGCTATTGCTGGGAAGATGTCTGGCTGAACGATGAGCTTTCGCAAGGCGGGCTCGCCCCGGCCCTGATGGCGGACGGCAAGCCGCCACGCTTCGAGATCGTCGATCCGTTGACGGTCCGCTACAGTTGGGATGCACCCAATCCCGACTTCCTGCCCAAGCTCGCCGCTGCTTCGCCCCTATCGCTTGTTCTGCCGGCCGCCTATCTCAAGCAGTTCCACAAGAAATACCAGGATCCATTCCGGCTCGCCGGCCTAATGAAGGAGAACCGGGCCCAGAAATGGACGCTCTTGCATATCCGCATGTCGCGGCAGTATCGCCCGGAGAACCCGGAACTGCCGACGCTCGATCCCTGGCAGAACCGGACCAAGCCGCCGGCTGAGCAGTTCGTCTTCGAGCGGAACCCGTTCTTTCATCGAATAGACGAGAATGGCCGGCAACTGCCCTATGTCGACCGGATTGTCATGAGTGTCAGCTCGTCGGCGATCATTTCCGCCAAGACCGGTGCGGGCGAGAGCGACCTGCAAGGCATGGGAATTGACTTCACCGATTACTCCTTCCTGAAGGATGCGGAGAAGCGCTACCCGGTGAAGATGCATCTCTGGAAACGCACACAAGGTTCGCGGCTGGCGCTGCTGCCCAATCTGAATTGTGCCGACCAGGTGTGGCGTGGCCTTTTTCGTGACGTGCGCGTGCGCCGCGCACTTTCGCTCGCTGTGGACAGACGCGAGATCAATTTGGCTGTGTTCTACGGATTGGCGCAGGAAAGTGCCGATACGGTCCTGCCGGAGAGCCCGCTCTACCGGCCGGAATTCGCGAAAGCCTGGGTCGCCCATGATCCCGACCAGGCCAATGCCCTGCTTGACGAGGTCGGGCTTCAGGCGCGTGACGATGACGGCCTGCGGATACTTCCCGACGGACGCCCGGCGCAGCTCGTAGTGGAAACGGCCGGCGAAAGCACGCTGGAAACCGACGCGCTCGAGCTCATCACCGATCACTGGCGCAAGATCGGCATCGCCCTGTTCATCCGGACTTCGCAGCGCGATATCTTCCGCAGCCGCGCGCTTGGTGGCCAGATCATGATGTCGATGTGGTCGGGCATCGACAATGGCGTGCCGACCGCCGACATGAACCCCTCCCAACTGGCCCCCACCGTCGATGACCAGCTGCAATGGCCGCTCTGGGGTGCTCATTACTTGTCCCGTGGCAAGGTCGGCGAAGCGCCCGATCTTCCGCCCGTGGTCGAGTTGATGGCTTTACTCAAGCGCTGGAACGCATCGACCGAAGCCACGGAGCGCGCCGAGATCTGGAATTCAATGCTGTCGATCTATACCGATCAGGTATTTTCGATCGGCACGGTAAACGGAACGCATCAGCCGGTTCTGGCATCCTCGCGGCTGCGCAATCTGCCTGACAAGGCGCTCTACGGCTACGACCCGACCGCCTATTTCGGTGTCTATATGCCGGATACATTCTGGCTTGGAGAGTCCTGAGCGTGCTTCGATATTTTGTCTGGCGCATTGCCGTGATGGTTCCAACGCTGCTGGTCATATCGGCACTGGTGTTCACGATCATCGAACTTCCCCCAGGCGACTATTTCGACAGCTATGTTGCCGAGCTTCGGGCTCAGGGCGAAGCGGTGGATTCCGATCGCATCGAGATGATGCGCAAGGAATATGGTTTCGACAAGCCACCGGTCATTCGCTACTTCTACTGGGTCGGCGGGATGCTGCACGGCGATTTCGGCTATTCCTTCGAATATGAGCTGCCGGTTCGCGACGTCGTCGGGGACAGAATGTGGCTGACGGTGCTGGTTTCCTTCGTCACGATCATCTTTACCTGGCTCATCGCCTTTCCGATCGGCATGTACTCCGCCACGCATCAATACAGCTGGAGCGACTACGGCCTGACTTTCTTCGGCCTTCTCGGCCTTGCGATTCCGAACTTCATGCTGGCGCTGATCCTGATGTATTTCGCCAACATCTGGTTCGGCACGTCTATCGGCCATCTCATGGACCAGCAATATCTCGGCGAGCCGATGAGCTGGGCCAAGGCGAAGTCGATCCTCGCCCATCTCTGGATTCCGGTCTTGATCATCGGCACCGGGGGCACGGCAAGCATGATCCGGCGGCTGCGCGCCAATCTGCTCGATGAGCTACATAAGCAATATGTCGTGACCGCGCGCGCCAAAGGCCTTCATCCCTTCAGGGCGCTGGTCAAATATCCGCTGCGCATGGCGCTCAATTTCTTCATTTCAGATATCGGCTCTATCCTGCCGGCCATCATCTCCGGCGCCGAAATCACCGCGATAGTGCTGTCTTTGGAGACGACCGGACCGATGCTGATCAAGGCGCTGCAAAGCCAGGACATGTATCTGGCAGGGTCGTTCCTGATGTTCCTCGCCTTCCTGACGGTCATCGGCGTCCTGATTTCCGACCTGGCGCTGGCGCTACTTGATCCGCGAATTCGTTTGCAAGGCGGCAGCACCAAATGAACACGCAATCGCCGCTGCCCGCTCCGGGCGCCCCACTGCAACACTACGTTTCCATCGCGCCCTTTGACCTGCAGTCGGTCGAGGAGATGACGCCGGAGCAGTCGAAGGTCTTTCAGGCGTCGCAGCTGCGGCTGATGTGGTGGAAATTCCGTCGGCACAGGCTTGCCCTTGTATCCGGCATATTCCTGGCAGCGCTTTATTTCGGGATACTGATCTGCGAGTTCCTGGCGCCCTACGATCTGCACACGCGCAACATGGACTACATCTATTCGCCGCCGCAGCGGGTGCACCTGTTCCACAACGGCCAGTTCGTCGGGCCGTTCGTCTATGGCCGCCAGATGACGCTGGATATGGACACGCTCAAGCGGAACTACATCGAGAAACAGGATGATGTTCAGCGGATCCGTTTCTTCTGCAAGGGCGACAAGTACCGGTTCTGGGGCCTGATCGAAGGTGACAGGCATTTTGTCTGCCCCGCCGAAACCGGTCAGCTCTTTCTGGCCGGCACCGACAGGCTGGGGCGCGATGTGCTCTCGCGCATCATCTATGGCGCACGCATTTCACTGACAATCGGCCTTGTCGGCATCAGTTTCAGCTTCCTGCTCGGCATTGTCATCGGCGGACTGGCTGGCTATCACGGCGGTATCTTCGACCTGATCGTTCAACGGATAATCGAAGTTCTGCAATCGATCCCCAGTATTCCGCTATGGCTGGCTCTGGCGGCGATCATGCCGATAACCTGGAGTCCAATCCTGATCTATTTCGGCATCACCGTCATCCTCGGGCTGCTCGACTGGACCGGACTGGCGCGGGCCGTGCGTTCGAAGCTTCTAGCCTTGCGCGAGGAGGATTACGTTCTGGCCGCGCAATTGATGGGCGCCAGAAGCAGCCGCATTATACGGCGGCATCTCATTCCCGGCTTCATGTCGCATCTGATCGCGACGGCGACGATCTCCATACCCGGCATGATCCTGGGCGAGACGGCGCTGAGCTTCCTCGGGCTCGGCCTGAGGGCACCGATAACCAGCTGGGGCATCCTGCTCACCGAGGCGCGCAGCGTCAGCGTGATCGCGTTCTATCCATGGCTGCTTTTGCCGATGCTCCCCGTCGTTCTCGTCATCTTGGCGTTCAACTTCCTCGGCGACGGGTTGCGGGACGCCGCGGACCCCTACAAGTGACATCGCTATTCCGCCGCGCGCTGCGCCGCCAAGTCCACTCGGTACGATCCTCGTTGGCAGCCTGTTCGGTTGTTGCAGTGCCCATAGTGGGCCTCTATATGCGACGAGGCTCGATCGGGGTTTAATCGCGGGCATTGCCGATCTTTTGAGCTGGTTCAGGACACACAAACGCATATGAGTCGCCTCGACAGTTTCATCCGGAGGATGACCGCACAGCGCGACATACTCGATCATGTCTGCGCCGAGGTGGCGAAGATGGAGGGGCCCGTGCTCGAGCTCGGCCTTGGCAATGGCCGGACGTTCCATCATCTGCGCGAGCGCCTGCCCGGACGCCGGATCGTGGCGTTTGACCGCGCACTTGCCGCACACGCCAGCTCAATTCCCGAAGCTGAAAACCTCGTGCTCGGCGAAATACGCGAGACGGCGAGCAGGTTCATTGGCATCGAGGCCGCTCTCGTTCATGCCGACATCGGCACCGGCTACGAAGATCGTGATGCAGTGACCTCTACCTGGCTTCCCGATCTGACCGCGCGCCTGCTTCGCGTCGGCGGCATCGCGGTCAGCGGCACGCCGCTCGATCACCCACAGTTGCAGCGCCTCGCGCCGCCGCCTTCGGTTCCCGCCGATCGCTATTTTATCTGTAGGCGCGTGTGAGGGCCCGGGAGGACCCAGGTCTTCAGGGGCCAAATCTTCAGGGCCAGGCCTTCAGGGGATCGTGTATACTGCTATCTCCCGGTCAATGCCGCGCAGCGAGACCTCGTGGGGCACGGGCGTCAGCGCGTTCCTGTGTAAGAGATCGGCGGTGAGATTGTCATCGACCACCGCACGAGTGGCGAAGATTGCCTGTGCGTTGGCAAGGTTCTGGACCCGCGAAGCAATATTGACCGTCTGGCCGAAATAGTCCTGTCGCTCGTTCATGGACACGGCGATGCAGGGGCCGGCATGGACGCCGATCTTGAGCAGCAGGTCCTCGCGCCCGCTCTTCTCGTTGAGCGCCCGCATGGCATCGCGCATCCTGAGGGCCGCAGCAATCGCACGATCAGGCGTCGCGAAGGTCGCCATCACCGCATCACCGATCGTCTTGACCACCGCGCCTGCCTCCGCCGCGACGATCTCGTGCAGAACCTGGAAATGTGCGCGCACGAGATCGAAGGCCGCAAGGTCGCCCACCCGCTCGTAAAGCGCGGTCGAACCGCGCAGGTCGGTGAACAGGAAGGTCAGGCTGGTGATCTTCAGGCGCTGGTTGATGTCGAGCGTATCCGTGCGATAGAGATCGCGGAACGTCTGGTTGGTTAGCAGGCGCTTGGCGGTGAGGAATGGCCGGCGTTTGCCCAGGAAATCATGCAAGGCCTGGCCGGCGATGAAGACCGTCGGCAGCACGCGGGTGTCGGTCCTATTTTCCAGGGAAATGCGCAGCGGGCCGGGTTGCATCTCCAGCGTCTGGTTCTGGACATGGTCGCGGTCGAAGACCAAAGAGAGGCTTCGGCGCTCCTTTGTCGGTTCGCCCTTCACGTCGATGAACTGCGCTGAATGGGTGACCGGCTCGAAGACGATGATGAATTCGGACGGAAGCTGTATGGGCAGAAGCGCCTTTTCACCGGGCGCAAGCTCGATATCTTCCAGCGAAAACGCTTCCAATTTTTTCGCGAAATCCTCATCCGGGACATCGACGCCGGACGCCCAGTAGATCTGGCGGAAATATTCCACCATCGGCAGTTCGTGTGGATTGTGGGCGGCAATCCTGCGTATGCGGGGACTGACGGTGAATGTCACCTCGACCATCTCGTCGAGGGTCGGCGAATAGCCCTCGGAGCACAGCGCGCAGGTGTATTCGTCCTTCTGCAGGGTTTTCAGCGTGGCGTTGGTGTCGAGCACGCCGCCACAGCCGGGGCACAGAACGTTCCAGGAAACGTCGAAAATGCCCACCCGGGCCGCGTGGAGAAAGGCGCTTATGGCGCGCTCCTCGTCGAGGCCATGCTTGCTGGCGAACGCTGGCGCATTGATGCGGCAAAGTTCGCGGTCTTTGCCCTCCGCGACGGTTCGCTTGATTGCGTCGATTACCAGTGGATCGACATCGGTCGATTGCCGCAGAAGCGAGAACAGATCCTGAGCTTCGTTCATCGGGCTGGCTCCGAAAAATGCGCCTCCCAGGCGTGTTGATCGGACCGCTCTTTTGTCCGAGTGTTTCATTTTACTTCGAAACGGATCATTCGAATAGACAGCCTGGTGATGGTTCAATTTCCATTCGGTGGATTTTCACTTGCCGCAAGCGGCACTATGATGGTCGATAGGCATTCACCTTTGGGGCTCTCTCCGATGCCGGCACCCAACAACCCGCCATTTCCCGCGGCCCTGCGCCTTTTCTCTGTGGTGGTCATCATCGTCCTGATCATAGGCGCCGGCCTGTTTTTCGCGCCTGTGCTGGTCAAGCCGGGCTGGCCTTGGGCCGTCACGCCGTTCAATGCTCGCTTCCTCGGCGGCTTCTACACCGCCGAAATGGTCGTGATGGCGGCGCTGCTGTTTTGGAACCGCTGGTCGCCCGGCAGGCTCGTGCTCGTCATGGCCTTCATCTTCACCGCCATCGTGTCGGTGGCTTCGTTCGTCAATCTCGGCTATTTCAACTTTGGGCGCAAAGCGCCCTGGCTCTGGTTTTTGGTCTATCTGGGCTCGGTCGCGGTATCCGGGATGTTCCTGTGGCGGGCCAGGGCCCGTCCTTCTGCAAAAGGCGTGACCTTAAGCTCCGCGTGGCGCGGCTACATGCCGGTGGAATCGGTGATCCTTGGGGTCTATGGCGTCGGCCTGTTGCTGTTTCCCCTAACGTTCAGCAGCATCTGGCCATGGCCGGTCGATGCCTTCCACGCTCAGCTCTACAGTGCCATCTTCCTCGCCGGTGCGGGCGGCATATATCTCGTCTGGAGAAGCGCGCCGCGCGAGGAACTGCTGGTGCTCGGCCTGGCGCAGTTTCTGGTTGGCCTGCTTGCTATCGTTGGACTCGTCATCACCGACGCTGCGGTGCATCGGATCGACTGGACGGCGACCGGGACATTGTGCTGGCTCGCCCTTTTCGGCTGGATCGGCATCAGTGGCGTCTTCAAACTCTACGCCGCCTCCCGGTATTTTAGCTCGCAATCGGCATCATAGGTTGCAAAGACGGCTGGATTTTCAGGTGCCGTCCGGTGCATCGTGCCGGGCCGATTGCCTTCGCCGGGAACGCCATGACCAACACGACCTCGCCATCTTCCGAGAAAATCCGGCCGCAGCTCCGATCCGTCCGGCCAAGCGATGCGGAGGCGCTTTGTGCTATCTTCAACATGCCGGGCTTCCGCTGGGGCACGTTCAGGATGCCCTTCGAGATGGTGGAGCAGGTGGAGCGGCGCATCGCCAAGTCCGGCCAGGAAACCACCTGGATCGTTGCGGAGTTGGACGGCAAGATCGTCGGTCATGGCAGTCTGGTCGTGCAGGGTTCGCCGCGCCGTTCGCATATCGGCGAGATCAATATCGGCCTTGACGATGCCTTTGTCGGCAAGGGCATCGGCTCTGCCATACTTGGGGCGCTGCTTGACGTGGCCGACAATTGGCGCGCCCTGAAGCGGGTCGAATTGACCGTCTATGCCGACAACGAACCGGCCATCCGTCTCTACAAAAGCCACGGGTTCGAGGTCGAAGGCCGGCATGTGAAGGCCGGTTTTACCGACGGGCAGTACCGCGACCTCCTGAGTATGGCCCGGCTGCGGTTCTAAGATCCGCTGTTTTGCCTTAGGTGTTCAGCCGACCCAACAATTCGTGCCGGATCCGCTCGCACTTGGCGTTTGCCCCGCAAGCGGCTAGACGGGACCGATGACCGCCGTCTTTGATCCAACCCCTGCGCCTCCGGTGGAAATTCTGGCTGTGCTGTCGCTGCTCTGCCCGGAAGTCGTGCGTGACATCGAGCAGAACTGGAATGCTCCGGTCTCCGACTACGCCCGCCATCTGTGGCGGCCGGTGGCAAGGCCTGCATCGGGCCCGGCGATCGCTGCCCGCTCGATCCTGCGCGAAGTCCTGCATCAACGCCTCGGTGTAATTATGCAGCCTGAGGAGATCGGCAAGGCCCTCGAAGAGTTCGAGCACAGACCGGTAATTCAGTCCGGCCTGCACTGCCTGCTTCTGATGGACCGGATCACCTTCGATGCCCTTCTGTTTGCCTGGCTCGGCGCGGTCGAAAACGAGCTGTCTGCCTTCGTCGGCTTCATGGGAACGACGATGACCATGGAGACAATTGGCCGGGAAGGGCCCGGATGGCTCGAGGTCGGCGACGACAAGGTCAACCTGTTTGGCATGGGGCGCCACAAACTGTGCCGCAAGAGCGTCTGCGCGGCCGGTCCCGTCTCCCTCAACAAGCGCGCGCTCGAAGCGGTGGGCGATGAAACGGATGCCCGCCGTTGGCTAGGTACACTGCTTGCCAGTCAGGACAAGGTCTTTGGAACCGCCGCCGATGCCATGACAGCCCTCAACGAGGATCTGGTCGCCAATTGGGATCGTTCCGGCATGGCCCTGCCGGTTTTCATCGATGATCGGCTCGCCGCTTCTGCCATGGCGCGGCATCTGGAATATGAAGGCAGCCTTCTTTCCAGGCTGCTCATCGAACCCGCAAGGCGCCACCGTCTCGAACATGCCTTGCAAGAGGCCGCATCAGGCCCATTCGGCAGATTCCTGCCCAATGCCACGGACTATTTCTGGGGCATCCGCGAGGAGCGCGTGCGCAAGCTCGTTCTTGAGAACGGGCACCTGATCGAGCCTGACAGGCCGCATGGTCTTTCCATCCCGTTCGAGCGGCCGCATCTCAAGCAGGCACTGCTGGACGGCGTGCTGCTGCCGAACTTGTTCTTGACCTTCCTCGTTCTTGCCATATTGCCGCGGGTGCGGGTTGTCGGCGGCCTGAGACAGATTGGCTATGTAGCGCTTTTCCACTCGATCCTGCTGGCTGCGTTGGAAAAAACCGCGCCGGAAGAGCGTGATCTGGCTGCGGAGCTGCAGGTAAGGGAAAATGCCTGGGGCACCCGGGTCATCGATGAAAAGATCTCGGTCCGCGAGCAGCTTGCCGGCCTGCCGGAAGGGGCGCTCTTCGCGGACCTGCTCCGGCAATACCGTTCACGGACATTTGCCGAGACCACCAACAACCTGAAACTGGTTCGCGAAAACGCGCGATGGCGCAAGATCGGCCAAGCCTACAGCGTCTGATCCGGCCGCATGGCCTTACCTGTCATTGCACGATGCCGGCCTTGCGGAGCCCGTCGACCATGAGTTCGAAATCGGCAGGGTTCTTGTAAGGCAAGACTTTGCGACGGTATTCCAGCGAATAGCCAGGATTGACGCGAAGCACATCCTGCCATGCCGCGCGGGCCTCGGCGAGACGGCCCAGATGGCCGTAGCTGGCAGCCAGAAGCGCGCGCGAGACGTCGGTGACGGCGTTGCGCGCCAGCCGTTGCAGCAAGAGGTCAACGGCCTCGTCGAACCTTCCCAGTTGAAACAACGCCAAAGCCTGGAAGTGCAGAAGCACATCCGGAAAGTATGGGTTCAGGGTCTTTCCCCGGGCGAAACTCTCAAGGGCCCCCTCGGGTCTGCCCGAGTAATACAGCGCCTCGCCGCGGGCGACGTGCGCTTCGGCGAAGTTCGGATTGAGGACCAGTGCGCGCTCGACCTCGTCGATGGCCTCATCGTGCCGTCGTGTGTACAGCTTGGCTATCGCCAGCGCCCAGTGCGCCCAGGGATCGCTGTCATCCAGCGTTACCGCTCGCGTTGCGGCCTCCTCCGCTTGCGCCATCGATTCAGGCGGTGACGCACCCCACCTGTTCAGGTAATCGATTCCGTGCGTGAGGGCGAGGAAAGCGTAGGCAGAGGCAAACTTCGGGTCCAGTTCGGTGGCGCGTTGCAAGAGGTCGCGGGCCGCGACATTCGTCTCCTTCGTCAGCCGGTGCCACAGCTCCCTGCCCCGCAGGAAACAGTCATACGCCTCCGTGTTGCGCGGGTGCTCCGGCGCCAGCCGCTGACGGTCATCCTCAGTCAGATTGAGCGCCAGCGCACCGACGATCTGCTGCGTCACGTCGTCCTGCACCGCGAATATGTCGGTCAGGTCGCGATCAAACCGCTCCGCCCAAAGATGGCCGCCCGTGGTTGCATCGATGAGCTGCGCGGTGATGCGCACCCTGTTCCCCGACTTGCGTACGCTGCCCTCGAGTACATGCCGCACGCCGAGCTTCGTGCCCACCTCCTGCACATGGACGTTCTGGCCCTTGAACGTGAACGATGAATTGCGTGCGATGACGAAGAGTTGCGACAGTTTGGACAGGGCCGTGATGATGTCTTCAGAGATGCCGTCGGCGAAGTAGTCCTGTTCGGCGTCACCGCTCATATTGGCGAACGGCAGGACGGCGATCGACAGCTTCGGCGGCACTGCCGTAGCCGGCCGGCTCGTCGCGGTTTCCGAGATCGCGGCCGCCTTGGTCCCGGCGCTGCCGACTTGCAGCGAATAGACCCGGATCGGCTCGGCGATGTTCTTGAGCTGTGTGCTGCCGAGATCGCTGACCGAGAGGTCGAGCCTCGCCTTGACCTGGCGATAGGCATCCTCGGACAGGCAGATGGCGCCGGGCGCCGCGACTCCCTCCAAACGCGAGGCGATGTTGACGCCGTCGCCCATCAGGTCGCCGTCGCTTTCTTCGACCACATCTCCCAGATGGATGCCGATCCTGAACTCGATACGGCGGTCCTGCGGCACGCCGGCGTTGCGCTCAACCATGCCATTCTGAACCTCTATGGCGCAGCGCACGGCATCCACCACACTGCGGAACTCAACCAGCGCCCCATCGCCGGTGCGCTTGATCACCCGGCCGTGGTGCACCGCGATGATCGGATCGATCAGGTCGCTGCGCAGTGTCCGCAACCTCGCCAAAGTACGATCTTCATCCGCGCTCGCGAGCCGGCTGTATCCGACCACATCCGCAGCCAGGATTGCGGCTAGCTTACGATTCTCGCTCAAGGGTTCGTCTCCTCATCTCCACGATAGCAGGAAGACCGAAGCAAGAGGGAACTTTCGCAACCGACAGCCACGCAGCAAACCGAATTGGCTGTGCGCTGCCACAGGACCCACCCGACCGCCGGATGCCCATTTGCGCTGCCGCTTGCCGGTCGACGGCTATCGGTTCATGCTTGTGAATATCCTGGCCGTGAAGTGCGTAGGGAGATCACGCCGTCACGGCCCCTAGTGAGGTCTGGTTGGATGGACTGCTCAGGCTGCGGTTTCAAGGTTGAGGGCGGTTACGCTTTCTGTCCGAGGTGCGGCAAGCGCCAGCCCGTGCCATGCGCCAGTTGCGGCTATCCCTGCGCACCTGATTTCGAGTTCTGTCCGAAATGTGGGGCAAGCGTCGGTGCGCCCGCAAAAGCCGTCGAACGGCCTGCTCCGACACCAAGCCGAACCATTGTGCCGCCTTCTCGAACTCCGTCGCTGCTTGCGAACATCGAAAGCGATGAAGGGCTGCATCCTGTCTCCGACGCCGATCGCAGGACGGTAACGGTCCTCTTCGCCGACCTTTGCGGCTTCACGACACTCAGCGAGCAGCTCGACCCCGAGGTCATGCAAACGCTGCAGAACGAACTGTTCAAGGAACTGACGGCGGCCGTGCGAAACTTTGGTGGTTTCGTCGACAAATTCATCGGCGATGCACTGCTCGCTTTGTTCGGTGCGCCGGTCGCGCATGAGGACGATCCGGAACGTGCGCTTCGCGCCGCTCTCGACATGATCGCCCGGACGGCGCGGCTCGGCGAAAGCGCCTCCCACTCCGGCGCGCCTCTGTTACTCCACATCGGCATAAACACTGGTCCGGTCGTCACTGGCGGATTGGGCATCGGCACCGCCAAATCCTATTCGGTGACCGGCGACACGGTGAATACGGCGCAACGCCTGCAATCGCTGGCCGCACCGGGTGAGGTGCTGGTAGGCGAGCTCACTCACAGGCTGACCCGGCATGCCTTCTCATACGAGTCGCTGGGCGATGTCGTGCTTCGCGGCAAGGCTGGCAGTGTGCTCGTCCATCGACTGGATGCACCGCTTGCAGCGCCGCGAGCAGCGCGTGGGCTCGAGGCGCTCGGCCTCAGCGCGCCGATGATAGGTCGTGCTGCGGAGCTCCATAGAATGCTGGCGAGCCTTGACCAGGCTTGCGGCGGCTCGGCCCAACTTGTCCGCCTCGTCGGAGAAGCCGGTATCGGGAAATCGCGGCTGGTGAAGGAGTTCGTCGCCCGCGTCGGCGACGAGGATCGTTTTCGCAACGTCGCCGTGCGGCAGGCCACGTGCTCACCGCTGGGCGAACAATCATTTGGCGCCCTAGGCGCAGTGGTGCGCAGCGCTGCCGGGATGATGCAAAACGACGATGGGGACGAAATGCGGGCGAAGCTCGCAGGCTTGCTTGCCGATCTCGGCCTGCAGGGCGAGGAGGCGAAGCGGCTGATGCCTTTGCTCTACCATGTGCTTGGCCTTGGCGACCCCGATGCCACCTTGCAGCATGTCGAACCCGAGCAGCTACGGCGGCAAATTCTCTACGCGGTCCGCACAATCATCGAACGGCGGCTTGCGTTGTCGCCGCTGTTGATTGTCGTCGAAGACCTGCACTGGGCCGACGCCGTGTCGCTCGAGGCACTGCGTTTCGTGATGGACAGGTTGGAACGCACGCGGTTGATGGTGCTGGTCACGCATCGCCCGGCGCCGGACAACAGCCAACTCGACTCAAGTCGGGTCAGTCACACAGCGCTCAGGCTTTCGCCGCTCAACAGCGATGAAGGTCGCAGCCTGCTGGCGGCGCTTTTCGGCGAGAGCTGGGTAAGCTCCGCGGGAGGGCTCGTCGATCAGATCCTCGAGCGAGCGGGCGGCAACCCTCTTTTTTTGGAGGAGATCGTTCGCGGCCTTATCGATCGCGGTGTACTGATGCGCGAGGGCCAGCGATGGCGGACTGTGGCAGGCGAAGTCGCAACCGGCATTCCCGCCACTATCCAGGCAATGTTGCTTGCTCGCGTCGACCGGCTGCCACAAGGGGTGCGCCGGTTGGCCCAGGAAGCCGCGGTAATCGGCCCGCGCTTCGATGCCACGCTTCTGAAAACCGTGACAGCCGACCCCGCCCGGCTAGAAGCCGGCTGCGAACTGCTTTGCGATGCGGAAATCATCGAGGAAGTTGCCGGATCAGGCTCGGTCTCGTCGCAAAGCTACCGCTTTACGCAAACATTGCTGCAGGACGTGATCTACCAGAATCTGCTCCTGCAACGCCGGACCGAAATCCACGGGCGGATAGGTGCTGCCTTGGAGCAACTGTGCGGCGATAATCCGGAACGGCTAGAGGATTTGACCGTGCTCGGTCATCATTTCGCACAGAGCGCCGAGCGGGAGAAGGGCGCGCATTACCTGCAGGCGGCCGGCGATCGCGCTCGCATGATATACGCCAACGACGATGCCCTTCGTTTCTACGAGCGAGCACTGACTGCGTTGGAGGCGACCGGGCAAACACCGCTCAAGCTGACAATTGCCGAGCGCATTGCCGATTTGAGCGGCTCCGCAGGCCGCCGCGAGATCGCGCACCATCACTACGAGGCGGTGTTGCAGGCATACCGCGAGTCGGCCAATCGCGTCGCGTCGGCGCGAGTTTTGCGTAAGATCGGTCGGCTGCTCTGGGACGTCGGCAAGCGGGAGAAGGCAGAATCCCGCTATGCTGAAGCGGCAGCGCTCCTCGATGGAGCGGATGCCCCGGTCGAGCAGGCGCATCTCTGGCAAGAACGTGGCCGACAGGCTTTCCGTAGCGGAGATCACGCTCTCGCGGCAAAATGGGCAGACGCGGCGTTGGATTGCGTACGCATTCTGACAACGGAGCATGTCTCCGAGGTGGGGCGTGAGGCCACTCTTGTGACCGCCGAGGCACTCAATACCAAGGCTGTCGCGCTGGCTCGCCTTGGGCGAAACAGTGAAGCCGTGCGTCAGGTCGAACACAGCATTGAATTGGCCGAAGCCGCCGGTCTGCTGGGCGCGGCCTGCCGCGGCTACACCAATCTCGGCGTGCTTTACACGACCATCGATCCGGCACGGGCGATGGAGGTCTGTCGGCGCGGTCTTGAAGTCGCGCGCCATATTGGTGATTTGGGCTTCCAGGCGCGCCTTCTCGCCAATCTGGCGGTCGCTTGTTGTACTTTCACGGATCGCTGTCCAACAGAGGGCGTGCCTGCTGCCGAGAAAGCCATCGAGATCGACCGGGCACTCGATCAGCGAGAGCATCTGCCGGTGCCGTTGATTGTGCTTGGGCAGATCCACCAGTGCAACGGCCGTCCGGAACTGGCCGTTGGCTTGTTCCACGAAGCACTGGACGTAGCCCGCGAAACGGGCGAACCCCAACTGCTGTTTCCGTGCTATGATGGTCTGGCAACGCTTAATCTCGACCTCAACAATCTTGCCGAGGCCGAACGCTACTTTTCCTTGGCGCAGGGTATATGCGCCCAGCACGGGCTCGACCCGGAAGCGCTTGTGGTGCTGCCTTTTCTCGATTAGCCGGGGTTGGAGATTGGAAATGTCCGCGCCTAGTGACTTGGTACCGCTTCAACCGGGCGACCGTGCACCGAACTTGGTACTCGACGCCATTACCCAGGAAGGCAAGATCGCGCTTGACGACTTTCGCGGGCAAAAACCGGTGCTGGTCGGTCTGTTTCGAGGTCTGCATTGTGCGTTTTGCCGGCGCCATATCGCCGCTCAGGCGCGGCTTGATCCGGAGCTGCGCGAAAGGGGTGTGGAGAGCCTGACGGTGGTCAACACGCCGATCGAACGGGCGCGTCTCTATTTCCGCTACCACCCGATGCCAAATCTGCTTGCGGCCTCAGATCCTGAACGCGCTTCACATCGTGCTTTTGGACTGCCAAATCTCGAATTCACCCAAAACGAGACGAACTGGCCGTACAAGGTCTCGATGGCAGTGGCAAAGGATATGCGGGTCGACTTACCAGGCGAGTTGCCCGGTCCCATGGATCCTTTTGCGGCCAGCGAATTCCTCGGCAAGAAGGACAATTACGAAGTGACCGAAGCCGACCAGCAGATGATGGCAACGGGACACGGACAACTGATTGGCCAATTCCTGCTGGACCGGCAGGGGATCGTCCGCTGGAGCTTCACGGAGGTTCCAGAGGGTGGGCGATACATGTTTGGGGCGCCAAACCCGCAGGAACTGATGTCAGCCGTGTCCCAAGTCGCCCAATAGACCGTCGGAAGACTGCAAATGATCCGCATTGCTGCCATTCGCGATGCGGACAATGAAGGGCACCATCGGGTCAAAACTTCGCGTAATAATAGCTTGCGGCTTGAGATGCGTGGGCTCCAGGGTCGGCACTGCCATGCGGCAATCAGGCCGTCAGCCGCCACATCCGCACACGGCCTGTACCACGCAATTCCGTTTCCTCGAGTGGGTCGCAAGCAAAATTTGGTCCAAGCAGTTGGCGAGTTGCATCCGAAATACGGATTTCATCGGGCTCCGCGGACGTTTGAATACGTGAGGCGAGATTAACGGTGTCGCCCCACAGGTCATAGGCAAACCGCCTCTTGCCTATGACGCCCGCGACGATTGGTCCTGAGTGAATTCCAATTCTGAGTCTCAGCGGTTCTCCCGCGAAGCTTTCGCGCTTAACCGCCTTGCGCAGCTCAAGTGCATAGCGCGCGAGGGCCTTTGCATGATCGGATCGCGCGGTGGGCAGGCCAGCGACCACCATCACACAATCGCCGATTGTCTTGATCTTTTCGCAGCCGTATCGTTCCGAGAGCCGATCCGCCGCCTTGAAGAAGTAGTTTAAAATTGCGAGCGTCGTCACGGCTCCGACGCTCCGCGCTCGTTCCGTGAAACCGACGATGTCGGCAAAAAGCACACTCACTTCCGCGTGGTTGTCAGCAATTTTTTTGTGCGCTTTCAACCGCTCCGCGATCGACGCCGGAAGAATGTTGAGGAGCAGGGTTTCGGCGCGCTGGTATTCACGCGCCAATCCCTCCTGGCTCTTCCTCAACGCCTCGTTCGTCGTTTGTAATTTCTCGTTGAGTTGACGCTCCCTCTCTTGCAGGAGTGTCATTTCATAAGCCTTTTGTTGAAGCCGCTGCCTATTGTCGCGTTCGGCAGTGGCGTCGAGAAAGAGCAGCCACACGCAGGCATTGTCAGCAAAAAAATGAAGGTCCGCGACACGCCCGCTGGGCAGCTCGACCATGGCAATGTGAAACGGAAGCTCCGGGCAAGGCAGCAAACCTTCCATAAATTCAAGCTGCTCGGCAACAGCTTTGCCAATGCGAAGCGATGTGAGTCCGTAATGTTCAACATTTCCGCCCTTGGCAGCTATGCAAAGCTGGGCGTCGATTTTCAGATATGCGACAGAGTGCCCATTGTAGAAGAAATTGAAAATCCAACTTCGGACTTCTCTTGGCAATCCATGCATGGTCTATCTGGTTACCATCAAAGCAAGTTGACGAAATGCATCATCAACATTCTCACCCGAGAGCGCACTTGTTAGATAGATTTGCCATCCACGCTGCCTCAGTTCGCTAATCTCACTATCCGATATTGCCCACCGATCGGCCAGATCGGATTTGTTGATCAGCAATACGAACGGCATAGCGCCGAATTCGGCCTCGGCCCGTTCGCGCAGCGTGAGCGCCACGGCAAGAGTAGCAGCGCGGGTTCCATCGACGACAAGCATAAGCCCGGTTGCGCCTCGAACATAGCTGACGCGGAATGAGCCGATATCGTCTTCGCCGGCCAAGTCCCACAAAATCAGATCCACGGTTTTGTCCGGGAGAGCGACATTCTTCTTGTCGATTTTCACTCCCACCGTGGTCAAGTAGGTTTCTGAAAAGATGCTTTGCACAAACCTGCGAACCAGGCTCGTCTTTCCGACAGAGAACCCGCCCAGCATACAGATCTTTTTTTGCAACATCTTGCCCTAATCCAGGTTTACCGTAACCGAAACCCGGCGATTGGTGGAGCTACCGGTTTGACTATTTTCAGGCACAGCCGGCTCAAAGGTGCCCGCGCCCCGAACCAGCAGCAGTTCCGGGGCGACGCCGCGCTTCTTGAGAAGCGCACGAACTGTCTCGGCGCGGGCGGCGCTGATCGACGCGTTGGCCGTCTCACGGCCCGTGGCGTCCGAATGGCCGGTCAACATGAACCGCGCTGTCACGCCTGACTTGCGGGCATCTTGGGCGAATTCCTTTATTTGATCCGCCAACCTGTCGAGAACCGGCGTCTGCTCTGGTCCCGGCACAACTTTGCCGGAAGAGAAGAAAATATCGGTCGTCTGGATGGCCTGCCTCAAATGATTGAGTTCCGCAAGGTCCAGTTCACGCAGCTGCGAGACATCCAGAACCACTCCGTCCGCCGAAAGCTGTTCGGCGGCGGCCTGCGCCCGGTTGATCCAGGCGGCAGGAGCCTCACCTTCGGCAACGATGCGGCCCTGGATGATCGAAAGCCGAACCGATTTCGGCGGGGTCAGTGACGCTGTCAGCCGCTTCACAACGAATTTCGGATCAAGGCTCTGATAGAATTGCCACTGTGAATGAACGCGGGCAGGATCGACCCCAGTTCCGGACAGCAGAGCTTGCGGGTCGGCGGCAAGCGGGTCTCTCAGGCCGGAAATGTAGAAATGTCCGCCCCTCGCCGTTTGTTGGGCGACGATGATCCCCGGTTGGGCCTCAAGTCGCGACACATAATACTGCCAGTGCTCCGCCGCGCGTGCTTCGGGACTCACATCACGAACCTTGGAGATGTCGAATTCCGGTCCGCCTGCCGAAAGCTGCCGGGCCGCCGCGCGCGCCCGATCTATCCAGGTGTCGGGAGCCTCACCCTCGGCAATGATGCGACTATCGACGATCGAAAATCGTACTGTGTCCGGCGGATACAGCGACGCCGTCAGCCGCTTCAAAACGAACTCCGGTTCAAGGCTTTGATAGAATTGCCACTGCGAATGAACCCGGGCGGGATCGACCTGCGTTCCGGACAGCAGAGCTTGCGGGTCGGCGGCAAGCGGGTCTCTCAGGCCGGCAATATAGAATTGGCCATCGCGTATCTTTTGTTCGGCAACGGTGATGCCCGGCTGGGTCCCCAGTCGCGACACATAGGCCTGCCAGCGCTCCGCCGCGCGTGCTTCGGGGCTCACATCACGAACCTTGGAGATATCGAATACCGGCCCGCCTGCCGAAAGCTCTCGGGCCGCTGCGCGCGCCCGATCTATCCAGGTGTCGGGAGCCTCACCCTCGGCAACGATGCGATCATCAACGATCGAAAATCGTACTGTATCCAGCGGAGCCAGCGACGCCGTCAGCCGCTTCAACACGAACTCCGGTTCAAGGCTCTGATAGAATTGCCACTGCGAATGAACGCGGGCGGGATCGACCTGCGTTCCGGACAACAGCGACTGCGGGTCGGCGGCAAGCGGGTCTCTCAGGCCGGCAATATAGAATTGGCCGCCGCGTATCTTTTGTTCTGCAACGATGATGCCCGGCTGGGTCTCCAGTCGCGACACATAGGCGTGCCAGCGCTGCCCGGATTGCCAGGAAAGAAAGAACCAACCGCCTGCCGGAATCAAAACCAGCAGGGCTGCAGCCACCACCAGCCACGGAAATCCCTGGTTCGATTCCTCCTGCTTCAGCTCGACGCAGGTCTGCAACTGCGCCTCTACGCCGGCCAACTGCGAACTGTCGCCGTCAAACTGCTCTAAAGCCTGTGAGCATTCCGCATGGATGCGAAGCAATACATCGCGAACTATTTCGTGCAATTCCTCCGGCGGATTTCCTCGGATCACCGAAACCAGGGTGGCAAACGGTCCAACTTCCGACCAGAGACGAAGGTCGCCAAAACGGATTGTGTCCAGGCCGCTCTGTTCTTTCTCGTTGAATGAGTCTTTCACAAAATCTTGAATTGCGCTCAACATAGAAGAAATCAGTTGAGGGTCTTCGCTCGTTGCATTATCGGCAGTTACATGCGCTATCAAAAGCCCGGAATTACGGTTGATGAGAAAGACATGCTCTACACGATAGATAAGAGAATGCTTCAGAACAACTTCAGAGAAGCTGGCCCCAGTTCTCCATGATTCAAATCTCCACTTGAGCCCGTGCCAGGTAAATATATGTCTTAAAGTCTCGTTCAGCGACTGAAAGGTCTGGTCGATCTTTTCCCCGATCGACTTGCGAATTGCCGGCAGAAACACCGGGTACAATATATCCGTCAGCGTGCGCGGGCTCTTCTGGATGGACCGTTGCACAGCCCTTTCGACAGCGGGCGCAAGCGCCTCACCGAGCTGCGCATGAGACGCTCGCGCGGCCGCACTGGGAAGAACGCCGCCCACGGCTGCCGCGAGCTGCTCGGGTTCGTCCAGCAGGTGCGTAACTCGTGAAAGCTCCGAAATTTCGCGGCTGACCAGCAACTGGCGCAGCGTTTCCATGCGAGGATCGGCGGTTGGAACTCCGTCGAAACGCGCACGATAGTCCGGATCGACGTTCCGGGCAATTTCGATCAAAAGACGGGCCAGAGCCTCGCGATCAATCTCTGTATCGTTCGAGGCAGTTCTTTGCGGAAGGCTGACTGGGTCGACGGTTGACGTCAAGGTCCCATCAACTCACTTTCCAGTTACGTTCCGAGTTGCTCTTGCTGCCGACAGGATCCTGATTCAGACATTTTGCGACCTCGACGAACAGACCCGCCAAAAGATTTCGGTCGGTCTTGACGTTGCTGAGATCAGCAAACATTTTCTCTATCAGCATCTGAACGCCTTCATTTTTCTGCTTGATTTCCTCACGCAGTAAATGATCGTTTCGATTTATCCGGTCCGAAACGTCGCGTTCAAGCGCACTCAATTGATCCGACAACGCGCGCACCTGCTTTTCAAGTGCCTGGTTTTGCTCGCGAAGATTCCGGTCAATCTCCTTGTCGGCATCGGCTCGTGAATCTTTTTCGTTCCGCAATTGCGCCGCAAGCGAATCGACCTGCTTCTTTGCATTTGACTCGTACATGTCAAGATTACGCTTGGCTTCCGATTCGACATCCTTGAAGCGCTGCAACACCCGTTCTTCAAGCTTGGAAAAGCGGCGGTCATAGTCCTGCATCTGGTTGCCGAACAGCAGATCACGTATCTTGTCGACACCTACAGCGTCGCCGGAGGCCCCGCTCTCGCGAGCCTGGCCCGCCATGAAGGCCAGCCCGTTTCCGTCTGCATTACTTGTCAGATTTGCGTCCGCTTTATTTGCCGAAGAAGCGGTACTCGAAGATTCCTTGGCCATCCCTATTCCCTTCATTTGAACAGATGCCACAGTGCTAATTTAGCAACTGGTAAACATGTCAGTAAAATACCCGGCTCGCAAGCCGGAATCTTTTCGGCTTAAGCCGGTTCGCGCGTAAATTTGAACATGCGGCTCGACCTCGACAATCTGCCCAGCAAACAGGCCCGTCGGCGGCATCTTGTGCGTAACATGGCGGCCGTTGTCGAGCACCGCGACGGTGAGATCGAGCGCCTTAAATCCATCATCAGGCAACTGCAGCGCTCTCAGTTCGGCCGCGGTTCCGAGTGGGTCGATCCGGACCAGCTTGCGCTCGCGTCTTCGCCCGCGATCATCCTTTTGCCGATGGCCGCAGCTCTAAGCCGTCGGGCATGAGCGCTTGCCATTCAAGCCAGTCTTCAAGTCTTTTTCTTGCCTCTAATTCGCCCCGATCTTGACAGGGCGGTGCTGCCATCCGATGCCGTTATCCGGTTTTGACATTCGCAGACTCTCGCCGAAGAAAACGAAAGCTCGATGATCCAGAATAATGCTACCGCAAGGCGGTGTGGTACCAATGTTCAATGTCGAGCAAAACATCGGCGCAACGCATGCCGGCATTCGCCGGCAGACCTACCAGATGCTGGATATAGTCGTGGTGGACGATGGGTCGAACGGATCGGCGTCGATTGTGACGGCCTACGCCGACAAAGATCAACGCATCTTGTTCTACCTTCGAACCAGGCATGGGTAAGACAACGTGGCGCATAATCCATTGGTTTCAATCGTAGTTCCTGCGCACAACGCGGAGGTAACGCTGACGCGCGCACTCGATTGCCTTCTCGATCAGGAAATCGTGGATTGGGAGGCGATCATCGTCGACGACGCCTCCACGGACCGCACCCCCGCGACCATCGCCCGTTATGTGGAACAAGATGCCCGATTTCGGACGTTGAGTTCTCGCGCGAAGAGTCCCGCCGGCGCGCGCAATAACGGGATTTCGACGGCGCGCGGTCACTGGCTGATGTTCCTGGATGCCGACGATTGGGTCGATGCCAGCTTCCTTACGAAAATGCTGGACGCACTGAAAGCCGCTCCCGATGCAGTGGCCGCCTATTGCGGTTCTCGGCGCGTGATGCCCGATGGTGCACTCACCCCGTCGAGCATCGCCCCCGAGGTCGCGATCCAGCCCTTCGAAACATTCGCCCGCCGGTGTGCCATCGCCACTCACGCGCTGCTGGTCGACCGGGAGACAATCGTCGAGTTGGGCGGTTTCGATGTGTCGCTGCGCACCTGCGAGGACTGGGATCTGTGGCAGCGCGTCGCACGTCTCGGCAAGAATTGGGTGATGGTCGACGAGCCGCTCGCCTTCTATCGAGCCAGCCCCAACGCCCTCACCCGCAATTCGACGCAGATGCTGGCAGACGCGGAAATCGTGATCGCCCGCGGCTTTTCTCCTGATCCCGGGGTCAAACACCCAGGATCGGCTCACGCCAATGGAGCGATCGAGGCGATCGGCCGCACCGCTTCCGAAGCACTCGCGTGGTTCGCCTTGTGGAACGCTGCGTCGGATTGCGGCAGCGGCGGCGGCTCGATCAACCCGCAATCCCTACGCGCGCTCCCGGCAGCACGTAAGTGGGCGCGTGAGATCGCCAAGGTGGCCTTCGATGGCCTGATGGTAGGAAGCCTATCGGTGCCAGCGCAATTGGCTGCCCGGTGGGACAGGTTCGGCGGCGCCCTCACCGAGTTGATCATCGAACTCGGCAACGTCTGGGACGATCCGGTCGCGGGTCGTCGCGTCCAGTATCATCTCGAGCAAATGCTTCTCGATGCCGACGATCTTGCCGCACCGCGTAGGCTGGCGCGGATACTCGGAATTCGCGTCGACGCTCGAAATCCAACCTCGACCGAGCTTCCGGAAGGAATCGATCAAATCTATGCCTACCTGATGATGGATGGCCAGATCGAAGCTGTCGTGCAGTTCGGCGTACTCGGGACAGTGACAAGGGATCATTGGATTGAACTGATCGCACTGCAAAAGGACGCCAGTGCCGATACGCCAAACACGCTTGCAGCCGAGGCATTGTTGTCCGCAGCCGAACGTCGGCCCGATCTGGACAGCCACTTCGGCAAACTCGCCCAATTGGCAGCTGAAGCGCGGGAGCTGGTTCGGTCAAGCGCCGAACCAGCACCACCTCCTGCAACGCCGCACCGAGCACGGACCGCGGACAGGAATGATCGCACGGCGTTCTGGAACAGCTATTTCGCGACCGAGGACCCGTGGAACTACGGCTCGCTCTATGAGCAGGAAAAATATCAGCGGCAGCTCCAAATCCTGCCTGCTGGTCCCATCGGACGGGCGCTCGAACTGGCCTGCGCGGAGGGCCACTTCACGCGGCAGCTGGCGCCGCGTGTGGGCCATTTGACCGCAACTGACATCTCCGCCATAGCCATCGAGCGGGCCCGTGCGCGATGCAGCGATCAGCCGAACATTGAATTCGGCGTACTGGATTTCTCCGCCGACGCGCTGCCGGATGAGATGGATTTGATCTTCTGTTCGGAGGTGCTCTACTACCTGGATGATCTCGCCGAGTTGCGGCGCATCGCCAAAAAATTCGCTGAGGCGTTGGCGCCTGGCGGCAGTTTCATCAGCGCACACGCATTCGTGCTGCGTGACAATGTTGAAAGGACGGGCTTCGACTGGAACACATTCGGTGCGCAAGCGATCTCGGAGACGCTGGCAGCGACCGAAGGCCTCGTCCTTGAGCAATCGATCCAGACCGAGCTCTACCGCATAGACCGCTTCCGCCGCCCGTCACCGGACGATGTGGCGACGGAACCGAGGATAGATCATGTGCCGATCCGCGCACCCATTGGAATCGGGGTCGCGCGAAATATCGTCTGGGGCGGGGCGCGGGCCTTGCGCCGCGACGTCGCACGCAACGAGCGGCGCCAGCATATCCCTGTACTCATGTATCATGGCGTTGCCGATGAAGGTCCGGACGCGCTCGCCCGTTTTCGGCTCACGCCCGCCGCATTCGCGAGCCAGATGGCATGGCTGCGCGCCAATGGCTTTCACGCCATTGGGTCCGAGCAACTGGAACAGTTCATCGCCAACCGTCAGCCTTTCGTTGGCCGCCCGGTGGTCATCACCTTCGACGACGGCTTCCAGAACTTTGCCGACCATGCCTGGCCGATCTTGCGCGCCAACGACCTGACCGCGGAAGTGTTCCTGGTGACGGATCTGGTGGGCGAAAGTGCAAAATGGGACGCCGATATCGGTCCGCCGACGCGGCTTATGGACGCCGGGACGGTGCGACGCCTCTCCGCCGAGGGTGCGTTCTTCGGAAGCCATCTGGCGACGCATCGCGCCATCGATGGTCTTTCGAGCTGTGACCTGGCCGCCGAGCTCCTGCGCTCTCGTATGTTCATCGAACGGTGGACGGGTCGGCCGACCACGGCGTTCGCGGCACCCTTCTCTGTCACTGACCGACGGCTAGGGCGGCTGGCCAAGGAATGCGGCTATCGGATTGGCTTCGGCGGCAGATCTGGGCCGGCGGATCTCGATTGCGATCCGATCGACCTTCCGCGCATCGAGATTCGCGGGGATCGCTCGCTCGATGACTTTGTCGCCACTGTCGAGGCCGTGCTCGATTAAACGGTGAACTTTGTCAGCGTCATTATTTCCGCTAACAATGCGCAAGATCGACGGACGCTTCGCAGCGTGACCCCGCGGCCCTATGGAGCGCTCGAGATATGTTGTTGACGATGGCTCATGCGACCAGACTGCGGCGATCGCCCGATGTCACGCGGATCGGAATGCCCTGCCCCGGCGGCTAAATAAACGCTGCCAAGTTACCCGGCGCAAACGGTCTGGCTCGGAACGATGACTTCTTGCACCGCAACATCGGTTTCTTCAAGGTAAGACAACAACGGACATAGATGTCGTTCCTCGCCGATTTGACCGGAAAGTTAACAGCACGATGGCACTTATAATTCGTCGACTGGTACCCAGGAACCTGGCACGCCCGACACAACGTCTCCGACATCTGAGCGCGATGTTTGTCCTGGTTGCCGGGCCGCTCGTCTTTGGGATCGCCCTCTTGTTGGCTGGTCAGGCACAGGCGCAGGCGCCGGCGACGGTCCCGCCTGAAAGGGTCAAACAACTGTTCGAGCTTCTCGACGATCCATCAGTGAAGGCCTGGGTGGCCGAACAACGAAATCAGGACGCCGGATCGACGGGCGCGCCTGCCGGGGCAGGAGCTTCGCCGACCGACGTATCGTCCGGCGCCGTGGCCGCACCAGGCCAGATGAATACGATGGCATCCTCGACGCTCGATCGGATCGGGCACCATATCGAACGAATCGTGCGAACTTTACCCCTGCTGCCAGGTCAGTTCGCGCGCGTTCGCGCAGAGACGATGCAGGACATGTCCAGCAAGGGATCCGCAAGCGTATTTATGCTGATTGCGATGTTCATTGCTGCCGGCCTGACGCTCACTTGGGCAACGTATAAAGTCACACGTCCATTTCGTCTTTGGATCATCGCGCAGCCGAAGGATACGCCAATCGGGCGCGCCAAGAAGATTGGCGGTCGCGCGCTATATTCCAGCATGCTGATTGTCTCTTTCGCATTGGGCAGCGCCGGCGCGTTCATGTTGTTCGACTGGCCAATGCTTATCCGCGAGATTGTATTGACATTCCTGATGGCGGCCGTCGTTACATGGGGTGTGCGCATGTACGTCATCGCCATGCTCGTCCCTTCCTTCATGAACGTCGAGAACGCCGTCGAGGTTCGGGGTTTGCCGATCACCAACGAAGTGGCGGACCATTGGTCCTATTGGCTACCCCGGATCGTCGGCGTCTTTGCGTTTTTCGGCGCCGCGTTTATTCTCTTGCCGGGTCTCGGCATCGATCAGGACGGAATGATGGTCCTGTCACTGGGCGCCGATTTCGTGCTGCTGTCGCTGTTGCTGCTTGCCATCTGGCGTCGGCCAAGAACGCACCGAGACAGTGCGCGCCACAGCGGTCACACAGAAGCGACATGGTTGTTGACGGCTTATTTCGTCGTCCTGTTCCTGCAGCGCGTCGCCGGGCTTTATATATACTTCTGGTTTACCTTCGCCGCATTCTTCCTGCCTTTGGCAATCGTGCTGACACAGCGCGGGGTTAATTTCGTCTTGCGGCCAGGTTCGGAAGATGTCGGCCGGCCTACAATCCCGGCGGTGACGATCGCTGTCATCGATCGCGGAATCCGGATGATTTTGATCCTGGCGGCGGCTTACTTTCTCGCGCGTGTCTGGGGTCTGAACATGCAATCCATGCGCGACAGCGATACGACGACGATGTTCATCTTGCGAGGCTTGATCAATGTCGTGGTCATTGCCCTCGCAGCCGATTTCGGCTGGTCGATCATCAAGGCCTTGATCGAACGAAAGCTGGGCATCGAAATACCGCACCCAGTCATCAGCGACGAAGACGTCCCGATCCTCGATCCGCAGCAGGCGCGGCTGCACACGCTCTTGCCGATCCTCCAGAACATGCTGCTCGCATTGATCGTGGTGATGGCGGTGCTGATGATGCTCGCTTCTATGGGTATCCAGATCGGCCCGCTGATCGCTGGCGCCGGCGTCGTCGGCGTCGCGGTGGGCTTTGGCGCACAAACCGTCGTCAAGGACGTCATTTCAGGCGTGTTTTTTCTGCTCGATGATGCGTTTCGTGTCGGCGAATATATTTCCTCGGGCAATTACAAGGGTACCGTGGAAAGCTTTTCGCTGCGCTCGGTGAAGCTGCGCCATCATCGAGGTCCGCTGTTCACGATACCTTTCGGTGAACTCGGGGCAGTCCAGAACCAGAGTCGTGACTGGGTTATCGACAAATTCAACATCACCGTTGGCTATGACACCGATATCGACTTCGCCCGCAAGCTCATCAAGCGCATCGGCCTCGAACTGGCGGAAGATCCCGAGTTCAAACACTGGGTGCTCGACCCAATCAAGATGCAGGGCGTACAGGAGTTCGGCGAGTACGGCATCGTATTGAGGGTCAAGGCCACAACCCGACCCGGAGGCGCCTTCGGTATGAAACGCAAATTCTATGTGCGGCTGCGCCAAGTCTTCAAGGAGCAGGGCATCGAACTCCCGCTTCCGACCGTCCAGGTCCAGGGGCTACAGAATCCACATGGGGCAGAGAATGCGCCGTTGGAGATCACACCCGCGTTAAAAATGGCCGTCGCGCAGTCGCACACTATTCGTCGGAGAAAAAAAGCCAGCACAACGGAATAGGAAAGCCCTGAAACCCTGCCGGTCACAGCGCGGCTTTCCGCAGGGCAAAAAATCTGTGACTTGGGTAAACGATAATTCAATTCAGTGTGTAGGAACCACAGTGAACTAGATGAACCGGATCGTTGTTTTTCTGTGAAAAAACTGCGCCGAACCACTCCAGGCCAGTCAGAATCGAACAAAACAGCGGTGTTTCGGGAGCATTTTGGCGCCGAATCGCGCGGCGATGGCAGCGGGATATCCTGCTATCAGCCTGTTTTAATGAAGTAATTTTGGGAAGTCCGCCTTCGAAGCAGACAAGAATGGCGGAGAGGATGGGATTCGAACCCACGAGAAGCTTTTGACCTCTACTCCCTTAGCAGGGGAGCGCCTTCGACCACTCGGCCACCTCTCCGTTGCGCCGCTGGATAAAGAAAAGCGCCGGCACAATCAACAAGCCCGCGCCATTATATAGAAAAATAACAACGCACCGGACCGCGGCGTTTCCATGGATGCGGCGGTTCCGCGGCAATTCCCTGGCAGATGACTCGGGGCCTTGCCATGATTCTGTCGGTCGATCGCCTGAAGCAGTTTGTCGATGCTCGCCCTGCTGATGGGATAGCCGAATTAATTGAATTGCGATGTTTGGCGACCACCGACTTGCCGCGCGTGGCCGATAGAGCCGCCCCATCATTGACAGGCAGTTGGGCAGCCTTGAATCGCGCCCTGCTCCTGACGAACGCTTAGTACGGTCAACCCTTAGGTGCCGCGCCGCGCCGCTCGAGCGCGGTCTTGCGGATGATTTCCGCGATCTCCGGGCTGCTGCTGCACAGCATCTGGAAATCCGCCGAGTGCAGCGACAGGAGTGAGACCGCCGTTGTGGCGCTGACGGTCGCCGAGCGCGGTTCGCCGCTGATCAGCGCCATCTCGCCGAAGAAGGCGCCAGGACCAAGCTCCACCGGGTGTGGCGTCGCGACGCTGACACGCCCCTCCACGACGAAGAACATCTGATCACCGGCCTCGCCATTGCGGCAGATCACAGCGCCCGCCGGCACGATACGAGGTCTTAACGCGCGCACGATCTCGACCAGCACGGCCGGGCCGAGCTTCTGAAACAACGGCACGGCGGCGATCAATTGCCAATTACGGACGAAATCCTCGCGACGGACTTCTTGATAAAAGCCGGTGGCAAGAATGCCAGCCCAGAGCGCGAAGATGCCGATGCCACTCATCATGACCGCCCCGGCAAGGACGCGGCCGGCGAAGCTTTCCGGAATAGCGTCGCCATAGCCCGTGGTGGACAGCGTGACCACCGCCCACCACATTGCCTGGGGGATGCTGCCGAACTTTTGCGGTTGGACGTCGCGCTCGATGACAAAGGCTGCGAGCGCAACACCGAACAGAACGATGCCGAATACCGTGGTGACCCCGATCAGGTTGCGCGCTTCGTTGGTCAGGATCCTGCCCAGCAGCGGGAAGAAAGTCGAGTCGCGCAGCGGTTTCAGCAGCCAGACAGCACAGTAGAGGCTCCGGTCCGGCGTGCCGACGAGCAGAAATGCGGCGAGTGGAACCAAAACCGCGAGCACATCAATGGCGATAGCCGGCGTCCTGTCCCGAACGTCTTTCGCCCGGCGCTTGAGCAGCGTCTCGGCCAGTTCCAGGAGATAGACGGCCCAAATGACCGCGAGCACGGCAGCCAGAGCCAGTCTGCTTCGTCCGGACATGTCTGGTGTCGTGAGCATGGCCACCGCCCCAAGCCCAGTCGCAGCCAGCAGCGCGTTGAGCGGCGCGTAAATTCTTACGAAAGGCAGTACCGACATTCTATGCCCACGAGTGGATGCTATTCCTCCAGAATAGGATGCCTTCAAGGCAAGCGCAAAGGTGCTTACTTTCGCTGCGATGTTCATCACCAACGGTGAAACTCAGATGTCCGGGAAAGCGAACAGACAGGCCACAACCCAGAATGACCCGATCCGGCAATTGCGCGATGGTCAGCCTTCCGCGGATCGGGCTAGGTCGACGACGATTGGTCGACGGCGTAGCCGTCAAGCGAGATGAATTGCTTATCCAGCGGTCTTGCGGAACCTTCCACCAAGTTGGGATCGGTTGCCGCCAGCTCGAACTGGTCGGCGCCAAGAAGAGCAATACGCGCGCTGCCGGTCGCGTCCGGCGCCATTCTTCCATTTCGGTTGTGGACAGCGCGGCATGATTCTGCTATCAGCCGCCCCAATTCGTGGTGTAAACCGCCGCGGAGGCTAGTGGCTATGGCCGCTTGCCTGTTGATATCAAACCCGAAAGACAGGATTGCCCGTGCAGGTACTCGTCCGCGACAATAACGTTGATCAGGCGCTTCGCGCTCTCAAGAAGAAGATGCAGCGCGAAGGCATTTTCCGCGAAATGAAGATGCGCGGTCACTACGAGAAGCCGTCCGAAAAGCGCGCCCGTGAAAAGGCTGAAGCTGTCCGCCGCGCCCGCAAGCTGGCCCGTAAGCGCGCCCAGCGCGAAGGCCTGCTGCCGATGACGCCGCGCCCCGTTGCTGCTGGCGCCGCCGGCGGTGCAGGTGGTGCTCCGCGTCCGCCGCGGTTCTAACGCCAATTTTTCGTCCTTTTCGAAGGATATCAGAGGTGGCGCGATGCGGAATCGCCGCCACCTTTTTGTTTTGGTTGTGACCCGGCCCGGAGGGGGGAATCGGACCTGAGCGACGCGGCTTGAAGTGAGGACAGGGCAGACATGAACGCAACAAGCGTGGAGCGCGGTACCGCATTGCGTGGTTTCGCCCTGACAGTGGCCCTGCTCTCCGGACTGGCGCTTGCCGGCTGCCAGACGTCAGGCCCGACCGGCGAATTCAACAACATCGACAAGGCGCAGGGGTCGAGCGAGAACATCTCCTCGCTGTCGGCGGTCATTCAGCGCAATCCCCAGGATCCCGAAGCCTACAACGTGCGCGGCTCGGCCTATGGCCGTGGCGGCCAATACCAGGCGGCGCTCAAGGATTTCAACCAGGCCATCCAACTCAACCCGAATTTCTTCCAGGCCTATTCGAACCGCGCGCTCATCCAGCGCTTCCTCGGCAATCAGACGGCCGCGCTCGAGGACTACAACCGTTCGATTCAGATCAATTCAAATTATGACGCCGCCTACATCGGCCGTGGCAATCTCTACCGCAAGGCGGGCCGCACCCAGGACGCATTCAACGACTTCCAGAAGGCGATCCAGCTCGACACGACCGACGCGCGCGCCTACCACAATCGCGGCCTGATCTATCAGAGTCAGGGCCAGCACAAATTCGCCATCGAGGACTTCTCGACCGCCATCTCTCTGGCGCCGGACGCCGCCGAACCCTACAATGGCCGCGGCCTTTCCTACCTGGCGACAAATGACGAGGACAACGCCTTCGCCGACTTCAACATGGCGATCAAGCTCGACGGCAAGAATGCCGAGGCCTGGGCCAACCAGGCGTTGATTTACGAGCGGCGCGGCGACAAGGCCAGGGCGGCGAAATCCTATCACGAAGCCATCCATCTAAACCCGGCCTACCAGCCGGCCAAGGATGGCCTCGCCCGCGTCAGCTGATCGATTTCGGCAAGCATTCCCACACAATCTGCGTGGCATCCAAGTGCCGCGGCGTCCTTTGCGTGTCCGAAAAGACGCACTCCGGCAACCCCGTGTTAACCCCGGCAGCAAGGCGTCGACCCGTGCCTTGTTCGCGCCAAGTTTTCAGCGGAACGGTCTGCCCACCCAATCCGTTGTCAAAAAGTAATTTGCGAAAGGACCTCCCATGATCAAGAAACTCGCCTGCGCCGCTGTCCTCGCCATGACGGCGTTTGCCGTCGCCCCGGCCAGCGCCGGCAAGCTGCAACTCGGCACGCTCGACTGCACCATCGATGGCGGCACCGCTTATATCGTCGCGTCCAACAAGGGCGTGTCCTGCGTCTTCCGCCCCCATCATCACGGACCGTCCGAGGTTTACACCGGCGTGATCTCCAAGGTCGGCCTCGATGTCGGCAAGACGCATCAAGGCCAGCTCGTCTGGGCCGTGCTGGCGGCAACGCGCGACCGCGACGGAGGCGATCTCGCCGGCAGCTACTACGGCGTCAACGCCGAGGCGAGCGTCGTGACCGGCGGCGGCGCCAATCTGCTTGTTGGCGGCCTGGACAGCGCCTTCATGTTGGAGCCGCTCAGCGTCCAGGCGCAGACCGGCGTCAACCTTGCCGTGGCCGTGACCTCGCTCCAGCTCATCCATTCGTTCAAGTGAATGCAGTGGAGCCATGCGCTCCACGACCCCTCACCCTGCGGCGCGAAACCAGATAGGATGGTTCCGCGCCGTTTGTTTTTGAGGGGGACTGCCATGCCCAAGACAGCCAGACTGAAGACAGCCATTGCCGCCGCCGTGATCGCCACTGTGTTTGCCGGGGCGGCGCATGCGCGGGACCAGGGCTTAGAACTCGGCACGCTCGATTGCGCCATCGGCGGCGGCACCGGCTTCATCTTCGGCTCGAGCAAGGATTTGAGCTGCACCTTCAATCCCGCCGACAAGAGCTTCGCGCCGGAAGCCTATTTCGGCGCCGTCAACAAATACGGCCTCGACATCGGCACGACGAAGCAGACGTTCATGCAGTGGATCGTGCTGACGCCGCTGAAGAATATCTATGCCCCGGGCGCGTTGGCCGGCGACTATATCGGCGCCAGCGCCGAGGTGACGGCGGCCGTCGGCGCCGGCGCCAATCTGCTGGTCGGAGGATCCTCGCAGGCCTTCACCTTGCAGCCGCTCAGCCTGCAGACGCAGACCGGCATGAACCTCGCGATCGGCGTCAGCCAGTTCCAGTTGCGCAGCACCGAGAATTGATCGCGCCACCGGACCGCAACCACATCCCGAAAAATTCGCTTGAGCTCAACCTCGGTTGAGGTTTTACAAGCCTGCCCCGACCGGAGCAGCGCGCTTGAAGCGGCGCGCGATACACGCTCCTGCCCGCGCATGGTCCTGCCGGAAATCCGTACTGGCTTCTGGCGTCCTGCTCTGGCGTCAAGATATTGCAAGGCAGGGGTGGACATGACCGATATCAACACAAACAGGGTCGACTGGCGCGCATTGTGGGCAAGCGGCGACTTGGCGCGCTTCTGCTTCATCAGCCTCGGCATCCTGCTGCACGCCACCAACGAAACCATGGTGGCAACCGTGATGCCGGCCATGGTCGGCGAACTGGCCGGCGTGCAGCTCGTCGGCTGGTCGCTGGCTATCTACGAGCTCGGCGCCATCGTTGCCGGCGCGGCGGCCGGACGTCTGGTGAGCTATGTCGCGCTGCGCACCAACATGGTGGTCGCCGCGCTCCTTTACGCAGCCGGAGCGCTGATCTGTGCCACCTCGCCTTCCATGCAACTGTTTCTCGCCGGCCGCCTTATCGAAGGACTTGGCGGCGGGGCGCTGGTGTCGCTGGCCTTCGTCTCGGTCGAGCGGCTGTTCTCGCGCGCCATCTGGCCACAGCTTTTCGGCATCATGTCGGCGATCTGGGGCGTCGCCGCCTTCAGCGGACCATTGCTCGGCGCGATCATGACCGAGCTGCTGTCATGGCGCTGGGCCTTCGGCGTCTTCACCCTCGGCGGCACCGCCATGGCGCTGGCAAGTTTCATCGTGCTCGACACGCCGGAGGCGACGAAACCCAGGACGAGCATAGGCATGGCGCCGCCCTTCCCGTTCGCGGCCCTTGGCTGCCTTGCCGTCGCCGTGGTGCTGATCGCCTCGGCCGGCGTCGACATCGCATTGCTGCGTTCCTCGCTGCTGATGGTCCTTGGCCTGGCTGGCCTGGTGCTGTTCTTCTCCATCGACGCGTTGAAGCCGCGCTCGCGGCTGTTTCCGGCGCGGCTGTTCTCGTGGCGAACGCCGGTCGGCGCCGGCATGACCATGGTTGCCGCCTTTTCGGTAGCGACCTGTTCCTTCGGCGTCTACGGACCGCTGCTGCTGACCAGCCTGCACGACATTCCGCTGCTGACCACCGGCTACATCATCGCCGCCGAATCGATCGCCTGGTCGATCCTGTCGATCCTGGTCGCCAACGCGCCGCCACGGCGCGAGCGGCTGATCATCGTTGGCGGCGCGGTGATGATCGCGGCCGGTATTGCCGGCTTTGCCTATACGATACCCCTAGGCTCTATCCCGCTGATCCTGATCTGCGCGCTGCTGCAGGGCGGCGGCTTCGGCATCTCCTGGCCCTTCCTGACGCGCGTCATCGTCGCCTCAGCGCCTGAAAGCGAGCAGACCATCGCCTCGGCGGCGGTGCCGACCATGCAGCGCATCGGCTATGCCGTGGGTGCCGCACTCGCCGGCATCGTCGCCAACGCCAGCGGCTTTTCGCAAGGCTTGAACCACGACGCGGCGGCGAATGTCGCATCCTGGCTGTTTCTCGCCTTCGTGCCGCTCGGCATTGTCGGCTGCCTGGCGGCTCTGCGGGCATCGACAACAGCAAATCGACTGCAAGAGGCTGTTGGCTAGACCGGGGTCCTGGCTTACTCGACCTCGCGCAGACGATAGCCCACACCAGTCTCGGTGGTGATGTAGCGCGGCTGGTCGGGGGTCTTCTCGATCTTCTGCCTGAGCTGCCGGACATAGACCCTGAGATACTGCACGTCGGTCGAATCGCCCCAGACCTGCTTCAACAGGAAATGGTGGGTCAGCACCTTGCCTGAATGCTGCACGAGGATGCGCAGGATATCGTACTCCTTCGGCGAGAGCTTTACGTCCTTGCCCTCGACCTTGACGATGCGCTTGACCAGATCGACGGACAGGTCGCCGGTCTGGAAAACAGGCTTCTCGCCCTGTTGCTGGAATTTGTGCCGCAGCGCCACGCGGATGCGCGCGACCAGTTCGTTCATGCCGAACGGCTTGGTGACATAGTCGTCTGCGCCGAGTTCAAGAGCCTGGACGATGCCGGCCTCGTCGGTGCGGCTCGACAGAATGACCACCGGAATGTCGAGGCCGTCGTCACGCCATTTGCGCAACAGCTCATGGCCGCTCATGCCGGGCAGGCCAAGGTCGAGCAGGACAAGGTCCGGCTTCTCGGCCTCCATCAGCTCGATCGCCGCTTTGGCGTTCGGCGCCTCGCTGATCGCGTAGCCTTGGCTGCCGAGCCCGACACGCAGCAGCTTTCGGATCGGCGGCTCGTCATCGACGACCAGTATCCTGACGTTCGAGTTTGTCATGCCAAGTCACCCACATCATCCGTGGCGGAGGCGTCGAGATCGGGCGGGTTGGCCGGCTTAGGCATCTTGATGGTGAAGACCGCGCCCGAACGATCGGTCCGGTTTGCCGCCGTGATCGTCCCACCCATCGCCTCGATGAAACCACGGCAGATCGAGAGCCCGAGCCCGGTGCCGGCGCGGACCTGATCGCGCTTGCGCACCCGGTAGAAGGTATCGAAAATCCGTTCCAGATCGCCGGGGGGGATGCCCGGCCCTTCATCCATGACCTGCAGGAGGACAGAACCATTGTCGATCCAGCCCTGCATGCGGATCGTCGAGCTGGCCGGCGCGTATTTCGCTGCATTGTCGAGGAGATTGAACAGCGCCTGCTCGAACAGCACGGGATCGACCTTCAACATCGGCAGATCCGAGGGGATGTCCGTCTCGATCTTGTGCTCGCCGATGATTTTCCTGGCCCGCTGCAAGGCGGAACCGACGATGTCGCCGACATAGTGGAAGGCAAAGTTCGGCTCCATCGCGCCGGACTCGATCTTGGTCATGTCGAGCAGATTGGCGATGAAACGGTTCAGCCGCTCGGATTCGTCGAGCACGGTCGACAAAAGCTCCACCCGGTCCTGTTCGGGAAGTGTCGGCGCGAATTCCCGCAGCGTGCCGGCCGCACCCATGATGGCGGCGAGCGGCGTCTTCAAGTCATGCGAGATCGAGGTGAGCAGCGCCGAGCGCAGCCGGTCCGCCTCGGCCGCGAGCTTGGCGCGGTCGACGTCGGCGACCAGCTGGATGCGCTCGATGGCGACAGCCGCCTGGTCGGCCAGCGCGTCGAGCAGGCGCTGTTGTTCGGGCGTCAGCAGCGGTCCCTGCTTGTCATTGTCGAGGCCGACGACGCCGATCGCCGTGCGCCCGGTTCGCAAGGGAAGGTAGAGGCGCTTGGCGCCGGGAAGCGTGTCGGCGCCGCGACCCGCGGCACGGTTGTGCTCCCACGCCCAGCGGGCGGCGGCGATGTCGGCTTCGGCCAGCGTGTCGTCAGGCGGATAGCCGGCCTTGACGGTGATCGTTCCGTCTTCCGGCAAAAGCAGCACCACCCGCAGCTTCAGCATCGAGGCGATCTGGAAAGCGGTGGCCCAGAGAACGTCGTCGAGCGTGCCGGCACCGGCAAGCTTCTTCGAAAAGAGGTAGATGTCCTCCGTCGCCCGCGCCCGTGAGCGGGCGGCGACCGCCTGGCGCTGCACGCGCGCCGTCAGATTGCTGGCGATAACGGCGACAACCAGGAACACGCCGAGCGCGACAATGCTTTCCGGATCCCGGATGGTCAGCGTGTAGCGCGGTTCCAGGAAGAAATAGTTGAAGGCAAGGGCGCTGACGAAACAGGCATACAGAGCCGGCCACAGGCCACCGGTCACCGCCGATGCCAGCACCGCGATGAGAAAGATGATCGCCAGATTGCGAACGTCGAGAAACTGGTCGAGAAGCATGGCGAAGGCGAGCGAGCCCACGACAAATGCCGTGGCCTTTAGATAGGGCCAGATCTCGAACTGCCACTGCTCGTCCGCCGCCCTGACGCTCCTCGACGCCGCCTCCGTGCCGCGTTCGTTTCCCGAAATGACATGGACGCTGATGTCGCCGGCATTGCGGATGAGATCATAGGTGAGCGAGCCTTCGATCAATTCCCGCCAGCGCGACCGGGTCGGCCTGCCGACCACGATATGGGTGAAGTTGTTCGCCGTCGCGTAACGCACGATGTCCTGCGCTACATTCTGCCCCGGAATGGTCGTTACCTCGGCGCCAAGCTGCTGGGCGAGGCGCAGGTTGTTTGCGAGCCGGTCCTTATCCTCTTCGGGCATACTGGCCGAGCGCGGGCTATCGACATGCAGCGCCGTCCAGGGGGCACGCAGCCGGTCGGCCAGCCTGCGCGCATAGCGGACGCGGGCCGCTCCTCCCGGACGCGCGTCGAGGCAGACGAGAACCCTTTCCCCGGCAGCCCATGGTCCGGGAATAGCATGGGCCTGCATATGGATCAGCAACTGGTCGTCGACGCGCTGTGCGGTTCGGCGCAGCGCCAGCTCTCTGAGCGCCGTCAGGTTGCCGGGCGAGAAGTAGTTCTCGATCGCGCGCTGGGCGGTGTTGGGGAAATAGACCTTGCCTTCCTCGAGCCGTTTGATCAGGTCGTCGGGGGTAAGATCGATGATCTCGACATCGTCGGCCTGGTCGATGATGGAATCGGGAACCGTTTCGCGCACCCTGACCTTGGTGATCTGGGCGACGACGTCGTTCAGGCTTTCGACATGCTGGATGTTGAGCGTCGTGTAGACGTCGATGCCGTGCGTCAGGATTTCCTGAACGTCGAGATAGCGCTTGGGATGGCGGCTGCCGGGCGCGTTGGTATGGGCGAGCTCGTCGACGAGAACCAGCGCCGGACGCCGGGCAAGGATGGCGTCGATATCCATCTCGTCAAGGATGCGCCCTTTGTAGTCGACCTTGCGGCGCGGAATGACCTCATAGTCCTCGACCAGGGCCAGCGTTTCCTTGCGGCCATGCGTCTCGACGATGCCGATCACCACGTCGACGCCGTCGGCCAGTCGGGCGCGGCCCGACATCAGCATTTCGTAGGTTTTGCCGACGCCCGGCGCGGCGCCGAGGAATATCCGCAAACGGCCGCGTCCCTCCCGCTCGGCATGATCGAGCAGCGCGTCGGGAGAGGGTCTGGTATCGTTGCTTCTGTCGTCCGGCATCAGGTTCGATCATGGATGGCGCCGGGGATACTGTCGATCCCTGGCCGCCGCCATTCCCTATTTCGCGGCGTCCAGCGCAAGATTGAGACCAAGCACATTGACCGCCGGTTCGCCCATGAAGCCGAGTTCCCTGCCCTCGACCTGGCGGTCGACAAGCGCCTTGACCTTGGCTTCATCGATCCCCCTGGCCTTCGCCACCCGGGCAACCTGGAAGTAGGCCGCTTCGGGACTGATATCAGGATCGAGGCCACTGCCGGAAGTGGTGACCAGATCGATCGGGACGGGCTGGTTCGGATTCTCCGCCTTCAGCTTTTCCGCGTCGCCCTTGATGCGGTCGATCAGCTTGGGGTTGGTCGGACCTAAATTGCTGCCGCTCGAGGCGGCGGCATTGTAGCCGTCGCCGGCAGCCGAGGGGCGACCATGGAAATAGCGGTCGCTGGCAAAGGCCTGGCCGATCAGTTCGGAGCCGATGACCTTGCCGTCCTTCTCGATCAGGCTGCCATTGGCCTGGCGCGGGAACAGCGCCTGGGCGATTCCGGTCATGCCCAACGGATAGATCAGGCCGGTCAGCACCGTGAAGAAGACGATCATGACGATCGCGGGTCTTATCTGGGTGAGCATGGACATATTCCTCAGAGCAATTCCAGGAAAAGTGCGTAGCGCTTTCCCTAGGGAATTGCGTTAAAACACAGAGTTAAGCGAGGCCGAGTGAGGTGACGATCATGTCGATCGCCTTGATGCCGACGAACGGGACGATGATGCCGCCGAGACCGTAGACGAGCAGGTTGCGGCTGAGCAGCGCGCCGGCGCCGATGGCACGGTATTTGACGCCTTTCAGCGACAGCGGGATCAGTGCGATGATGATCAGCGCGTTGAAGATGATGGCTGACAGGATAGCACTCTGCGGCGTCGCCAGATGCATGACATTGAGTGCCTGTAACGGGCCCGTGGTCTGCCCCGGCGCGATGTAGAAGGCCGCGAACATCGCCGGGATGATGGCGAAATATTTGGCGACGTCGTTGGCGATGGAGAAAGTCGTCAGCGAGCCGCGCGTCATCAGCAGCGCCTTGCCGATTTCGACGATCTCGATCAGCTTGGTCGGATCGCTGTCGAGGTCGACCATGTTGCCGGCCTCGCGGGCGGCGACCGTGCCGGTGTTCATGGCGACGCCGACATCGGCCTGGGCAAGGGCCGGCGCATCGTTGGTGCCGTCGCCGCACATGGCGACCAGCTTGCCCTTGGCCTGCTCGTCGCGGATCAGCTTGAGCTTGTCCTCGGGCGTCGCCTGGGCGAGGAAGTCGTCGACGCCGGCCTCCGCGGCAATGGCCGCCGCCGTCATCGGATTGTCGCCGGTGATCATCACCGTGCGGATGCCCATCTTGCGCAGTTCGGCAAAGCGCTCCCTGATGCCGCCCTTGACGATGTCCTTGAGGTGGACGACGCCGAGCAGGCGCCCGTCGCGCTCGACAGCCAGCGGCGTGCCGCCCGACTTGGCGATCTCGTCGGCGATCGCCTGCAGGTCACGGACGGTATCGCTGCCGGGCCGCGTCGCGTGGGCGGCGACCGTCGACTGGCTGACATGGGCAAGCACGGAATCGACCGCACCCTTGCGCACCGAAGAGCCGTCAATGTCGACGCCGCTCATGCGGGTCTGCGCGGTGAAGGGCACGAAGGTGGCATGCAACGTGGCCATGTCGCGGGCGCGGATGGCGTATTTCTCCTTGGCCAGCACGACGATCGAGCGGCCTTCCGGCGTCTCATCGGCAAGCGACGCGAGTTGCGCCGCGTCGGCCAGCTCCTGCTCGGTGACGCCCTTGACCGGACGGAACTCGGTCGCCTGGCGGTTGCCGAGCGTGATCGTGCCGGTCTTGTCGAGCAGCAGCGTGTCGACGTCGCCGGCAGCCTCGACGGCGCGGCCCGACGTAGCCAGCACATTGAAGCGCACCAGGCGGTCCATGCCGGCAATGCCGATGGCCGACAGCAGCGCGCCGATGGTGGTCGGGATCAAGGTGACGAACAGGGCGACGAGCACGGTGACCGAGATATAGCCACCCGAATAAGTCGCAAAACTCGGGATCGTTGCGGTGGCCAGAACGAAGATCAGCGTCATGCCGACGAGCAGGATGTTGAGTGCGATCTCGTTCGGCGTCTTCTGGCGCTCAGCGCCTTCGACCAGCGAGATCATGCGGTCGAGGAAGGTGTGGCCGGACGCGGCCGTGATGCGCACGCGGATCCAGTCGGACAAAACCTGCGTGCCGCCGGTGACCGCCGAACGGTCGCCACCGGATTCGCGAATGACCGGTGCGGATTCGCCGGTGATTGCTGCTTCGTTGACCGAAGCGACGCCCTCGATCACCTCGCCGTCGGACGGGATGATGTCGCCAGCCTCGACCAGCACCGCATCGCCGACCTTGAGGCTGGTGCCGGGCACGAGTTTGTATCTGGTGCGGTCTTCGCCGGTCAAAAGCTTGGCCTGGGTCTCGGTGCGCGCCTTGCGCAGCGAATCCGCCTGTGCCTTTCCGCGGCCTTCGGCGACCGCTTCGGCGAAATTGGCGAACAGCACGGTGAACCACAGCCAGATGATGATCTGCAGCGTGAAGCCGAGATTGCCGCCGCCGGTGACTAGGTCCTTGACGAACAGCACCGTGGTGAGGGCCGAGACGACGGCGACGACGAACATCACCGGGTTCCTGGCCAGCGTGCGCGGGTCGAGCTTGCGGAAGGCGCCGCCAATGGCGGGAAGCAGGATGCGGGCATCCATGATGCTTGCTGATTTCGAGCGGCTCATTTTGAAGCTCCGGCTTCGGTGTTGTTGGATGGCACCGAACGATCGGTTGCCGAAAAGAAGTGTGGCGGCCCGTAGGCCAGCAACCAGAGGACGAGCATGACTGCCGCAAGACCGAGAAACGTCGACAGGGTCGGGAAAGGAGGAGGTCTCTCCTCCTTCCCGTGATCGCCACCGTGGCTGATCTTGCGACGCATGGAGTTGAACCAGGGCATGACAGCCTCAGAAGGTCTGCCCGTGAATGCCAGCCAGGTGCTCGATGATCGGCCCGACGGCGAGCGCCGGGAAGAAGGTCAGACCACCGACGATCAGGATGACGCCGACCAGCAGCCCGACGAACAGCGGGCCATCGGTCGGGAAGGTGCCGGCGGAAGCCGGAACCGTCTTCTTCGCCACCAGCGAGCCGGCGATGGCCAGCGCCGGGATGATGACCAGGAAGCGGCCCATCAACATTCCGATGCCGATGGTGATGTTGTACCAGGGCGTGTTGCCGCTGAGGCCGCCGAAGGCCGAGCCATTGTTCGCCGCACCCGACGTGTAGGCGTAGAGAACCTCGGAAAAGCCGTGCGGGCCGGCATTGCCCATCGACGCCACACCGGTCGGCAGCACGACCGCGATGGCGGTGAAGATCAGCATCGCCAGCGGCAGGCACAGGATGGCCAGCATCGCCATCTTGACCTCCTTGGCCTCGATCTTCTTGCCGAGATATTCGGGGGTGCGGCCGACCATCAGGCCGGCGACGAAGACAGCGACGACGATGTACGTCAGGATACCGTAGAGCCCGGCGCCGACACCGCCGACGATGACTTCGCCAAGCTGCATGTTGATGATCGGGATCATGCCGCCGAGCGCGGTGAACGAGCCGTGCATGGCATTGACGGCGCCGCAGGAGGCGGCGGTGGTGATGACGGCAAACAGCGCCGACAAGGCGATGCCGAAGCGTGTCTCCTTGCCTTCCATGTTGCCGCCGTCGATGCCTAGCGCATGCACCAGCGGGTTGCCGGCGGCTTCCGCCCAGTAGCAGACGATGACGCCGCCGATGAACATGACGCCCATGGCCGACAGGATCGCCCAGCCCTGGCGCTGGTTGCCGACCATGCGGCCGAAGACGTTGGTCAAGGCAGCGCCGATGGCGAAGATCGACACCATCTGGATCAGGTTGGAGATCGCGTCAGGGTTTTCGAAGGGATGCGCGGCATTGGCGTTGAAGAAGCCGCCGCCATTGGTGCCGAGCATCTTGATGGCCACCTGCGAAGCGACCGGGCCGACGGCGATGGTCTGCCTCGCGCCTTCGAGCGTCGTGGCCTCGACGTAGGCGCCAAGCGTCTGCGGCATGCCGAGCCAGACATAGACCAGAGTCAGCACGATGCAGAACGGCAACAGCAGATAGAGTGTTGAGCGGGTCATATCGACCCAGAAATTGCCGATCGACTTGCCGGAAGCGCGGGCAAAACCGCGGATCAAAGCGATGGCGATGGCTATGCCGGTGGCCGCCGAAACGAAGTTCTGCACCGTCAGGCCGGCCATCTGCACGAGGTAGGACAGCGTGCTCTCGCCGCCGTAGTTCTGCCAGTTGGTGTTGGTCATGAAGCTGGCGGCGGTGTTGAAGGCCAGTCCTGGCTCAACCGCGGTCATGCCGGCGGGGTTGTAGGGCAGGCTTCCCTGCAGGCGCTGCAGGACATAGAGCACAAGGAAGCCGGCAACGTTGAACAGCAGCAGCGCCACCGCATAGGTGGTCCAGTGCTGCTCCTCGCGTTCGCTGGTTCCGCAAATGCGATAGAGCCCGCGCTCGATCGGGCCGAAGATTGGCGAGAGCAGCGTGCGGTCGCCGTTGAAGACGCGGTGCATGTAGCCGCCGAGCGGTTTCACGAGCAAAATGATGATCCCGCAATAAACCAGGATCTGTATCCAACCGTTCAGGGTCATGGCTGTGCTTTCCGTGCCTTCAGAAGCGTTCTGGACGAACGAGCGCGTAGGTCAGGTAGGCGAGCAGGAACAAGGTCACGCCACCACCGAGGATGTAATCGAAAAGCATGGTCCTATCCTCAGCTCAAATTCTGTCGCAGGCTTTGACATAGGTGAAGAACAGGGCGAAAAACAAAACCCCGATCCCAAGAACAATGCCGTCCATTATGTTTGTTCCTTTTGCTCACTTGTACTTTGCGCCCTCGACGAAGATTCGCGACGCCATGGCCCGCCGCATTTTTTGCCGCTGACGGAACCGGTTGTGTTTTCTCAAGGGGAATATGGACCCGATCGCCATAAAGGTTCGAGACGGGACGGGGCGGAAAGAAATAGGAATTTCATAAAGGTTTTGGCCTGGCGACCATCCCAGGGGTCGCGGTCGGTGCGTCGCGCACGCCCTACCGGCTGGCCGTCATGCCGGCCATGCGGGACGTCATCGTGCAGCCGGCCCGGAACGCCGAAAAAGCGAAAAGCCCGGCTGGGGGGCCGAGCCGGGCTTCTGTGGTCGGGGTGTGGCTTTCACCCATGACGATGGGAGGTGCATTCATTGCTGAATGGATTTGGCCGGCATTCCAATATCGTTTTGTATTCCTATGGCATCCGAGGCCCATTCCCGCATTTCCGGGGAAGCATCGCTGGACTTGAGGATCGACACCGCCAGCGCTGCCATATCGGCCGGCGGTTTTTGGTTGGCGTCCATATAGGCGAAATAGCCGACCGTGGCGGCACATCCTATCGAAATGGCAGGCGAGACAAACTGGACTGTCTTCAGAACTATTGTTCGGCAGCGTTTGGATGGGCTGGGTTTTGCGACGTCAGCCTCGTCATCCAGGTCAGTCATTCCACCCCGCCCTCGCGAGTCGATACCTCACCATTTAGGACGATGAGCTTCATTGGTTAAAATGCGGATAAAACTTTCACAAGCCTGGTCGCGCTGCGGGCCGAGAACTATACGCCGCAACAATCACTGGCCTTGTGCGCTCTTTGGCAAGGACGAGACGGTTGATATTTACCGAAGCTGCATCTTGATTGCAGCCTTGAGGGTCACGCCTTCTTCACGAACTCGGTTTTGAGCACCAGGCCCTTCACTTGCTTGGTGTTGCATTCGATCTCGCCGGGATTGCCGTTGAGGCGAATGTTCTTCACCAGCGTACCCCGCTTGATCGTCTCCGAGGAGCCTTTGACTTTGAGGTCCTTGATCAGCGTGACGGAATCGCCGTCATTCAATTGAGCGCCGTTGCTGTCGCGCACGATTACATCGTTTGGCATGCCGTCTCCTGTGATTGGATCACCACTACCAGATCACGTAACAATTCCAAAATCGGCTCGTGGGCGTTCACGCGTGATCCTTCTGGCGCCCTTACGAGACGCAACGATATCAGAGGGTTCTACCATTTTTTGTGGGCTGGCGGAGAGAGCGTCCGCCAAAGGTGGAGTGACATAGGGTGACGCACGGTGGCATGGCTAACTGAAAATCCCTGCAAATACAACGAATTTGCCCATTCCAACGGGTCGCGCGCTGACATATACTACCTTCCAATGACACCATAGAGGTGCAAGGAAAGGTGCAAGTGAAATGGCGCGCCCCACCAACAAGCTCTCCGCTCAGGAGGTCAAGTTCGAAGCAAGGCCGGGACGCCACAGCGATGGCGGCGGCCTCTACCTTCAGGTTGAGCCGGGCGGGTCAAAATCTTGGGTCTTCATGTGGAAGCGTGACGGTAAGCGCACAGCGATGGGGCTGGGACGTTATCCCGATAACGGCCTAGGCGACGCGCGCGGTAAGGCTGAAGCGGCTCGCAAGAACCTCGCTGCTGGCCGTGATCCCTTGCTGCAGGTGCGTCAAGAGGCGGAGCGCGAGGAGGCCGACAAGACCTTCTCCGAGTGCGTCGACTTGTTCCTCGATGAGGATCGGAAAGCCTCGTGGAGGAACTCGAAGCACCGGGCCCAATGGGAGATGACGCTTGGCGACGCCTATTGCAAGCATCTCAGGCCGATGCGGGTTTCGACAATCGGCACCGAAGATGTACTGAAGGTTCTGAAGCCCATCTGGTCAGCAAAGCCCGAGACGGCAAGCCGATTGCGTGGCCGTATCGAGCGAGTGTTGTCATTTGCCAAGGGGAAGGGATGGCGTTCCGGCGAGAACCCGGCGCTTTGGCGCGGCCATCTCGATTCGATCCTGCCGAAGCCTGAAAAGCTGAAGCGGCGCGGCCATCATCGCGCGATGGCGTATGGGAGCGTGCCAGCCTTCATGCAGCGCCTGCGCGAGGCCAGCGGCATGGATGCGAAGGCGTTGGAGTTTACGATCCTGACGGCTGCGCGGTCGGGCGAAACGGTTGGCGCTACATGGGATGAGATCGATTTCGAGCAGAAGGTCTGGACGGTCCCGGCAAGCCGCATCAAGGCCGGGCGCAGGCACGAGGTGCCGCTGTCGCCACGCGCTGTTGCGCTCCTGCGCTTGGTGCCGAAGCGCAACGACAACCCGTATGTCTTCCCCGGTCAGAGAAAGGGGAAACCGATCTCGGCAGCCTCGATGGAGATGCTGCTGCGCCGATGGGAACTTAAGGACCAAACGACCATCCACGGCTTTAGGTCCTCTTTCCGCGACTGGGTCGGCGACTGCACCGACTTTCCGCGAGAGGTGGCAGAGGCCGCGCTTGCGCATGTTATAGGCGACAAGGCCGAGCAGGCCTACCGGCGCGGAACGGCATTGGAGCGTCGCCGCAAGCTGATGACGGCGTGGGCCGACTTCCTCGCCAGCGGCGATGGCAAGGACAAGGTGATCCCGCTTGATGGGCGGCGCAAGGTGGCGAGAAAGTAGCCGCGCATGGGGTCCGACAGCCACATGGCCATCCGCGCGGCTTATCTGAAGGCGATGGCCGACGAGGGCGACGAGACCGGCGTCTTCGCCCATATCGTGAGAATGCTCTGGAGGTCCGACGATCCCGAGCAGCGGATGGCAGCCCGACTTTTGCTCAGGTACTGCAGAACGGGCACCTTCCCCGCAGCGGCAAAGGCGAAGACCGGCAGGCCGGCTGGCCCGGTCAAATGCAAAAGGACGCCGACCGGAGAGCCCCGGGAGTGCGAGGTTCCCCGCAACGAGATCGCACTTTCGGTTTTCCATCGCCTTGTCCCCGACCCCAAGCCCCCAAAGCTCGCCCTGGCGGCGATCTTCGACGCGGACGAACGGCGGCGCTCCCTGCGACGGCGCAAGTTGAGGAAAGCGGTCGCTGAAACGGCCTCATACTTCGGCGTCAGCGAGAACGTAGTGCGCGACTGCTTTGAGGAGCACTGCGACGAGCTTCTGCTGTTTGGCGACGCGATCACATGGTCATGACGAAAAGAGGGTCGAATCGGCCTTCGAAATCGTCGTGAAACTGCCAAATCGTTGTTTTGCAAAGCGATTTCAATAGTGCTGTCATGGGCTGTCTATCCCTTTCGAGGAGTGCCAGCCATGAACACCACTGCAGGGGTCGAGCGTACTGATCCCATCGTGGACCTCCTTTCGAAGCTGTCCGACAACCGACTTGCCTATTCGATCAAGGAGGTTGCGGACATGACCGGCCTGAGCCAGAGGACGGTTTTGCGGCGCATCGCCGACGGCAGCCTTCCGGCGGTCCGCAGCCGGGGCAGGACGCTGATCCTGAAGGAACTCAACCACAAGGCAGCCTAGACCCGCCGGCAGTTACCCATGCGCGGCGGATCAAGGTTGTTTTCAGGCTGGTGAGACGGTCCGAAACTACCCCCCATTTGAAGCGCAGGTCAACTGCCCGGCTCCTGACCAAGGAGGCGTCCAATGCCTGCACCGTTGCCGCTCACAGAGTTGCCGCCGTTTCGCCGCCGCGTCACTCTCCCTCACGGCTACGAGGTCGAGTTCGCCTTTGGCTCCTCCGGCCTGAGCCGCAAGTGGTACCCGGCCCGTCCTGTGTTCCGCTCGCATCGCGCGGGCCGTCGCTTCCTTGACGCCTATCGAGACGCGCGGGCGGATTTCTTGCGCGACGTCGCAACAATGCTCGGCGGCACCGTTGTCGTGGCCGACACGGAGGGCGAGGTCGATGTCATCGAGCCGGAGACGCGGCAATGATCGATTTCAAGCCGCCCGACACCGACGTGATGGAAGCTGTGCGGCTTTTGCGGTTTGCGCGCAATGCTCTGCACGCGGCAACGCTGAAGCTCGATGACGCTGGGTACACCTGCGCGGCGCTCGACCACCTCTACTGTGACTGTGCAGGCCTTGTCGCCGATTGGGCTGGGCGCAGGCCCCAACCCGTTCCCGAGCACATGGTCCGCGCGGCTGTCGAATATCGCCACCGGCACGGCAGGAGCTACTGATGACACGTGACGCCGACGAGGATTTCTGGGATCAAGACGAGTTGCAGCCGTGGGAGATTGAGAGCCCGCAAGGGGTGAGGCTTGAAGATTTCTTCGCTTACATGCCGCAACACCGCTTCATCTTCGCCCCGACCCGCGAGTTGTGGCCGGCATCAAGCGTAAACTCTCGTCTGCCGCCGATGATGGAGAATGGAGAGAAACTAAGCGCATCCGCATGGCTTGACCGCCACCAGCCGGTAGAGCAACTAACATGGTTTCCCGGCGAGCCGATGATTATCCGCGACAAGCTGGTCGCTGAAGGCGGGTTCATTGACCGCAGCGGCTCGACCATCTTCAACTTATACAGGCCACCCGGATTGCTGCCGGGGCGACCAGAACTTGCAGGTCCGTGGCTCGAGCACGTCCGAGCGGTCTATCCTGACAACGCCGAGCACATAATCCGCTGGCTTGCGCACCGCGTGCAGAAGCCGGGCGAGAAGATCAATCACGCGTTGCTGCTCGGGGGGCCGCCTGGCATCGGCAAGGACACTCTTCTGCACCCAGTCGTCCATGCCGTTGGCGCATGGAATTTTGCCGAGGTGTCGCCGCCGCAATTGCTGGGCCGTTTCAATGGCTTCTTCAAGAGCGTCATCCTGCGGGTCAATGAGGCCCGCGATCTCGGCGAGATAGACCGCTTCGCCTTTTATGAGCACTGCAAGCCGCTGACAGCGGCTCCGCCGGAGGTGCTGCGCTGCGATGAGAAGAACATTCGTGAGCATAGCGTCCTGAATGTCGTCGGCGTCATCATTACGTCGAACTATCTGACTGACGGCTGTTATCTGCCCCCTGATGACCGACGGCACTATGTCGCCTGGTCCAAACTGCCTGCCGCTGGCGAGCCGGGAGCGCTCGACAGCGACTACTTCCAGAGGCTCTATCGTTGGTACGACGAGGGCGGCGGCAACGGGCATGTCGCTGCCTACCTGAGGGAATTTGATCTATCTGACTTCAATGCCAAGGCACCACCGCCGAAGACTGCCGCGTTCTGGGAAATCGTCGATGCAAACCGGAGTTCAGGAGAGAGCGAATTTTCGGACGCCATCGACAAGATGACCGAAGGCAATGGGGGAAGGCCGCCGATCGCCTTCAGTACCGACAAGCTTACCGCGCACCTGCCGGAGCCGCTCGCTACATGGGTGCGAGACCAGAAGAATCGGCGGATTGTCCCGGTAATTCTCGAAAAGATCGGATACGTGCGGGTGCAGAACCCGCACACCAATAATCACCTATGGAAAATCAATCAGCGCAGGCAGGTCGTGTACGGTCTCCGATCCCTGTCGGAAAGAGCCCGGCTTGATGCGGCAATGGACCTCTACAGCAGCGGCGAAGCCTAGCACTGTTGGCACTGGTGGCACTGGTTCTCCAACTCGCATGTTTTGTACGCGGCGGTACAAATCCGCTGAAATGACAGATCACTGCCACCAGTGCCAGCACTGTCGGATGAGCCGACCCCTTGGAACCCTGCCGACAAGGCCGAGGCGCTGGCCTCCTACGCCCGGCAGGCCGACGACGACACGCTGCTGGATTACGCCATGCGGGTGAAGGCACGGGCGGTCAGGCGGGCCGGTGAACTGCTCAAGGAGTTCGACGGCAAGGGCCGCAACCAGTTTTCCAAGGATGGTGGGGGTGCCCCCACCACCCAGCGGCAGGCCGCCGAAGAGGCGGGCATGTCGAAGGATCAGCAGGTGCAGGCGGTGCGGGTCGCCAACGTGCTGCTCGATGCGTTCGAGGCGGCAATCGGTGGCAACCATCCGGCAACCCGCCTGTGGCCATCATTAGACGCGCCGCATGTCCCGGATGACCTCTTGATGCATCTGTTCGCCCGCCTGAATAGCCCATTGGCCGAGGCTTCCGACAAAAGGGTTGTCCTGCGTTATCAATCTTGCCCGTCCGATCACGGCAGGTCTTGATAGGCGAAGCTGGGAGGAGGCAAGCTAGGAGGAGGACAGACCATGCCGGAGATCACCACCCCGTCCCTCACGCCGGTCGAGCGGGCTGCCCACTGGCTCGCAAAGCAGCCTGTCGGAAGCGTAGAAAATACCTTGCCGACCCTAATGAAGCAATTCAAGCCCTCCGCTCCGGATGCCATGCGAGCCATCAAGCGCGCCAATTTGTTGCGCGCCGCGTCGGCACGCGGGCCAGCGCCTTAATGCGACGGCGCGCAAGACCGTGGCGGCAGCCACGCCGTTGAGGTAAGCTTCCACACGCAAGAGGAGGTGCACATGCCGTCCGATCAGGAACTCTTCGCGAAAGGGTTGGCAGCCTACAAAAAGGTCGTGAGCTTGAATTACATGGCGCACAAGGAGGTCTATGACATCCTGCGGCAGGTTCTGTTGACCGAAGCTCCTGATCAGTTCGTGTTTCTAGACGTCGCCTGCGGCACCGCCACTGCCTCGGCAGAGGCACTGAAGGGCACCAATGTCGGGCGCTACATTGGGATCGACATTTCACAGCCATCGCTCGACGTGGCCCGGAAAGCGCTAAGCGACCTACGCTGTCCGGTTGATCTCCGCTGTCAGGATTTCGTTGAGGCGTTCGACGCGTGGGACGAACCTGTCGATGTCGTGTGGATTGGCCAGTCCCTTCACCATCTCCGTTACCCAAGTGAAAAGCAGGCCTTGATGCAGCGGGTTCGATCTGTGCTGCCGTGCACCGGGCTGTTCCTGATCTGGGAGCCAACCTGTCTTGAGGGCGAAGATCGGGAAGGATGGTTCAAAAGGTTCGGGCGGCTGCGACCGGAATGGTCGATGGTCACTGACGAGGAATTTGCCGCGTTTGATAGCCACTGTCGCGCGTCGGATTATGCCGAGACTTCGGCGACATGGATGGCAATGGGGCGCGAGGCTGGTTTCGAGCGGGTAGACGAGCTTCTGACGGTACCGAACCAGTTGGCACGGGTTTATCGATACAGCCACTGACAACGCGGCGAGGGCACCGCCGGTGTTAATCGCTGTGGCGTCAATCGGGTGACTGCGGTATTCTGACACCACCATGCCAAAGTCCAAACTGAACATAAGGCACGAGCGTTTCTGCCACGCCCTTGCCGAGGGCCTCCCCCAGTCCCGCGCCTACATCGAGGCAGGCTATGCGGCGCGCGGCAATGCTGCTGAGGTGGAGGCGTCGAAACTGGTCAGGATGCCTAAGGTGGCCGCCCGTGTTGCCGAGTTGCAGGCTGAGGCTGCAATACGCTCGGACGTCACTGTTGACGGCCTCGTCGAAGAATTGGAGCAAGCTCGCATTGGCGCAATGGCGGCAAGGCAATACTCGGCAGCAGCTGGCGCAATCCTTGGCAAGGCCAAATTGCTCGGGCTGATTACTGACAAGGCCGAAATCGAGACCGCAGTCCGTCGTCCGATGCGCGAGCCTGGCGCGGTCCGACAAATGTCGCTGCAGGAGTGGGAGGAGCGGTTCAGGCCGAAGACCTCCGCAACGCAGCTGGGTAACGGCAAGCCCGCCGCTGAACCGGAGAAGACGGAGCCGGAGGAGGAGATCGGGATCATCGAAACCATCCGGCGGGCCAAGGCGGCCATACAGGCGAAGTCGGGTTCGACTTAACGTCGCCGAGGACACCCCCGCAAAGGCACCTCGTGCGGCCATAGAGGCCCGCTCGGGGCCGGGCGGAGTTCCTACCTCCCGAAGGACCTTGCGCCGTTCTACGGGCCGCCCGGCAGAGTCAACGTCACTGCCCGCTGAACCCCGGTGCAACCTCTTCTTCCGACCCTCTGATGACCTTGTAAAGTTTGAATACGAGCGTATACATTCCTTACACACACACGGATGTCGCCTATGAAGCCCGCAATCGCCTATCTTCGCGTCTCGACCGACCGTCAGGGCAAGAGCGGCCTCGGCCTCGATGCCCAGCGCCAGTCAATCGCCCGCTTCGTCGAGGCCGAGGGGTTCGAAGTCGTCGGCGAGTTTGTCGAGGTCGAAACTGGCAAGGGAGCCGATGCGCTCGCCAAACGGCCACGGCTTTCGGCAGCGTTGGCGGCAGCCAAGCGCAACGGCGGTTGCCCGGTGGTCGTCGCCAAGCTGGACAGGCTTTCGCGCGATGTGGCGTTTATCAGCGACCTGATGTCGAAGAAGGTGCCGTTCATCGTCGCCGAGCTTGGCCCCAAGGTCGAGACCTTCATGTTGCACATCTATGCGGCGGTCGCCGAGCAGGAGCGCGCGGTGATCAGCAGGCGCACCAAGGAGGCTCTGGCGGCGGCAAGGGCGCGCGGCACCGTGCTCGGCAGCCCCGACCTTTCCCTCGCTCAGCAAAGGTCACGGGAGGTTCGTATGACACAGGCCGACGCTTTCGCGACCAACCTCCTCCCGATTATCCGCGACATCCAAGCGAGCGGGGTCAAATCCCTGAGGCAGATCGCGGCGGCACTAAATGCGCGCGGCATCGCCACCGCGCGCGGCGGGACGTGGACTGCGGTTCAGGTGACAGACATCGTCAATCGCGATGCTCGTATGAAGTCCAGTCCGCGCCAGCCAATCGCGACGGCGCTGCAAGATGAAGCTGCAGAGGTTGCTGAGCCCGGCTCTCGGACGCCGCTCGGCTCGCGCTGGTAGCGTGCTACACGTTCAGGATGAACAGAAAGCAGCAAATCCGAAAGCTCGCCCGGCGCTATGCTGACAACTACTACCGGGGCACGCACAGCACGAACGTGGCGACGTGGGGCCGGGTGTCTGCGCGTACCACCTTTGGGCTTACATGCGGCAGTGGCTCGACGACCATGATGAACTGCCCTCAGGTACGCATGTCGTGCCAGCAACCGTGGCCCGGTCGCCGGGCTTCACTGTTGGTCCCGAGCGCACGGTCGACTTCACTCGCCTGCGCAATGATCCAGACTATCCCGAGAGCTATGTTGCTCATATCTCGCCGCTCTCCTCGGTCACTGCCTAGCCGTCGGGCTCGCTGAGTTGAGTTACGCAAGAACACACCGAGTACGGGCGGCTGGACCACCCGGTACCCGCCCCGCCCGGGTTTGTCGGCAGCGGGGGTGGGGTGGCTTTGGGGGCCCCATGTTCCGGCGCGCAGAGCCGAAACAGCGGCGCGCCCTCCTCCAATCTGACCACTGCTGTTTGCGGGTCGGCAATTCACCGTGTTATCGATTTCTGATCGGAGACCGAGGCTGAACCATTGAACAATGCATTTGAGGGAATGGCTGCGTTCGTGGACGATTTTGATCGTCGATTGAGGCGCATCGAAGATGACGTGGCCCACATTCTGGAATTACTGCAGCAGAACAGGGTAACCCCTCCTGAAGTTGACAACGTTCGCCTGAACAAGAAACTTGCCTATACGCTGCGAGAAGCGAGCGAGGCCACGGGTCTTTCAAGGGCAAAATTTTACAGCTTGTTTAAGGAGGGGAAATTGCAACGGAGCAAGGCAGGTGGGCGCACCTTAGTCCTCGCGACCGAGTTGGAGCGGTACTTGCGGGAGGTGTCCTGATCAACGGCGGCCAACGGAGCAACTGCCTCGGCTCATCGGCAAGCTTTGGACCAATTTCCCTGAACTCGCATCTCCAGAACGCCCAACTTGATGGCTCAGGGCGTTTATGTGCCCACTTCACCACACCTTCTGGGTTCCAATGGCCAACTGACCGTATTGTCAGCAGATAGCATCTGACCATCTCTGCGGCCTGGCACGGCGATGCTATGGTCGGCATGATCGGCAGCCAGGAGGACATAATCCATGCCCGCGATCACCCGTCGCACTCTTCTCGCGCTGACCGGCGCAGCGGTTGTCGTCGACCCAGTGTGCGCTGACGTAAAGACGTCGCCGCAGCTGGAGGCACTGATCGCGGCCCATGAGGCGGCCTATGCCGCGTTCCACCGTGTTGTTCATCGAGCGGGGAGCAGCAGGGATGACCGCGAGCGGGCCGACGGGGTCGAGCAGGAGGCGCTGCTGGCCGTCTGCTCCTATCCTCCGGTCAGTCGGGACGACTGCCGGGCCAAGGCGAAATATCTGCTCGCCGTCGAAGCGCGTGGCGAACTCGATTTGCAAGAGCACGTGCAGGCCATCCTGCACTCGATCATGCGGCGCTGATGGATCGTCTGGTGCAGACGGCGGCGCTTAGCCGGCCCGAGCCCGGGTGGCCTAGTGAGGCCTCTAGAGGGCCACGGGTACCCTCCCGGTTCCACCCGAAGGCCGGGCCCCATGTTCTGGCGCGCGCTTTGAGTTTTGGATGGCCTAGTCCGCCGGATGGTCGTGCTCCTCGCGCTGTTTGTCTGCGTCATGAGCTACAATTAAATATTTGGAACGTTCTTGGACTCAAATTACCGGGAGGTCTGGAAAGGGGCGTTGATTTGACTTTGGCAGGCGTTCAAGATCGCTCCGACTTGAATAGAACCGAGAGCCGAGTATTAGGATGACAAAGGCAACCACGATCGCATGGCTCCTGCGCATTGGTTTCGAAGCGTCGGCCATCTTACTTCTCGCCAACTTGTTTACCGGCAGCTTCACCCCCAGCTTCTGGCACACCTTCTTCGGCATCTACGTCGGGTGGTATGCTTTTTGTGTTCTCTTTTGGGTTTATCGCACGGTCGTCGACACGTTAGTCTTCCGCATCATCAAGACCATGATTGTCAACGAGCAGGTGCAGATGATGATCGAGATGAAAATGCCAGCCGACGAGTTCCCGTACGAAGAGTTCGGCACTTATCTCGATCGTGTCGTGGCCGATGCCAGTGCCCCCGGAATTGCTAAGTTTCAGGCCGGGGTGATGGCGGGCATCCTGCAATGCCACACGGCGCTTTTTCCGAGGCTCAGGCTGCAGAAAGTCTACAATGAAGCCCGCTTGCTTCATCGCCGCAAATTGCAGGCGACCTAGGCCGTCGTTTTCACAGTACCTGCCTCCCAAGCCGGGCTTTTACGTCATATCGCAGCTAGCTTGTCAGATCGATCCGTCTGTCGCGACGCGCCGAACAAATCAGACAGGCGCACGTTAATCCTCAAAGCTGAGTTGGATCGCTATTTTCGGGAGATAACCTGATCGGCGAGCGCCGTCGGATACAGCAGATGGAACAGCTGCCGCCGCTGGCTCGGGGCTCCAACAGGACACACACCCTAGCTGATTGACTGCCGAAGATTGATGGCAATGTGGCCCTACCTCCCGGCCCGTCAGATTTGCCGCGAAGCTTTGGACGCCGAGAACTGCGCGTACTTACGGAAGCCCCTTGAAAACTTGCTTTGCTGATCGCGCCCCCATGATGAGACGCGATGGTTGCGGCGGTGATAGAGAGAGTTTTCGCCAAGGCAGGGGCCGTTGATCCTTCTGCGCTTGTCGCACCAACATGACGTCAAAGCTTCATGGCCCGTTGCCTTCTGCGGCTGCATTTCCTGACCCAGAGGAGGCCAGACGATGCAGAGGGCTGAAGTCGACCTCCAGTGCAGGATATGTGGTGTAGAAACCGGGGATGCTGCGCGTTGCCCGAGCAGTGTGGATGCCGTTGGGCATCTCGCCGTGCTCGGCCAGCCAGTTGACGGCGTAGTCGGTCACGACGTGCGCCCCGACGGCGATGGACGGCGGGCGATGCGGGCCCGGTCCCAGATAAGCTTTGGCCCATGCCCTGGCGAAGGCATGGATGCGCCGCCGCTGAGCGGAAAAACGGTTCTTGTACATGTGATGCTCCCATGGCGGAGAGCCGCACATGTAGCACGACTTCATCGAGTTGGGCACATGCGCCACGGAGAAGTCGATTGAGCGCGGCAGCGGTGTGCTGCGCATTTCTTGGTGGTGGTCCCCCCGGCACCGCCCGGGGGCGGTTTGCCCGAAGGCCGGGAGCGGGGCACGATGTGGGGCCTCTATAATCCGCACGTTTTCGCTTTCTTAAAAGCTCTTTGTGGGATTGGCGGCAAGGCTACCGAGGCCGCACTCTTCACCTGTATCGGCATCCGAAGCGGCAAAAATATCCATTTAAGCCGCGCCCCGATTGACAAGCCAATAAGAAATGGACGGCGGGGCAATTTCCCAAACTCGGCGCTAACGACAGGCCTGAGCCTGTCCACTACAGTTTGTGTTTGCCGCCGGTTTCGCGGGCTAAGGCCGCCACCGAAATGGTAGGCACCGAAGGGATAATCAAAATGAGAAAAATCCTGATCGCCGCACTGTCGATACTTATCCCCGCAATTGCGAATGCTGGTGATGATCCGGACCAGCAAATACACTGGGAAAATATCGGAAACTGGACCATCACAGTCAGTAAAAACACGAGCGTGTGCGTTGCAGGTTCAGACTTCGATGGTGGTACTTTTATCGGCATGTCGGTCAAGAATGACGGAACTGCCGGGTTGTTGGTCACCAATAACCTCTGGAAAGATGACTTCTTCAAGGGAGGGAAGTACGCTGTTGCGCTAGAACTTGATAGTCGTCCGGAGATCTTGACCGGCTATGCCACAGACGATGGCGCACTCTTTTTTAGCGTAACTCCGGCGTTCATCGTTGACTTCGCCCTGAAGGATGCTTTCGGGATTTCGTTCTACGGAAACTCGATGGGGCGGTATAGCCTTGCTTACACCAAACGGGCCGTCCGTTCGCTACTTGCCTGCCAGCAGAGCATGGACAAGGCCAGCATTGGCTCAGCCGATCAATCCGTCTCATACTAAGATTTCACCGGCAGCTAATCTCGCTGAATTAATACACACGCGGTCTTAGCGACCGCACAAGGGGAAAATACTGATGGCCGTGAAGCACCGCCTCGACTGGAACGGTACCCAGAACATCGTCGTCATCGACAACACCGCGAACGGCGGCCACGTCGAGATGACGCTGGCGGAGTTCGTGAAGCTCGCCGACAAGGTCATCACCAAGACGTTCGAGCCGACCAACCCCGGCTACCGGAAGTCGTTCCGGCTGCTTCCTGCTCTTGCTGCGGCCAGATAGGTGCAGCGGGCCCGCTCCCGGTGCTGACGGTCGACTTCAGCCGCCTGCACCGTCACCTCCCCGCTGCTGAGTGAGGAACAGGCCTGCCACATGACTTACGTCCCGCAGAAACCCACCTCGATGCGCGATGTCGCCGGCTACACGCTAATGCAGCGCGCCCGCGCCACCGACACCAAACGCCCCGGCGGTCGCGACCCACGCGTCGAAATCTGGCACTACGCCTCCGACACGCTGAAGCACGTCGCGCCCAGCTGGATGGCGGCCATTGCATGGGCGAACGAACACCGGGCGATCCCAAAGCTGGCGAAGGTCTGGCCGCATCGCGAGCATGGCTAGCAGCGAGACGAAACCACAATGCTGCGGACATCGCTCGGCTCGCGCTGGTAGCCGGTACGGCAGCTGGACCACCCCGACCTGGCCCGCAGGGGTTTGCCCGAAGGCCGGGGGTGGGGCGAATGTGGGGCCCCATGTCTCGGCGTCCTTTCGGGTTTCAAGGCTTTCTACCATGAGAGAAAACGCTAGCGTGTCACCTGCAATACGCTTGCCCAACGCTGCCAGGAGCGAGGCTCGCGACGTGTCTTTTCGATGCTGTGCCCGTCACCGGTCGCTTAATTGCCCTTGCCGGTACCTATTAATTCTTCCAACGTTGAGACTGTTTCGCACAAAGACTGAAGTGCTTGCGGACACAATGGACCCTTGGGAGCGACGGTTGCATTGTGGTCGAAAAAAGTAATGCCGCCCCCTACAGAGAGGACTGCCATCGTTAAAAACAGTACTAGCATGACGGACTTATAAAAAAGCTCAATCTTACCGTCGGAATGCAATCTGCCTTCCTGTCGAAATTTGTCATGGGAAACGAGTAGATTCGCTATCCAACTCAATGGCCACCGGGGCGTAAACGGGCTCTCTTCTCCAATTTTGGCGCTCAGCGATAGCTCTGGAATCTCATCTTTGTACTGCTGTTCGATTGCTATTCCGTGCTTTACGGAACCTACGAGCAGTCTGTGATACCAATAGCGGTCTATGAAATACAGCAGCCACGTGGCGAACAATCCAAACATTGGAACCAGGGTGGAGAACTTAATGCGAAGGTCACCGATTTCGATGCTGAGATTTTGATCGAGTAGAAATCCGAGTGCCGCAAAGAATCCGAGTAGGATCGTCACAAACATACCACGGATGCGCATGCTAACGTCGTTGAAATGCCGTTGAACTTCGATAATCGACTTCCAAATTTCGATCACTTCATTTCGCCGCGCTTCTTTCATGCTTATCACTTCGCCTGTTTGAATTCGCAAAAGTCAAACAGCGGTAGGATTTCCGAAAATGAGCTATCAAGTGTGTGGGTTGGTTCCACGTGCTCGCGCTCCTTAATCTTCTGCTCTCGTTCAACCTCTTCCAGAGTCCAATGGGTTACGTCCTGCAGGAGCTTATATTCAGGGCGCTTGTGGGCCTGCCCATATTTTGCCCACGCGTCCTCAATCCCGCCGTCGAGTGCCATAGCGACGTCTTTCATCAAGTTGTCCCCGACGTAAACGCAATCGGCCTTGTTGAGTCCCAAATCCGACACGATGGCGTTGAGAACTGCGGTATCTGGCTTTTTTGATCCCTTTGGGGTGAAGTGCTGTTTGGTGAAATTAAGCTTGAAATGTTCAGATGGGTACTTCCGCAGATCCTCTTGAGAAAGCCCTTCCGGCAACAAGTGGTCTTCCGGACAAAAGACGTGGTCCAGCACTCCGTCTAGTCCCAAGCGCCGGAGGCGGTAGTTTGAATAGAATGACATCGACTCGGTGTATCCAATGATCAGAGTTCCCGCTCCCTTTATCGTCAGCAAGGTCTCTCCTACCGTTGGAAAGAGCCTTAGATAGTCACGGCGTTGGCGGCGATAAATATCGATTGCAGTTCCAAATACCTTGGTTGCCTCGCGACCTGACAGAAACCTTTGAATGGAGGGAAGCTCCTCGATCAAAAACGAATATTCTGAAGTCCCGTGCCTCCGATGGACCTCACGTATTTCTGGAATTAGTCTGTCTTTTGTAATACCGCTGATTTCCGCGATCTCGTCGAGCATGGGTGAGAAGCAATTCAGCCAAAGCTCGACCCAATCAAAAAGCGTGTTATCCAAGTCGGTGATTAGCGCAGTCTTTTTGGGTTGCATCTCTCTCTCGAATCTATCGCAAGTGTAGATCACATAGCCGGTTGATCGGACGGTGAGCAACATCATATTCACTGGGACGACAACTCCTAAAGCGGCCCAACCAGCGATCGCGCTGCGGGGCGTGGGATTTGTGGGGCCCATCACGCTGCGTACTTTCGGTTTTCAGGAGCCTCAACCGGCCAGCAATAGACGCGAAGAGCGACTGCGGGAGCGAATACATTTTGTCGGCAGACAATGTGGTCGCGCTCCAGAGCCCCTCTCCGAACCGTAGCGCCGGTTATACGATCGCGCCGAGGCGCGTTGTGTGTTACGGGGCCTGCTGTTGGAAATAATGAAAGGGCGGCCCGGTGGGGCGCATGTTGTTTAAAGTAAGTGTTACGGATAGAGCTATGCGTTACTAGCTTTGTCGTGCAGCTATTGGAAGTTGGGGGAGTAGAAATTGAACGCTTCGAGATTACTCGAGATTGTCGGCCTACTGTTGGACGGAGAAGACCAGGCTGCGACAGAATCTCGCTTCGCCGGTTTATCCACAGCCTTGGGTCAGCTTGTCGCGTCACCCGCCGAGCCATCTTATCAACAGGCATTTTCTGAAGCGCTGGACAAACTTAACGAATCACTGGACGTATTTTTACAATTGTTCCAGCCTGCCCAGATAAATCTACTTTATGATATTGGTGCGGGTAAGTACTTTCTAGACGATATTGTAAACGACATTCGTGATTGGGTATCTGAGGGTCCCGCAACACCAGCAGTGGCTCAGGATAAGCTAGCCAAGTTCCTTAAGCGGCGAACCGCTTTCGTCACGCAACTCAGAAATCTTAGGACGTCACTAGCATTTGTCGGCATTAAAAATGACGAACTGGAGCCCGGTCAAGCTGAAGTGGGCTTCCTCTTGCCACGCGATTTGTTCAACAATCAGTTGGATAAACTTATTGACGAACTTCGGTTCGTAAAAAGAGCAATCCGGGCTTTCTCCGAGGCTGCCACCGGATCTGCCGAACCAATCGAGGTTCGCCAAATTTCGACTAGTGATCCCCAATTTTTTTTCGGCCTTTCCACGGCCACGATCACACTGCTCGGCCTAACTGCGACTTGGGCAATAAGCACGTGGAGACAGGTTGAAGACATTCGCAAAATACGCGCAGAAACCGAAAAAATCTCGGCCTTCAAGGATGATCCAATAGCTGAGTTATTCGATGCGAAAATCAACAAGGTAGTCGAGGAATCGGTCAACTCGAAGGTCGAAGAGTTGTTGGCGAACGTCGCGGGGAAAGATGGTCGAAAGCACGAGCAGACTTCAGACCTGAAATGGGCACTGGAGTCGATGCTAGCACGCGTTGAGCGCGGCATGACTGTGGAGATACGGCTCCTCCCGCCAACGATTGAGGATGGCGACCACGGTGCGGCATCTGCAAATATTCAATTCCAAGATCTGAAGAGGGTGGCGGACGCACTTGTATTTCCTGCGATGGAAGGTGATCCCGTCTTGGCCTTGCCGCCTGTCGAAAAGCCAAATCAAAAGGCGACACGACGCGCGACAGAAGCCGAAGCCTGAGCACGCCGTCCCATGCATCCGCGTCAATTTCTTCGGACTACGTTGAGGCCGCTGTCGGCGATTGGGTGTCCCAGCCCTTGAGCATCCGGCACGCGATCTTGGCATTGTGTGAAATCGATAATCTCGCCGAGCACTTCATTTTGCACACCAATCCCATCGCCCCAGAAATCAGTGCGGCGCGGGATGCTCTCGGCTCGGCAGTGCATCAGTTGGCCATCGCGCGGGACACACACGACACTCACAAGCATGGGGCGCTCGGCAGGAAGTCAGCGATGATTACGCAGGGCCAAAAGCCAACCCAAGCTCAGCGCGGTGGGGGCTTCTCTGCAGAGGCGATCAGTCCCGCCTTCGACGTAGGTGAGCCTGCGCTTGTTGTGATCGAGGATGACCAGACGCGGCACTACGTGGATGACGTTATCGGGAAAGCCATGGGCTATTGGCGAGCCGAAATTGCGAAAATCCCGACCTAGCCGGAAATGATCGCCTAAAATATTTCTCCGCCGAATCCTCAGCATTCCACAGGCACCGCGTCACTTTGGACAAGGATCTACTAACCGCTCGCGCATGAGTGCAGCTATCGCCTGTTCCTGGCGCTTCTGACTGAGTTGTCGGCTGAGTTCATGGGCCTTCTCGGGTCCCATGGTTCTGGCCGCCGCCGTAATGAAATCGCCCATTTCGTCAGGGCACCCGCTCACTATGGCAATCGCCACCTGATCAGCTGGTTCGCAAAGTTTCCTGAACAAATCCAGTTGCCGAACATAGCAGCGGTCGAAGGCGTGGACGCTTTCACTAAAGTCGTCCGCAAGGACTGCCGTAGTGTTTAGTAAAAGAACTAGGCACAAGATATTTCGCATGGGCCATAGTGAGATGAAAATCCACAGTTGTGCAAGGCGAGCCGCCAGCGAAAAAGGTAGCCGACATCGACTGCGCATGTTGGCCACCCGACATTCACACCTTCTCTCCCTTAAGCGGCAGCCCGTGCCGCTTTAGGTATTCCGCCTCAGTCTCACCCTCCAGAAGCGGCGACGCTAGTGGCGCACCATACCGCCGCTCACCGGCATAGGGCAGCGCATGCTTCCACCAGTTGGTTGGGCGGCCTTTAAGACGGCAGGCACAGTGGGCTATTTCTTCTGCCCATTTCCTGAGGTTGAGGCGTTCGACGGCGATCTTGAGGGACTAAATCTCGCGTGGAAGCCGGAGCGCGTTACGCAGATCGATGAGGGCGGAGACCTGACTCCTGTGGAATTTGCAGAATGGCGGCGTGCCTACTGTGACCAGCAAGTGGAGGCTGGCGCGGATAGCGTGTGGCCTGTCTGGATTGTTCCGATCAGGCTGGAAGGCCAGATCGCCGGTTACGCCTCGTTTCAGCACGACGATCCCACTCTGGGTGGAGTGTACGACACCATCGAACAGGCGGAAGCCGCGCTATCTGAATAGGGCGCATTCAAGCGGAGCTAACCGCCCCTAGGGTGCGGCAGGGCTCACTACGGAACGGCTCCACACACGCATCAATCACGCGCTGAAGGTGCAAGTAACGGTGCAAGCCAATTCTGCGTCGCAGCAGAAAATATAGCTAAATCAATACGTTATAGAAAATCTTTGGCGGAGAGAGCGGGATTCGAACCCGCGTTACGGTCTCCCGTAAACACACTTTCCAGGCGTGCGCCTTCAACCACTCGGCCACCTCTCCGTCCATGCATGTCGCGCCGGCCGGTTTCGCCGCGCGGGTTGGGGAGATGCACCTCCCTTGGGGCGGTGGCGCGGTATTCCGCGCCGGCGTCGCCAACCAGCGAACGCCCTTCCCCTGCACCTGAGCCGTCGAAGCAACAGGCGCGGGGCTCATCTAGTCGATCCGGGGCCGAATGCCAAGCCATAACGGCAGTCTATTCGCTTTGCCGGCCACACAGCGTTCGCGAAGCCGCCTGCGCGCCCTTTTTGAGGTACCGCCGGCCGAATGATGTGCACAGGCAACACCGCACGGCTGGCCTTGCTTGACTTCGCCTCTGGCCATCTGTCGAGTGACGCAAAGACCAATCGTCGCTGCCCTGCTCGGCATCATCCTCGGCGCCGTCATCGGCGCCCTCGCCGGCTTCTTCGCCGGCTCGATCATTGCCGACACCACCGACATGAGCTGCTTCGAAGGCGCCTGCGGCTTTTTTGCCGTGTTCATCGGCTTGGCCGGGCTGGTGATCGGCGCCATCGGCGGCGGCATTTTCGCCGTCTGGCGTGTCCAATGGCGCAAACGCAAGCCGGTGGCTTAGGGCCGACCGGAGAAAGCGCGGACTTCAAATTCGCGTAGGCCGATTGCGAAGTGGGCAGGGCCATTCTATCTCTCGTTTCGAAATGTGCCGGAAGGCCCTCGGGAGGAGCTTGAGGACTGGCCCGGGAGGAAGGTCTCTGATGTTTCGCTTCGTCTTCCGTCTTGCCGCCATGGTCGCCCTGTCGATTTCCGTCATCATGGCGGTGCTCGACGCGACGCGCACCGTGGCGGCCTCAGTGCTGGTGCTGACACCGCTCAACACCAGCTGGCTGGCGGTCTCGCCGGACACTCGGGCCGCCTTCGAGACCTTCGTTCGGGCCAAGGCCGGCCCTCTGCTGTGGGACGGCGCCGTCGCCTGGGCGCTCAACCAGCCGGGCTTCGCCGTGTTCGCGGCGCTGGCCTTCCTGCTCTATGCGATCGGCTACAGGCGGCAACCGCGCGGACGGTTCGCCGCGAACTGATCCCCTTCCGCGTTTCACCCAGAGAGGAAAGCCGTGCATGTTCTTTCTCAGCGACATGCTGAACAAGAAGCTCAATCTGCCGAAGCCGTCCGAGGCCCTGCCGGGCCGCGCCAGGGCGATCCCGACCGCACCACGGCACAAGGTCTTGAAAAGACCGCTCAAGGGTCCCTATCCCGAGGGGCTGGAGACGGCGATGTTCGGGCTCGGCTGTTTCTGGGGTGCGGAGCGGCTGTTCTGGCGGAGGGAAGGCGTCTGGGTCACGGCGGTCGGCTACGCCGGCGGCATCACGCCCAATCCGACCTACCAGGAAACCTGCACCGGGCTTACCGGCCATGCCGAAGTGGTGCTGGTCGTCCATGACCCCAAGATCGTCTCCTATGCCGCGCTTCTGAAGCTGTTCTGGGAAAGCCATGACCCGACACAAGGCATGCGCCAGGGCAATGATATCGGCACCACCTACCGCTCCGCGATCTACGCGATCGGTGATGCGCAATTGCAGGCGGCGAGCGCCTCGCGCGATGCCTATGAGGCTTCGCTGCGCGGCGCCGGCCACGGCAGGATCACCACCGAGATCGCGCCGGCGACCGAATTCTACTTCGCCGAAGGCGATCACCAGCAATATCTGGCGAAGAACCCTTACGGCACTTGCAACTTGAAAGGCACGGGCGTCGCTTACGACATTCCGGCCGCCGCCTCCGCCTGACGCCTTTGGCGCAGGGATCAAGCTTCCGCGCGGCTTGCCCGCGCCATGCTTTTCCAAAAGGTCAAAATTCCGCGTGAATTTTGTTTCGGGCCGTGCCAGATTGCCGCCGAGCGGGAGGGGAATACACTCCTGGCTGACGTCGCATGCCTGCCGGAGAACCGGGCCGGTATGCGGTGCATAACGGAAAAAATAACCGACAGGGTGTGGATCACATGAAACGTATCGTTCTCGGCCTCCTGGCCGCAACCGCAATGGTTCTTCCGGCTTTCGCCGCGGATGTCCAGCCGGCGCTTCTCTATGATCTCGGCGGCAAGTTCGACAAATCCTTCAACGAGGCAGCCTACCACGGCGCCGAAAAATTCAAGACCGAGACCGGCACGGCCTATGTCGAATTCGAGGTCTCCAACGCCTCGCAGCGCGAGCAGGCGCTGCGCCGCTTTGCCGAGGATGGCCGCAACCCGATCGTCATGGCCGGCTTTGCCTGGGAGGACGCGCTGAAGAAGGTCGCGGCCGAATATCCTGACCTCAACTTCGCCATCATCGACGATGCCGTCGATCTGCCCAATGTCCGCTCGCTGGTATTCAAGGAGAATGAAGGCTCCTATCTGGTCGGCATCCTGGCGGCGATGGCTTCGAAGTCGAAGAAGGTCTCCTTCATCGGCGGCATGGACATTCCGCTGATCCGCAAGTTCGAATGCGGCTATGTCGGCGGCGCCAAGTCGGCCGGCGCGACGGACGTCATCCAGAACATGACCGGTGACACGCCGGCTGCCTGGAACGACCCGGCCAAGGGCGGCGAGATCGCCAAGACGCAGATCGACCAGGGCTCCGACGTGGTCTACGCCGCGGCCGGCGGCACCGGCGTCGGCGTGCTGCAGGCGGCGGCTGATGCCGGCAAGCTTGGCATCGGCGTCGATTCCAACCAGAACGGCCTGCAGCCCGGCAAAGTGCTGACCTCGATGATGAAGCGCGTCGACGTTGCCGTCTACAACGCCTTCATGGACGGCAAGAACGGCACCTTCAAGGGCGGCCTGCAAAACCTCGGCCTGAAGGAAGGCGGCGTCGACTACGCCATGGACGAGAACAACAAGGCGCTGGTGACCGACGAGATGAAGGCGGCCGTCGAAAAGGCCAAGGCCGACATCATCTCCGGCAAGATCCAGGTGCACGACTACACCGCCGACAACGCCTGCCCCTATTGAGCGGCACAAATATTCGGCCATGATCTGCAAACCGCCGGGCGCAAGCCCGGCGGTTTTGCGTGGCCTATAATTTACCCGCCAGATACCCCAGCGCGAAGGCCACGATCAGGCCGACGGACACGGCAAATCCGCGCCGGCCGCCAAGCGCGTGCAAGCCGATGCCGTGCGGCCGCCGCGACAGGCGTTCGATCACGGCTGGCGACCCGGCATCGCCCAGCCCGGAGCTGCGCATCTGCGGCAGGTCTCCGATGCGCTGCGTGATCTGCTTCCAGCGCTCTTCGCCATCGGCCGGTTCGGCATGGTCGAAGACATGCGTGCGTTCGGCTAGCCGCACGACCGCATCGCGGAAGGCCGGGTCGAATTCCAGATCGCGCTCGGCCCGTTCGCGTTCCATGTCGTTCATCAGGCCGAGCACATAGTCGCCGGCCCGCGCGATACGATCGCTTTCACCGGCCATGGCGGGCGCGCCCCTTTTCCTCACCAGTGCGGCGGCTTGGTTACAGGCACTTCATCTCCTGTCTGCTCCTCCAGTGCCAGGAACCGATCGGTCAGCGCATCGAGCTTGCGCTGCATGCGCTCGATCACCTTCCACTGTTCGGCGATCTGGCCGGACAGTTCCTCGATGGTCTTCTCCTGTTCGGCGGCGCGGATCTCCAGCGTCGTCAGCCGGTTGGCGAGCACGGTCATTCAAAATCCCCAGTCTTGCAGCGTACGGCCTTTGCGCCGTGATGCGCATTTCGGCCTCGCCATATTAGCGAATGTGAAGGCCCCGGCCACGTTGGAAATTGACAAGCGCACCGGGATTTGTCGAGAGTGGCCCTGCTCCGGCCAATTGGCACGGGCGGAGCGTCATGCTAGGCGTTTTGACCAAGCGATAAAAAAATAAGAGTGGGACAGGCTGCATGGCGCAAGCCGCAATCGAGTTGATCGGCATCGACAAGAGTTTTGGCGCCGTGCGCGCCAACCGGGACATCAATCTGGAGATCGCGCGCGGCACCATCCACGGCATCGTCGGCGAGAACGGCGCGGGCAAGTCGACGCTGATGTCGATCCTCTATGGCTTCTACCAGGCCGATAGCGGCGAGATCCGAGTCGGCGGCCAGCCGACGGCGATCAAGACGCCCAACGACGCTATCGCGCTCGGCATCGGCATGGTGCACCAGCACTTCATGCTGGTCGACAACTTCTCGGTGCTGGAAAACGTCATCCTCGGCGCCGAGAGCGATGCGCTACTGAAGAAGAGCATCGCCAAGGCGCGCTCCGAACTCGAGCGGTTGGAGCGCGAATACGGGCTGGAAGTCGATCCCGATGCGATCATCGAGGAACTGCCGGTCGGCCTGCAGCAGCGTGTCGAGATCCTCAAGGCGCTCTATCGCGGCGCCGAGATCCTGATCCTCGACGAACCGACGGGCGTGTTGACACCGGCAGAGGCCGACCATCTGTTCCGCATCCTCAGGCAGCTGAAGGACCAGGGCAAGACGGTGGTGCTGATCACTCACAAACTGCGCGAGATCATGGATATCACCGACACCGTGTCGGTCATGCGTCAGGGAACGATGGTGGCGACGCGCGAGACCGCCAGGACCACAGTCGAGGAACTGGCTGAGCTGATGGTCGGACGGCGCGTGCTCTTGAGGGTCGAAAAGGGCGAGGCGGAAGCCGGCGGCGTCAAGCTCGCGGTCAAGAACCTGACGGTCAAGGATACACGCGGCGTCACCATGGTCGACGACATCTCCTTCGATATCAGGGCCGGCGAGATCGTCGGCATCGCCGGTGTCGCCGGCAACGGACAATCCGAACTGCTCGAGGCGATTTCCGGCATCAGGCGCGCGGTCTCGGGCTCAGTCATGCTCGACGGCAAGCCGATCGACCTGACCGGTGCCGCCGACCCCGGAGAATTGCGCGACCGCGGCCTGGCGCACGTGCCGGAAGATCGCCATCACGTCGGGTTGGTGCTGGCCTTCGAGGAGAACGAGAACTCCATCCTCGGCTATCACGACGATCCCCGCTATCTGAATGGGCCGTTCCTCAACATCGATGCCATCCGCAACGATGCCAAGGACAAGATCGCTAAATACGATATCCGCCCCACGGACTGCCGGCTCAAGACCGCCAATTTTTCCGGCGGCAACCAGCAGAAGATCGTGCTCGCGCGCGAAATGGAACAGGATCCCGGCGTGCTGATTGTCGGCCAGCCGACGCGCGGCGTCGATGTCGGCGCCATCGAATTCATCCACAAGCGCCTGATCGCCATGCGCGACCAGGGCAAGGCAGTGCTGGTGGTGTCGGTCGAGCTGGATGAGATCCGTTCACTCTCCGACCGCATCCTGGTGATGTTTGCCGGCCGCATCGTCGGCGAGCGCGGCCCGGAGGCGAACGAAGGCGAACTTGGCCTGCTGATGGCCGGCGTCGAGCACCAGGAGGCCGCGGAATGAGCACGCCTTACGCCAAGCTGCCGGCCTGGGCAGACTACGGCCTGATCCCGGTGATCAATCTGTTCGTCGCCTTCGTCGTCGCCGGCTTCGTCGTGCTTCTGGTCGGCGAAAACCCCTTGCGCGCCGCCGTCATCCTGGTCGAGGGCGCCTTCGGCAAGGGCTCAGGCATTGCCTTCACCCTCTTCTATGCCACCACGTTCATCTTCACCGGGCTTTCGGTGGCCGTGGCGGCACATTGTGGCCTGTTCAACATCGGCACCGAAGGACAGGCCTACATCGCCGGCCTCGGCATAGCCGTCGTCTGCCTCAGCTTCGACACGACGCTGCCATGGTGGTTGACCTTTCCGCTGGCCATCGTCGCGGCAGCGATCGTGGGCGCGTTGTGGGCTCTGATCCCCGCCTATCTGCAGGCCAAGCGCGGTTCACACATCGTCATCACCACCATAATGTTCAACTTCATCGCCGCCTCGATCATGGTTTACCTGCTGGTTGGCCCGTTGAAGCCGGCAGCCTCGCAAGCGCCGCAGACGCGCAACTTCTTCGCCGGAGCGGAATTGCCGAAGCTCAACTGGATCATCGAACTGTCCGGCGCCAAGATCCGTTCGGCGCCGCTCAACATTTCCTTCCTGCTGGCACTGGCCATGGCCTTCCTGGTCTGGCTGCTGATCTGGCGCACCAAGCTCGGCTATGAGATGCGCACCTACGGTCACAGCCCGAAGGCGGCACGCTATGCCGGCATTTCGGAAACTCGCATCATCATCACCGCCATGATGATCTCGGGCGCGCTCGCCGGCATGATGGCGCTCAATCCGGTGATGGGCGACCAGCACAATGTCGCGATCGATTTCGTTTCCGGCGCCGGTTTCGTCGGCATCGCCGTGGCGCTGATGGGCCGCCTGCACCCGGCCGGCATCGTGCTGGCGGCGATCCTGTTCGGCATGCTTTACCAGGGTGGCGCCGAGCTTGCCTTCGAAATGCCGGCGATCAGCCGCGACATGATCGTCATCATCCAGGGTCTCGTCATCCTGTTTGCCGGCGCGCTCGAGCACATGTTCAGGCCTTACATCCAGGCGCTGTTCGCCTCGTTCAATCCGAGGTCGGTCGGCATGGAAGCGATCAAGAGTAAGGGTGCCTGAGATGGATGTGTTCAACGCAATCGTCCAGACACTGGACTCGACCATCCGCCTCTCGGTGCCGCTGCTGCTGGCATGCCTCGCCGGCCTCTATTCGGAACGCGCCGGCATCTTCGACATTGGTCTCGAGGGTAAGATGCTGGTCGGCGCCTTCGCCGGAGCGGCGGCGGCTTCCGTGTTCCATTCGGCCTTTCTCGGCCTCGGCATGGCCATCCTGATCTCGGTCGGGTTTGCCATGATCCACGGCTTCGCCTCGATCACCCATCGCGGCAACCAGATCGTCTCCGGCGTGGCAATCAATTTCATTGCCGCCGGATCGACCATCATCCTCGGCCAAGCCTGGTTCCAGCAAGGCGGGCGCACGCCGGCGCTGCAACCGGGCGAGCGCTTCGAGGCCATCATTTGGCCTGGTGCCGCCGCCCTGCACGACGTGCCGATCATCGGGCCGATCTATGCCGAACTGCTGTCGGGCCACTCGATCCTGGTCTATCTCGCTTTCGCGATGGTGCCGTTCACCTGGTGGGTGCTGTTTCGCACCCGGTTCGGCCTGCGCCTGCGCGCCGTCGGCGAGAACCCGGCCGCCGTCGATACCGCCGGCATCTCGGTCGCCTGGCTGCGCTACCGGGCACTGATCTGCACGGGCATCCTCACCGGCATCGCCGGCGCCTATCTGTCGATGGTGCAGAATGGCGGCTTCGTGAAGGACATGACCGCCGGCAAGGGCTATATCGCGCTGGCCGCGCTGATCTTCGCCAAGTGGAAGCCGGTCAACGCCATGTTCGCCTGCCTGCTGTTCGGCTTCCTCGATGCGCTGTCGATCCGTCTGCAAGGCTCGCCGCTGCCCATCATCGGCAAGGTGCCGGTGCAGTTCATGCAGGCGCTGCCCTACATCCTCACCGTCATCCTGCTCGCCGGCTTCATCGGCAAGGCCATTCCGCCACGCGCCGGCGGCGTACCATATGTCAAGGAACGCTGAGCGGGAGCAACGGGGCGGCTTAGTGCCGGTTTTTGGACATGATCATCGGAGAGAACACCTGAATGTCGCATGATCTGTTCGAGGCCGCCAAGGCTGCCATGGCCAAGGCCTATGCGCCCTATTCGAAGTTTCCAGTGGGCGCTGCCTTGCGCACCGAGGACGGGCGTATCTTTACCGGCGCCAATATCGAGGTCGCCTCCTATCCGGAAGGCTGGTGCGCGGAGACCACAGCGCTCGGTCACTACATCATGGGCGGGGGCGGCAAGATCGTGGAGATCGCCGTTCTTGCCGAGCGCATGGCGAAATGCTCGCCTTGCGGTGGCTGCCGGCAGCGGCTGGCCGAATTCTGCCGGCCCGAAACCAAGCTCTATCTCTGCGACAATGCCGGCGTGGCCGAAACCGTGACCATGGGCGACATGCTGCCCTATGGTTTCCGCGGCGACATCTTGCAATGAAGACCTGACTCGGAATTGGCTGAAATGACGGAAAAGGCGCTGGATCATCTCATCGAAAGGCTGGACGGTCTCGCACCGTTGACGGCGCTTGTGCTGGGTTCGGGCCTGGGCGGTCTTGTCGACCAGATCGAGGATCCGATCCGCATCTCCTATGCCGAGTTGCCGGGCTTTCCCAGAAGCGGCGTCACCGGCCATGCCGGTGAGGTGGTGGCGGGGCTGTTCGCCGGCGTGCCGGTGCTGATGCTGTCGGGCCGCGCCCACTACTATGAGCACGGCGTTGCTGCGGCGATGCGTCCGGTGCTGGAGGTGCTTGCCGGCATCGGCATCACGAAACTGATCCTCACCAATGCAGCCGGCTCGGTCGATCCGGATATGCCGCCGGGCTCGGTGATGCTGATATCGGACCACATCAATTTCTCGGGCACCAACCCACTCATCGGGGAGCCCAGCGACCGCCGCTTCGTTGGTCTCACCGAAGCCTATGATGCCGGCATCCGCAAGGCGATCGAACGGGCGGCGAAAGCGACCGGCACCGCGCTGCACAAGGGCGTCTACATGTGGTTCTCGGGGCCGTGCTTCGAAACACCCGCTGAAATCCGCATGGCGCGCATCATGGGCGCCAACGCGGTCGGCATGTCGACCGTACCGGAGGTCATTCTCGCCCGTTTCCTCGGGCTGCGCGTCGCCGCCTGTTCGGTCATCACCAATCTGGCGGCCGGCATGACCGGTGCCGAGCTTTCGCACCAGGAGACCAAGGACATGGCACCGATAGGCGGCGCGCGGCTGGCAACCATCCTGCAGCGCGTGTTCCGCGACGGACTGCTGGAGAGCTGATGCTTCCGCAGGAAATCATCCGCCGCAAGCGCGACGGCCTGAGGCTGTCGGAGCAGGAGATCGCCGGCTTCGTCGAGGGCGTGACCGATGGGGCCGTTTCGGACGGTCAGGTCGGTGCCTTCGCCATGGCGGTGTTCTTCAACGGCATGAGCCGCGACGAGGCGGTGGCGCTGACGCTCGCGATGCGCGATTCCGGTGACGTGCTCGACTGGTCGGACCTGCCCGGTCCGGTCACCGACAAGCATTCGACCGGCGGGGTCGGCGACAATGTCTCGCTCATGCTGGCGCCGATCGTCGCCGCCTGTGGCGCCTATGTGCCGATGATATCAGGCCGTGGCCTTGGCCACACCGGCGGCACGCTGGACAAGATGGATGCGATCCCCGGCTATGTGAGCCAGCCCGATATCGCGCTGTTTCGCAAGGCCGTTCTTGAAACCGGCTGCGCCATCATCGGCCAGACCGCCGACCTCGCGCCCGCCGATCGACGGCTCTATGCGATCCGCGACGTCACCGGAACCGTCGAATCGGTGCCGCTGATCACCGCCTCGATCCTGTCGAAGAAGCTGGCTGCCGGGCTGCAATCGCTGGTGCTCGATGTCAAGGTCGGCAACGGCGCCTTCATGGAGAAGTCGCGCGACGCAACCGCACTCGCCAACAGCCTGGTCGAGATCGCCAATGGTGCCGGGCTGAAGGCCTCGGCGTTGATCACCGGCATGAACGAGCCGCTGGCATCGGCCGCCGGCAACGCCGTCGAGGTGCGCAATGCCGTCGATTTCCTCACTGGCCGGTTTCGCGACCATCGGCTGGAGGACGTGACGCTGGCGCTGGCCGCCGAAATGCTGCAGTCGGCGGGACTGGTGTCGTCCAACCAGGATGGCATGCGGCGCGCCACCGAGACGCTCGCCAGCGGCCGCGCCGCCGCCACCTTCTCGCGCATGGTGGCCGCGCTTGGCGGTCCGGCCGATTTCATCGAGAAGCCGGAAAAATATCTGCCAGTGGCGGCGACCGAATTTGCCGTCAGGGCGACCGAAAACGGCTTCGTCACCGGCATCGCCACCCGAGACATTGGGCTCGCCGTGGTTAGCCTGGGAGGCGGACGCACGCGGCCGGACGACAAGGTCGACCCTGCGGTCGGCATCACCAGGCTGTTGCCTATCGGCGCGGAGGTCAGGGTCGGCGAGCCGCTGGCGCTGGTCCATGCCCGCTCATCGGCCAATGCCGAGGCTGCCGCCGCCGCCGTGCTTTCGGCCTATACGGTCGGCGCTTCGAAGCCGGCCGCCGACAAGTCGGTCATCCGGCGGATCCTGCCGCGCGGCTGAGCAATTCCAGGAAAAATGTGTAACGGTTTTCCCGGGAAAAGCGCATAGCGCTTTCCCTTGGGAATTGCGGAAAACGAATAGGACTTTACTGAACGAGCAGCAGCGTGCCGTCCTCGACCTGGTATTTATCGAGCCGATTAAGGAAACTCATGCCGATCAGATTGGTGCGCAGCGCCCTATCTTCGAGCACGATGGTCTGGACGTCGTTGACCGTGATGTTGCCGATCTGCAGGCGGCCGATCATTGCCACGGCTGCCTTGATGGTGCCGTTGGCGGTGCTGACCTCGTGACTGAAGTCGGAAGGGTTCAGCGACAGGCCGATCTTGCGCGCCGTTGAAATGTTGATGGCGACCAGTGTGGCGCCGGTGTCGATCATGCCGTCGATCTGACGTCCGTTGAGTTTGAAGGCCGACGAGAAGTGTCCGCGCTCGTCTGCCGCAACGACGACCTTGCGGCCCATCGGCAGCGGCGCCACCGGCTTGTCGGGGACCGATGCCAAATTGACGTCGGATTGGGCTTCGACCGCTTGTTTGCTCGTCACCGTGGATTTCAGCAGGTTTTCAACGAATTGCGGATTCGACTGATACACAATCGGTATCGATGCCGACGTGCCGGCGAAAACGCCAAGGATGAGAAGTTTGCGCAGCATGGATCGGCCTCGCCGCATGACCCCGAAAATCGGGATCGATTTTCGGAAAGGATCATGCGCAAAATCAAAGCGCTACAGCGTCCTTTGCGCGTCCGAATGGACGCGCGGCGCTGTAGTTGAGGGCCGATCCTTAAGCCCGGATGGTGTTTGCCGCTTTAACGGGCGCCAAAACCGCGCCTTTGCGTAAATATTCGGTAAATAGTACCAGGCAACTTTGCCTGGTACTATTTGGTCCCGTACATGCGGTCGCCGGCATCGCCGAGGCCGGGCATGATGTAGCCCTTCTCGTTGAGCTGGCGGTCGATGGATGCCGTGAAGACGGGAACGTCCGGATGCGCCTTGGTGAAGCGCTCGATGCCTTCGGGCGCTGCCAGCAGGCAAAGGAAACGGATGTTGGTGGCGCCGCGCTCCTTCAGCTTGTCGATCGCCGCGATCGCCGAATTGGCGGTCGCCAGCATCGGATCGACGACGATCACCAGACGGTCGGCGAGGTCGCTCGGCGCCTTGAAGAAATATTCCACCGCTTCCAGTGTTTCGTGATCGCGGTAGAGACCGACATGGGCGACGCGGGCCGCCGGCACCAGGTCGAGCAGGCCTTCCAGCAAGCCGTTGCCGGCGCGCAGCACCGAGGCGAAGACCAGCTTCTTGCCCTCCAGCGTCGGCGCCTCCATGGTTTCCATCGGCGTTTCGATCGTCGTCGTCGTCAGTTCGAGGTTGCGGGTGACCTCGTAGCCAAGCAGCAGCGATATTTCGCGCAGCAGCCGGCGGAAGCCGGCCGTCGAGGTCTCCTTCTTGCGCATGATGGTCAGCTTGTGCTGGACAAGCGGATGGTCGATGACGGTGACGCCCTTCATGGTGTTCTCCTGATGCCTGCGACCGAAAGTGCGCATGGTCCTTTCGGACGCGCCGCGCTCCAAGCTGCTTGAGCGAACCCTAGCGACAATGCGGCGGCCAAGGAACCGCCTAGCCCGACCCGACCACAGCTTTGTCGGCAGAAATCAGCGTGCCGCGCTGTTCAACCGGGCAAGAAGTGCTGACTTGGTCTTTTTGTCGACGAAAGCGGCTTCGATGGCGGTCCGGGTCACGGCGACCAGCGCCTTTTCGTTCATCGCGAAATGCTCGGCGGCGATGTCGTATTCGCGCTTCAGCGAGGTCCAGAAATAAGGCGGATCGTCGGAATTGAGCGTCACCTTGCAGCCAGCCGTCTGCAGGGCCGGAAACGGATGGTCGGCAAAACTGTCGAACACCTTGAGCGCGATGTTGGAGCCGGGGCAACATTCCAGCACGACGCCCTCGTCGGCGATGCGCCGAACAAGGTCCGGGTTCTCGATGGCACGCACGCCATGGCCGATGCGGGACGGACGGATGTGGTCGAGCGCCGCCTGGACGGTCTCCCAGCCTGTCAGTTCGCCGGCATGGATGGTGATGCCGAGCCCGGCCTCGCGGGCGATCTCGAAAGCCCTGACATAGTCTTCCATCTCGCCGATGCGCTCATCGCCGGCGACGCCGAAACCGGTGACCAGCGGGTGCCCGCAGCGCGCCGCGAAACGCGCCGCCTGCTCGATCGACTCGACGCCGACATGGCGCACGCCGGTAACGATCATGCGGCCCTCGATGCCGGTCTTGGCCTTGGCGCGCGCCATGCCTTCGCCAAGCGCATCGGTATAGGCCTTGGGCGAAAGCCCGGCCTTCCTGGCGTGGTCCGGCGAAGTGAATATCTCGGAATAGATAGCCCCGTCGCGGGCAAGGCTGGTCAGATAATGATCGGCCAGCCGCGCATAGTCCTCCTCGGTCCGGAACAGATCGGAGGAAAAGTCGTAAGCCGCGAGGAAGGACGTGAAATCGTGCCAGACGAACGAACCGTTCTGGATATAAGGCGAGGTGTCCTTGCCGTATTTCTGCGCCTGGCGGATGACGAGTTCAGGCGCCGCTGCCCCTTCGATGTGGCAGTGCAGTTCCGCTTTCAAAGGCATTCAATCATCCCGTCGGTCAGTCCAGGTCTTGAAAACCGCCACCTGGAAGCGCGGCCGAACACCGCGCCTTAAACAATAGCGCCCGCACCATCGATCGGCTATGGTCCCGCCGGTTTTATGACGGATCAAAAAAATGTCAGTTGAGAGAACCACGGCCGCGAGCGGCATGGAAACCTCTTATGGTTTCAAGCGTGTTGGGGCTGGCGACAAGCAGTCCCTGGTCAACGATGTTTTCCACAAGGTGGCCAACCGCTACGACCTGATGAACGATCTGATGTCGGCCGGCCTGCACCGGCTGTGGAAGGATGCCATGGTGACATGGCTCAATCCTCCAAAAAGGACCGGCTGGCGCGTGCTCGACGTTGCCGGCGGCACCGGCGACATCGCCTTTCGCATCGTCGATGCCAGCCACGGCAATGCCCATGCCACGGTGCTCGACATCAATGGCTCGATGCTGGCCGTCGGCCGCGAACGCGCCGAAAAGAAAGGCCTGTCCGGCAACACCGATTTCGTCGAGGCCAATGCCGAGGAACTGCCCTTCCCCGACGCCACATTCGACGCCTACACCATCGCTTTCGGCATCCGCAACGTGCCGCGCATCGATGTCGCACTCGGTGAAGCGTTCCGCGTGTTGAAGCCGGGAGGGCGCTTCCTGTGCCTTGAATTTTCCGAGGTCGAGATGCCGCTGCTCGATAAGGTCTACGAAGCCTGGTCGTTCAACGCCATTCCGAAGATAGGCAAGATGGTGACCGGCGACGGCGAGCCCTATTCCTATCTGGTCGAATCGATCGCAAGGTTTCCCAACCAGCAGAATTTCGCGACGATGATTTCCCGCGCCGGCTTCGATCGCGTTTCCTTCCGCAACTATTCCGGCGGTATTGCCGCGCTTCATTCGGGCTGGAAGCTTTGAGGCCGGGGGGCATTTTTCACGTTCGACATGCGCTATGCCGGTTCGAAGAGCCGGCAGAACGGGCGCGGCCATGAGCACCGCCAGCGCTGGATTTCGGCTTATGCGCGCCGGCTGGGTGCTTATGCGCGAGGGCGTCGTTGCCGCCTTGCCAGGCGACGAACTGTCCGGCCTGCCGAAATTTGGCTGGCGGCTGGCACGGCTGTTCACCCGCCGCCGCGCGCTTGCCTATGAGCGCAGCGACCGGCTGGCCAAGGCGGTCGTCCGGCTCGGTCCCTCCTATGTCAAGCTCGGCCAGTTCCTCGCGACGCGGCCCGACGTCGTCGGCAACGACATGGCGCTCGATCTCGCCATGTTGCAGGACAAGATGCACACCTTCCCGAAGATCGAGGCGGTTGCGGCTATCGAGGCTTCGCTCGGGCGCAAGATCGGCGATCTCTATTCGCATTTTGGCGACCCGGTCGCTGCCGCCTCCATCGCCCAGGTCCATGCCGCCGACGCGATCCACGACGGCGTTGCCACCAAAGTGGCGGTCAAGGTGATTCGGCCGGGAGTGCGCCGCCGCTTCTTCCAGGATCTCGAAAGCTATTTCCTCGCCGCTCGCCTGCAGGAAAAATACATTCCGTCGTCCCGTCGTCTGCGGCCGGTCGAGGTCACCGAGACGCTGGCGCAGACCACCAAAATCGAGATGGATCTTCGCCTCGAGGCGGCGGCGCTTTCGGAACTCGGCGAAAGCACCAAGAACGACCCCGGTTTTCGTGTGCCATCCGTCGACTGGGAGCGCACCGGCCGTGATGTGCTGACCATGGAATGGGTCGACGGCGTCAAGATGAACGACATTGCTGGCCTCGAAGCCGCCGGCCATGATCTGAAGGCGATCGCCGCGAACCTTATTCAGTCGTTCCTGCGCCACACGCTGCGTGACGGGTTCTTCCACGCCGACATGCATCCGGGCAACCTCTTCGTCGAGGCAAACGGCACCATCGTCGCCGTCGATCTCGGCATTGCCGGACGTCTCGGCAAGAAGGAGCGCCGTTTCCTCGCCGAAATCCTCTACGGCTTCATCGTGCGCGACTATCTGCGCGTCGCCGAGGTGCATTTCGAAGCCGGCTACGTGCCGCGCCAGCACAACGTCGCGGCCTTCGCGCAAGCGATCCGGGCGATCGGTGAGCCGATCCATGGCCAGCCGGCCGAGACCATTTCGATGGCCAAGCTTTTGACGCTGCTATTCGAGGTGACCGAACTCTTCGACATGGCGACGCGGCCGGAACTGATCCTGCTGCAGAAGACCATGGTGGTGGTCGAGGGCGTCGCGCGCACGCTCGACCCGGCTTTCAACATGTGGAAGACGGCCGAACCGGTGGTAAGCGGCTGGATCGCCGGCAACCTTGGGCCGCGTGGCATGATGCTCGACGCGCGCGACGGCGCCAAGGCGCTGCTGACGCTGGCCCGCCAGGCGCCCGAGCTTGCGGCGCGCACCGATCGGCTGTCGCGCGAGATCGATCTGATGGCCGAGCACGGCCTGCGCTTCGACGAGACCACCGCACGCGCCATAGGCAAGGCCGAGGCGCATTACAGCCGCTCCGGCCGCCTGGCCCTGTGGGTGATCGCACTGACGCTGGTCTATATCGCCTGGAAGATCGTCTAGCATTCCAGTCGCCTCAGACTCCGAGTCCGCAACTTGCGGCAGTCTGATTGCATTGCTATCATTGCGCTCGGCAATCCCATCCGAGTGCAATCACATGGCCAGCATCACGATCCGCAACCTTGACGATGAGGTCAAGGAGTTGCTGCGCCGATTGGCGGCGGAGAACGACCGCTCCATGGAAGAGCAGGCGCGGGTCATGATCCGGGCCGCCGTTGACGGGCAGATCGGCCCAGTGGGCCGCATCGACCAGATCGAGAAAACGCTGCGCGAGTTGACCAGCGTGCACGGCGCGGCGACCCCGGCTACCGCCCCGGCAGGCAAGAGGCTTTCGCGCGGCCTCTCCGGCAAGCGCATCCTGCTCATCATCGGTGGAGGCATTGCCGCCTACAAGGCGCTCGATCTCATCCGCCGGCTGCGCGAGCGCGGTGCTGCGGTTCGGGTGGTGATGACATCGGCCGCGCAGGAATTCGTCACCACGCTATCGGTCGGCGCGCTCTCGGCCGACCATGTCTTCACCGACCTGTTCGACCGCCAGGACGAGCACGATGTCGGTCATATCAGGTTGTCGCGCGAGGCCGACCTTCTGGTGGTGGCGCCCGCCACTGCCGACCTGATGGCCAAGCTTGCCAATGGCCACGCCAACGATCTTGCCTCCACCGTGCTCATCGCCACCGACAAGCCGGTGTTGATGGCGCCTGCCATGAACCCCAGAATGTGGGCGCATCCGGCCACCCGCCGCAACCGTGCGGCGCTACGGAAGGACGGCATTGCCTTCGTCGGCCCGGCCAAAGGCGAGATGGCCGAAAGCAACGAGGCGGGCGAAGGCCGCATGGCCGAGCCGCTGGAGATCGTCGCCGCCATCGAGGCGCTGCTCGATATCGGCCCCAAGCCGCTGTCGGGGCGCAAGATCATCGTCACCTCCGGCCCGACGCATGAGCCGATCGACCCGGTTCGCTACATCGCCAACCGTTCGTCCGGCAAGCAGGGCCATGCCATCGCCGCGGCACTGGCGAGACTCGGCGCCGATGTGCGTCTCGTCTCCGGCCCGGTCGGCATTGCCGATCCCGCCGGGGTGAAGACCATCCATGTCGAACGTGCGCAAGAGATGCGCGATGCGGTGGAACAGCTTCTGCCCGCCGACGCGGCGGTGTTCGTCGCCGCCGTTGCCGACTGGCGCAGCGAAAATTCGGCCGGTGAGAAGATCAAGAAGGTTGCGGGCGAAGGGCCGCCGGTGCTGCGCATGGTCGAGAACCCCGACATTCTCGCCGGGATTGGCCATCACAGCCAGCGACCCGGGCTTGTGATCGGCTTCGCCGCCGAGACACAGGATCTGTTGCGCAACGCCGAGGCCAAACTCAGAAAGAAGGGCGCCGATTTCATCGTTGCCAACGACGTGTCGCAGGAAAGCGGCGTCGGTCCTTCGGGCGTGATGGGCGGTGATCGCAATCGGGTGCGGATCGTATCGAAGGCCGGCGTCGAGGAATGGCCCGAGATGAGCAAGGACGAAGTGGCGGCGCGGCTCGCCGCCCTGATCGCCGAACGGTTGAAAACGATCGTCGTTTGAGCCGACGCAAAGACGTCCTGCCGCCACGTTCGCTGCGGTGACGCACCGCGTTCAAGCGCGCGCTTCAGGTCCTGCGGGTCCACATGAGCTTTGCGGTCAATTGGTCAAAAGCTCCGCGGTTCGGGCAAGCGCGCCGGCGAAGCCGTTGAGCGGAATGGAAAAGCTCACCGCTTGTCCGGTGTCGGCCGCGAAGGCATCGATCTTCAGGGTGGTACCCGACTTCAGCAGCGGCGTGACAGTCGCATCGAACGCCACCGGCACCAGACAGCCGACGACCTGGCAGGTGTTGAATGCCAGGCTGCCGTCCAGTTTCTGATCGTCGATGGTCAGGCTGACCCCTTTGGCCAACGCCAGGCCGAACGGCAGCGCAAGCGTTCCCGTGGCATCCTCGCCGGTCTTGCTCGACAACTCGATCGCCAGCAGGCGCTGGTTACTTTGCTTGTTGAATTGCTGATGCGACAGGCTGCAGGTCTTGGTCGTGCCTGATATCTGGCAATTGACCGTCCAATCGCCATGGGTTTCGGACAGTGCCGACGCGCCACCAGGTAGCTGCGGCGCATCGACGGCGGCGGGCGGCGCGGTGACCTTGTCGCCCTGCGCCGCCACGGCCGGCACGCCGATGGTGCAGGCAACACCCAGCATCGCCACGAGATACGCGTACTTCCTCATAAAGATCCCTCCCGCCCGGCTCTGCCTCGGGCCAGCTGGAAGCTGACCTTGAGAGACGCGCTGATCGCGTTCCGTTTAATGTTTCGCCGAAGGCGCCATTATACCTGATGGACATGCCGACGCCGTTGACGCCGTTCGGCTCAAGGCCGGCGCCGACCCGATAGAGCGGCGAATCGACGGCTTCCGTCAAGTTCAATGCGAGGTTGCCAGGCAGATTCTAGGCCGCCGCCATTCGGCGGTCGACAGGCCGATTTCGTCTCGATCAACGCTTGGATATGGCACGGCCGGACCGACGTCCCTATATTGAGACCAGGATTCATTACGTGGGAATGAGCGAATGTCGGCGCTTCGACCATCAACGATTTTCACATCGGCAATGGTGGCCACGGCAATGCTGGTGGGCGCTCGCCTGCCCACTTCCGCGCAAGCCCTCAATTCCGCCACCGGCGACAACGCGCTGATCCGGCAGAACGACCTGCAAATCCTGCAAAACAGGGTTCAGCGGCAGCAATACCAGCAGCAACAGCAGCAGTATCGTGCCCAGGACCGTCAGATCGTTCGGCAGCCGCCGACAGTCGTGCAGCAACTCAAGCCAGGCTGCCAGATGCAGATAATCGGCACCACCGCCGTGAGCAATTGCCGCTGACATCCAGGCGTTTTTCATTTATTTAGCCGACTTATGTATTCGGGGTGCCTTTCGGCACACGCGAAAGTTTTGGTTTTGCAACGATGCCTTGTCGCGCTATGCGGCATTGCATCGACTGGATCGACGAAATGGCAGCCACCAAGAAAAAGGCCGTACGCAAGGCAAAGAAGGGCGAGAGGATCCGCCAGGTGGCGGCTATTCCCTTTCGGCTGAACGCGCGCGGCGATATCGAGGTGATGCTGGTGACGTCGCGAACCACCAGACGTTTCATCGTCCCCAAGGGATGGCCGATGACGGGCAAGAGCGGACGCAAGGCGGCCACCATCGAGGCGCAGGAGGAAGCCGGCGTGCTCGGCAAGACACTGAAGCAGCCGGCGGGCACTTATTCCTACTGGAAACGGCTGGCCAACCGCTTTGTCCGCGTCGACGTCATCGTCTATTTGCTTGAGGTGACCGAGGAACTGGCCGACTGGCAGGAAGCCAAACGACGCCAACGGGCCTGGCTGGCGCCGGCCGACGCGGCCATGCTCATCGATGAGCCCGAACTTTCGACATTGGTGAAGACCTTGAATCTCCCCCAGCCTGCGCCGGTCACTCCAGACTAGGGTCAGGCCTCACTCGCCGGTGTCATCCCCTTCGGGAAACGGTCGCGCCGGCGTACCGGTATAGGCCCACAACCACTCGCGCGGCAGCGGCCCCTTGTTCCGCTCGGTTTGCTGCGACTGCTCCCAGGCATGCGCCAGGATGCCGACCGAGCGCGACAGAACGAAAAGCCCGCGCGTCAGCGGCGGCGGAAAGCCGAGTTCGCCATAGATGACGATGAAGGCGAGCGTCAGCAGCGTCAGCGAAAGCTTGTGGGTGTAAAACACCGACCAATCGCCATTCGAGATGGTCATCGCCCGGCGGAACTGGGTTTCGGCGAGTTGCCCCAGGATCATGCCGATGATGACGGGCGCGGTCGGAAAATCGAAGCGCCGCATCAGGGAGCCGGCGGCCCCCAGCAGATAGAGTATGACGAGGTCGATGGGCGATTGCGAAATGCCATAGGTGCCCGACCGTGGCGAACAGCAAAATGCCGGCATAGAGCTGCGGCGCCGGGATGAGCCTCGCGGCGGAGCCCTAGCACCAATCCGCCCCCTGAGTTCTGAACACAATCCGATTCAATTTGAAGCAGTTGCGTGACGCTGCGTAATATTCAGCCGTGCACTGCAAGAATCGCTCGCCAAATAGTTGAAGTCTTTATTCGCTGTTAAGTGCCCCATGATAACTGGACCGTTGTCGCCAGCTGAGCGACATGAGGGCGAACGCAGTCTCAACCGACGAATGAAACAATCGGACAGACGTGCTGACAGGGATCATGGCAAATCCATGGAAATTCGATGAAGCTGGCATCGATGTATGCAAGCCCCCGTCTTCTCGGGCTCGTCTGGCCTTTCATCGCCGTCGTTCTTGTTCAGGCCCTGGTTGCCAGCCTCAGCCTCTACACGCTGTCGGCGGTTCGCGCCTATGTCGGCGGCGAAAGCCAGTGGTCCAAGGGACAGAAACACGCCATCTATTTTCTCAGCCTCTATGCCGGCACCGGCAACGCGGAATTCCTCAGCGAGTATCTTGGAGCGATCGCCGTTCCGCTGGCCGATCGTTCGGCACGCCTGGCGCTTGAGCAGCCCGAGCCCGACACCAACGCGGCGCGCACCGGCTTCCTGCGGGGCGGAAACCATCCCGACGACGTGACGGGGATGATCTGGCTGTTCCAGAATTTCCGCGGCTTCAGCTATCTCGATGCCGCCATCCGGCACTGGACGGCTGCCGATACCATGATCCTCGCCATCCAGCGGCTCGGCGACGCTATGCACGAGACGCTGGGCAAAGGGCCGGCATCAGCGGCCGAGATCAGCGCCTGGAAGGCGGAGATCCATCAGATCGATCATCGGATCAACCCGCTTTCCAAGGCCTTCTCGGACAGCCTCGGTGAGGGGTCGCGCTTCATCAAGATGCTGCTTACCTTTGCCAATCTTGTCACCGCCACCTTGCTGATCCTGCTAGCCGTGTGGCGGACGCGCAAGCTCCTGGCGCAGCGTCAGGCGTTCCAGTTGGCGCTCAATGCCGAGCGTGAGCGCGCGCAGATCACCCTGGCTTCGATCGGACAGGCCGTGATCAGCACCGGCGCCGACGGACGGCTGGACTACATGAACGCGGTCGCCGAAAGATTGCTGGCATGTCCGCTCGGTGTCGCCAGGGGCAAGCCGATCGAGTCGTTATTTCGCCTTGTGGACAAGGACACCAGCGACGAGGATATCAGGCTGATCGAGCGCCTGCTGGCCGGTGAGCCGCGCCGTTCCAGCGCGCGTCCGCAATTGCTGCAGCGGCCGGACGGCTCGGTTGTTCCCGTCGCGGTGACCGGCGCGCCGCTGCTCGTTTCCGGTCACGTCGTCGGCGCGGTGCTCGCCTTCCACGACATGACGCGCGAAGAGGACTATATCGAACGGCTCTCATGGCAGGCATCGCATGATGCGTTGACCGGACTGGCCAACCGGCGCGACTTCGAAAGCCAGCTGGAAAGAACGATCGCGGACTTGGCTGACCAGCCCCGCCAGCACGCGCTGATGTATCTCGACCTCGACCAGTTCAAGCTGGTCAACGACACCTGCGGCCATGCCGCGGGCGACCAGCTGCTGCGCCGGATTTCAGCGCTGCTGACCAATGAATTGCGGCCAGGCGATGTGCTGGCCCGGCTGGGCGGCGACGAGTTCGGCGTGCTGCTCGTCGACTGCGATGCCGACAGTGCGGCCGACATCGCCGAACGGTTGCGCGCCGCCGTGCAAGACCTGCATTTCGCCTGGGACGGCAGACCCTTCAACACCAGCGTCAGCATCGGCATGGTGCAGATCGCCGATGCGCAAGTGACGATCGAGGAAACGCTTAGGGCCGCCGACGTCGCCTGTTACATGGCCAAGGAAAAGGGCCGCAACCGCGTCCAGATCCACAGCGATGGCGACATGGCCTTGCAGGAGCGCTTCGGCGAGATGGCCTGGGTGCAACGCCTGCACGCCGCCCTCGAAGAAAACCGCTTCAGGCTTCATGCCCAGGAAATCTGGCCACTCAACGACGACGACGCCGAGGCAGGTGCACATATCGAGATCCTGTTGCGGCTGACCGACGAAGACGGCGGCTTCGTCACTCCGCAAAGCTTCATTCCCGCGGCAGAGCGTTACGGCCTGATGCCGTCGATCGACCGCTGGGTAGTCCGCAACACGTTCGCCATCCTGGCCGCGCGGCAGGCCGATCCGCGCACGGCTCCGATCTCCACCTGCGCCATCAATCTTTCCGGTGCCACTTTCGGTGACGAGACATTCCTGTGCTTCCTGCGCGAGCAATTCCTCGCCCATCGCATTTCGCCCGCCATGATCTGCCTGGAGATCACCGAAACCAGCGCCATTGCCAATCTCAACAATGCCATGCGGTTCATCGCCGATCTGCACGGCCTGGGCTGCCGCTTCGCGCTCGACGATTTCGGCTCCGGCATGTCGTCCTTCGCCTATCTGAAGCACCTGCAGGTCGACTACCTCAAGATCGACGGCAGCTTCGTCAAGGATATGCTGGAAGACCGAATCGACCACGCCATGGTCGAGATGATCCATCACATCGGCAAGGTCACGGGCAAGCGCACCATTGCTGAGTTCGTCGAAAGCGACGGCATCATTGCCGCACTGAAAAAGATCGGCGTCGATTATGCCCAGGGCTATGCGATCGCGAAGCCTCGGCCATTTGACGCTTCAACGGTATTGCTCTGCCAAGGCGTCGCGCCGGTCGCAGACACCGTCACCGATTCATGGGGCGATCCGGCGCAGAAGCTGCGCCGCAAGGCCAGCTAGAATGCGTCCTCGTTGGGAAGGCTCGCTCAGTTCAGCTTGACCAGAACCACACGGCGGTTCTTGGCGCGGCCCGCGTCATCGTCATTGCTGGCGACAGGCGCCATCATGCCGGCGCCGGCAGCGGTCAGCCGCCCCCCGTCGATGCCGTATTTCGACACAAGTGCCGCCTTGACCGATTGCGCTCGTCGCGACGACAGGTCGAGATTGTAGTCGAAGGCGCCCCGATTGTCGGTGTGGCCGACGACGATCACCGCCATCTTCGGGTCGTTGGCCAGCAGCGTCGAAATTTCCTTCAGCGTCGGTTCCGACTCCGGCTTGATGTCGGCCTTGTCGGTGTCGAAGAAGATGCCGTAGAGCGAAATGCTGCCGGTGGCCGAGAGCGAATCCGCCATCTTGGCTGCCTCGACGACCACCATCTTCTTGTCGCGCGCCTTGGGTTCCAGCACCTGGACGATGGCAACGGTGCGGCCGTTGAGCTCCTTGCAGTAGAGATCGTCGGTCATCGAATAGGTCTGCACGGTCACATAGGCGTCGCCACCGTCCTGCGGCACCTTGGCCGAGAAATAGCGCTGGTCGTTGATGCCGGAGGTCAGCGCGCAGGCGCCATTGGAGAATGCCGCGTCCTTCAAATCGCTCTCATGGTAAGGAATACATCGTCAGGCTCATATCGCCGCCGCCACCACTCGACGAACGGTCAGCGGCACCGCCGCATTCCTCCTTCTTGCATTCGAACAAGGTTTCGCCGCCGGCCGCCGCAATCACATCCTGATAGTTGCGCAGCACTTCGAGCGGCGAGCGCTCGGCCGGCAGCACATAGGCAATGCGGGTCAAGGCGCCCTCGACCTCGGCCTTCTTGTCGGGTGCGAAGACACGGTTGTTCATAGCATCACGCGCGTCCGGGTCGGCGCTCGGCTTCAGCGGCGACAGCGGCACGCTGAAATCGGTGAAGGCCAGTTTCTCATAGGAGACGATGAATGAGCCTTCGTAGCGCTTGGCGAGATGGTTGTCGGCGGCGCCCTCGATATCGGCGGTCGGCACCGTCGCGTCGGCAGCGGCCAACCGCAATGTCAGCGCGAGAACAAACCCCGCCCAGAAAAACGCCATGGCTATCGTCTTGAATGCACGCATCGATCATCCCCCTTCGCACTATGATCGATGCTAGCAGAGCGGGTAAGTCCAGTCGATCACGCCGCCTAGAGCATGATGCCGAAAAGTGCGAAGCGGCTTTTCGGACGACATCATGGTCTATCCCTTTGATTTAGAGGCGGATTTAGATCTCAGATCGATTCGACCGGAGATCTGGATCTGGCGCTAGGGTCACCGCGCCAGCAGGATGGTCGGGGTATCATGGTAGGTGATCTGCACCACTTCCCGGTAACCGCACTTCGCCGCGACCCTCAGCGAAGCGGCGTTTTCCGGATCAATGATGCAGACGGTCTTCGCCCGCCCGAACGCCTCGTCGCTCCATGCGAGCACGCGGCCTACCACCTCGGTGGCGAAGCCTGCTCCGTGAACAGTTGGAACCAGCGCCCAGCCGGCCTCGGGAATGCCTTCGATCGACGGCTCCATATCGCGCTTCAGATCGTGAAAGCCGGCTTCGCCGATGAAACGGCCCGTAGCCTTCTCCTCGATCGCCCAGAAACCATAGCCGAGCAGCGACCACAGGCCGGCGTGACGCAGGAAGCGCATCCAGCTCTCTTCGCGCGTGCGCGGCTTGCCGCCGATGAAACGGGTGACGACCGGATCGGTCCACATCGCGGCATAGGTGTCGAAATCGCCCAGCCGGTGTGCCCGCAGGGTGGTTCGCTTCGTCTCGATGACAGGAGCGCCGGTCGTTTGTGGATTGTTCATGAGATCTGCCTCGCACGGATCGTCAGCGCTTAGCAAATCGCCGACGCGGTGCAAGGGCCAGGGCGATAGGGCCTATCATCCAGGCGCCGCTATGGGAATTTTGCGCGACGGTGTTATTTTCACGACAGGCTGATTCAGCACCTGCAACCGCACCCCCTTTTCAGGTGCGGGCCGGACCGTCAAACCCAGGGGAACGAACATGGACACCACCGACCTTGTGCTTGCCATTGTCCATCATGTGCTGGTGTTTTCACTGGCGGGGATCATCGGCGCCGAATTCGTTCTGATCCGCGGCGATCTGGCCGCTGCCACGCTCAAGCGGCTCGCCGGCATCGACCGCCACTATGGCATCATCGCCGCGCTGATCATCATCGTTGGCATCGGCCGCGTCTTCTATGGCCTCAAGGGTTGGGAATTCTACGTCTACAACTGGGTGTTCTGGGCCAAGATGGCGGCGTTTGGCATGGTCGGGCTGCTGTCGATCATCCCGACGGTGCGCTTCATTTCCTGGAAAAGGCAGGCGAGCGCCAATCCCTCGTTCCTGGTGCCGGCGACCGAGCTTGCGTCGGTGAAGACCTACAGCCGCGCCGAGGCCTTCATCTTCCTGATGATCCCAGTCTTCGCGGCGGCGATGGCGCGCGGCTACGGCTACTGATTTTTAGGCGGTGGCCGCTTCAAGCGGTGCGAGCTCGACCAGTGGTGCCGGCACATCGGTCGTCTTCACCTCTGCCTTGCAGATGTCGGCGATGACGCAGGCCGGGCAATCCGGTTTGCGCGCCTTGCAGACATAGCGGCCATGCAGGATCAGCCAGTGATGCGCGTGGCGCATATATTCATCAGGGATGATCTTGAGCAGCCCCTGCTCGACCTGTTCCGGCGTCTTGCCGGGCGCCAGCCCGAGCCGGTTGCCGATGCGCAAAATATGGGTGTCGACCGCCATCGTGTGCTGGCCGAAGGCCATGTTGAGCACGACATTGGCGGTCTTGCGCCCGACGCCCGGCAGCTTGACCAATTCATCGCGGTCGTCGGGCACCTCGCCGTCATGGTCGCGGATCAGCGCTTGCGACAGCGCAATGACATTCTTGGCCTTGTTGCGCCAAAGCCCGATGGTGCGGATGTACTCGCCGACCTTGGCTTCGCCCAGCGCCAGCATCTTGCGCGGCGTATCGGCGGCCTTGAACAGCACCCGTGTCGCTTTGTTGACACCGGCATCGGTTGCTTGCGCCGACAGCACCACCGCGACCAGCAGCGTGAAGGCGTTGACATGTTCGAGTTCACCCTTCGGTTCCGGCCTCTGGACGGAAAACCGCCGGAAGATCTCGTGCACTTCGGCCGGGCTGTAGCGCGAAGTGCGCCGCACCGGCCGCGGGCGCGGCTTGGCGTTCGATCCATCACGCCGGCCGGGCAGCAGCTCTTTTTTGGAGATGGAAGAATCTTTGGACTTGGGGCTCGTCATTTCCCTCCTATAATATCCCGCCATGAGCGACACAAACGCCTCGTTTCAGGCCGACGAACCATTCTTTCGCGCCCTGCTGACCCCGCACCGGTCGCTGGGCCGGACAGGCTTCTTCATCCTGATGAGCGCGCTGCTGTTCGGCTGGCTGGTGACAGGCGCGTTTTTCCTGTCGCGCGGTGCCTGGCCGGTGTTTGGCTTCTTCGGCCTCGACGTGGCCGCCGTCTATATCGCCTTCCGTGTCAACTATCGGGCCGCCCGTGCCCGCGAGGAAGTGTCGGTTTCGCGCACCAGCCTCGACATCCGCAAGACGGCGCCATCCGGTAAATCGGAAGCGCATCGCTTCAATCCGTTCTGGGCGCGGTTTTCGGTCGCCCGTCATGCCGAGATCGGCATCACACGGATGACGGTCGAAGGCCAGGGCCAGAACGTGCCGATCGGATCCTTCCTGGACCCAGACTCCCGAGAAAGCTTTGCCACGGCTTTTTCACGGGCGCTGGCGACCGCCAAGGCGCGCTGAAGCAATTCCAGGAAAAGGGTGAAGCGGTTTTCGCGGGAAAGCGCGCCGAACAGAGAGGACGCTTCAGAACCGATAGCGCAAAAGCCTGCCGACCTTACGCAATGCGGGAATGTATGTCCAAAGGCGAACGAACAGTTTCGCGGACCAGCCCATGCGGGCGGCGTGTTCGGGCTTGTAGGCCGAGATGTCCTCGACGAATCGCAGCTTCGGGACGGCTCGCTCCAGTTCGTGCGGATCGTCGATCGCCCAATGAACCTCGGCGCCTGTCGCCTTGATGGTCGGATTGAGACGAAGCAGCTTCAGGCCGAAATGGCTGTAGGCGTCGAACACCAGTTCGCCGCTGGCAAGATGCGAGACAAGCCGCGCAAACAGGCGTGGCCCTTCATCGGCAGGGAGATATGGCGTCAGCCCTTCCGCCACCACGATGGCCGGGCGATTGCGGGGCACTTCAGTTAGCCAGCCGGGTTCGGTCACCGACGAGGCGACCAGATGGTAATGCTGCCGGGAAGGGTAAAGCTTGCGCCTGAGCTCGATGACTTCGGGGTAGTCGACATCGAACCAGTCCACGCCTGGTGGCGGATCAACACGGAAGATGCGCGTATCGAGCCCGCAACCGAGGTGCAGCACGATGGCATCAGGATTTCTGGCGAGAAAGTCCTCGACGCGGACGTCCAGCGTCTTTGCCCTGATCGCCAGGCCGACACCGAGATTGCCGTCGACCTTGAGCCTGGAGAAATCATAGTCGATCCTGCGCACCGCCCTGTCGGCGAAACGGTCCCCGAGCAGCGAATCCGGCAACCGGCTCTCCGGTGCCTTGCCGTAGAGCGTCATCAGCAAGGTCTCCTTTGCCCCGGTGAGATCTGCTTTTTCGCAGCCATGGGCGACTCCTGGGCTCGAGATCGGAGTCTATCTGGGCATGCGCGGCCAGAAGGCAAGTTTCGGGTGGCGATCGACGCCCCAAGGGGCGATATTCCGGCTCAAGGAGACAGTTCCATGAGCACACACACAGCGATCCTCGAAAAGGACATCACGCCGCAAGGCAGCGACTATGAGATCGTGCGCCGTGCCATCGAGAAGATTAGCCTCGACTATCGCGATCAGCCTTCCCTCGAAGAACTGGCCGAGGAGGTCGGCGAGACGCCGACCGGCCTGCAAAAACTCTTCACCCGCTGGGCCGGCCTGTCGCCCAAAGCCTTCCTGCAGGCGGTAACACTGGATCATGCGCGCAGGCTGCTCGATTCGGGCATGCCGCTGCTTGAAACCTCGTTCGAACTGGGCATGTCCGGCCCCGGCCGGCTGCATGACCTTTTCGTCACCCATGAAGCGATGTCGCCGGGCGACTACAAAACACGCGGCGCCGGGCTCACCATCCGCTACGGCTATCATCCCTCGCCATTCGGCACTGCCCTGATCATGGCCACGGACCGCGGGCTTGCCGGCCTCGCCTTCAGCGACCCCGGCGAGGAACGCGCCGCCTTCGCCGACATGTCCAGCCGCTGGCCGAACGCCATCTATGTCGAGGACATGACTGCTACAGGCCCCTATGCCGCGCGCATCTTCGACCCGACGCTGTGGCGCTCCGATCAGCCACTGCATGTCGTCATGATCGGCACCGACTTCCAGGTTCGGGTCTGGGAGGCGCTGCTCAAGATCCCGATGGGCAAGGCCCGAACCTATTCGTCGATCGCCGCCAGCATCGGCGCGCCGTCCGCCAGCCGCGCGGTCGGTGCCGCCAACGGCGCCAATCCGCTCTCTTTCGTGGTGCCCTGCCACCGCGCCATCGGCAAGTCCGGCGACCTCACCGGCTATCACTGGGGCCTGACCCGCAAGCGCGCCATTCTGGGCTGGGAAGCCGGGCAGGTATCGTGAATATCGATATTATCAAGTATAATTAGGATTTCTTGTCTAATTTTGCTTGCTTGCAACCGAATGCAACCTCCGGTTATCATGTTTATTATTTTCAGTTATTATTTTAGTTAACTCTAAATTAACCACGATAAAGTGATGATGACCCATATTAATTCGGGCGATCCGGCTTGATAGGAGGTCTCGATGACGTTGTGTCGCGCCGCCTTCGGCGCAGTTCTGCTGGTTGCCTGTTTTGACCAGACCGCATTGGCCACGACGCAAAATGTCATTTTCAACGGCACGATCACGCCGACCTGCACGCTTGTCATTGCCACCAATGGCACGATGACGGTCAGCCCCGATCTGCAGTCCCTCAGTTCCCACAACAGCGGCGGTTCTGCCGGAACCGTGACGCTGACGACAACCGGAGGTGTGTCACTCAGCGTCGATCCGGTCACCACGACGACGGTGCCTTCGGCCGACGTAACGTCGACGACCTGGACACCGACCTACTCCGCCGCGGGCACGCATTCTATCGTTGAGACTGGCTCGGCCACCAGCATCGGAACCTCCGGCGCCGACCTCGTCTCGGTCAATCTCGCTGGCACCAAGGGTGGCAGCAACCGCTTCGCCTCCGGCAACTATCAGGCAACGGTAACGCTGCGCTGCGAATGACGCCGTAGCGAAGGAGGGATCCTTGAAACATGCTCGAATCCTGGCGACGGCAGTGGCCGTCGGATTGGCACCCATTGCCGTCAAGGCGCAGTCGATGTCGCCGATGCGTGGCGAGGTCAACAGCTTCACCGACGTCTTCGCTGTCCGCGTTTTCCCCGCCAATCCCTACGACCGGAAGATCCAGGTCGAAATCCACGTCTACGATCAGGATTTTCAGCCAGTAGCCGCCAGAATCTCTCCGAGTGTCTTCCAATTGGCTTCCCAGGCTTCCCGTCCTGTCCTTGTGGTCGTGCCCTTCGACGGCGCCGCCGAGCGTAAGGTGCGTATCTGTACCGAAAGCATCCCCTTTCCCAACCAACAGACGCAGATAAGGGCACAGATATGCGGAAAGTTCTTTGGGCGCCGCAAATCCTGACATTCGCGCTCGCGGCTGCGACGGCTTGTATTTCGCCGGTTCTGGCTGAGGATGTCTATAATCTCAACCAGAACGAGAGCGGCTTCAACCTGCCCGGCGTCACCTTGCCCCAAGGCCAGGACGAGGTCCATGCCGCGGACGGCACCACTTGCCGTTCCGCGGTCTCCGGCACCGGCGCCTATGTCGATCTCGGCGTCATCAGAGGCAACAGCCAGTCGGACAACAGCGTTGCCACCTATGGCCGGGTGGTGATCCCGATCGGGCGTACGCCGAAACGCATCGACTGCAGCCGCCTCTACGAGCTTGAGGTCGACCGCCTGCAGCTGGAACTGAAACTCCTCAAGATGGGCCTCGGCGCCGACGGCCAGACGGCGAGCGTGGCCGCCAGCGCTCCCGCGGCCGCATCACCCGGATGGGCCAACGAAGGCTGGAGCATCAGGACCGGAACCGGCGATGGCAAGAAAAAGAAGAAGAAATAACCGCGCGCTGCTTGCGATGGCAGCACTTGCCGGCTTCTGCTTTCCGCTGCAAGCGGCGATCATTGGCACCTGCACCATCATGGTCGGGACGTCGGGAACAATGACTGCAAATCCCACCATCGGCATACTGGGTTCCAAACAGGCAGGCGGATCGAGCGCGAGCGCCACTGTCGTGGCAAGCTCGCAGCTGTGTTCCTTGTTCAATTTGCTGGATTGCTATTCGGTTTCGGCGCCGGCGCCAGCCGCATTCTCGTCCGCGCCGAGCGGCGGCGACACCAACGTGATCTTCGCCTCGGTCTTCCGCCTCGATGGCTCGGGGGTCGACATCAACGGAAGTGTGCCGCAGCGGGTTGTCAACGGCACCCACACCGTGCAGGTCGACCTCACCGCCACCAAATCGAGCGGTATCTTTCCCGCCGGCACCTATCAGGGCACGGTCACCGTGCGCTGTGAATAAGCCACGATGCCTCAAATCGAGGCAAACCCGTCGCGCGGTCTGGCAAGCTGCCGCCTTACAGGTTAGCTTCCCGCACGACTGTAAACGACCTGCGCCCGCGCGGACCAACGAGGACGCTCCGACACTTTGAATTTGTACTGCCAGGAGGCCTTGCTTGATTATCGTCATCGGCTCGATCAACCTCGACCTTATCGCCAATGTCGACCGCCTGCCGAGCCCCGGCGAGACGGTGGCCGGCTCGGCTTTCACCACCGCGCCCGGCGGCAAGGGCGCCAACCAGGCGCTGGCCGCCGCGCGCGCCGGCGCCTTGGTGCGCATGGTGGGCGCGGTTGGCAAGGACAGCTTCGCCGCCGACGCGCTGGCGCTGCTGCGCGACGGCAAGGTCGACCTGTCCGGCGTCGCCGAGACCCACGCCTCGACTGGCACGGCGCTGATCATGGTCGGCGACGACGGCGAGAACATCATCGCCGTGATACCGGGCGCCAACGCGTCTGTGGTGCCCGGCGATCTCTCCAAGGCCTTTTTCAAACAGGGCGATGTCGTGCTGCTGCAGCATGAGATTCCGCTGGCGACCGTCGAAGCCGCCCTCGACCAGGCAAGATCGGCCGGGGCTATCACCGTGCTCAACACAGCACCCTTCCAGGGCGCAGCAGCCGGCTTTCTCGGCAAAGCGGACTATGCCGTCGCCAATGAGACTGAATTCGATCTCTATGGCGAAGCTCTGTCACTGCAAGGCCGCGATCGGGCGGCGCGCATGCGCGACTTTGCTGGGAAGACCGGCCACACCATCGTCGTCACGCTCGGCGGCGACGGCGTGGTGGCGGCGACGCCCACCGATTTCCTCACCGTTCCGGCACGGAAGATCACGCCTGTCGACACGGTCGGCGCCGGCGATACGTTCTGCGGCTATTTCGCCGCCGGTCTGTCGTCCGGCCTTACGCTCGAACAGGCGCTGGCGCGCGCCGGCGCGGCTGGTTCCCTGGCTTGCCTCAAGCCGGGCGCCCAGCCGGCGATACCGCTGGCCCGGGATGTCGACCAGGCGTTGCAGGAAACCCGTTGAGATGCTGTGCCCTCGGACAAAGCATGCCGTGACGCCGGCCGGTGACATCTGCCGCCTGTCCGCCATCGAACTCGCTGACGCGATCCGCCGGAAGACACTTTCGGTACGCGAGGTGGTCACGGCATTCCTCGACCGCATCGAGGCGGTCAACCCGCTGGTCAACGCCATCGTCTCCTTGCGCGACCGCGGCGACATCCTGCGCGAAGCCGACGCGGCCGATGCCAATCCGGTGCGAGCGGAAGCCGGCCCCCTCTTCGGCCTGCCGATCGCCATCAAGGACCTCGCCTCGACCACAGGCATCAGGACCTCCTTCGGCTCGCCGATCTTCGCCGATTTCGTGCCCCCGGAAGACGATTTCTTCGTCGAGCGCATCCGCGACGCCGGCGCCATCATTATCGGCAAGACCAACGTCCCCGAATTCGGGCTTGGCTCCAACACCTACAACACCGTTTTCGGGCCGACGCTCAACGCCTTCGATCCGGCCCTGACAGCCGGCGGCTCGAGCGGCGGCGCGGCGGTGGCGCTGGCGCTCGACATGGTGCCGGTCGCCGATGGCAGCGACTTTGGCGGCTCGCTGCGCAACCCGGCCGCTTGGAACAATGTCTATGGCTTCCGCCCGTCACAGGGGCTTGTTCCCGGCGGACCGGATCTCGAGGTCTTTCATGCGCAGATGGGCGTCGACGGGCCGATGGGTCGCAATGTCGCCGACATGGCACTCCTGCTCGATGTGCAGGCGGGTTATCATCCGTACGCGCCATTGTCCTATGAGAAACCGGGTTCGTTCCTCGAAGGGCTTGCAACAAAAGCGACTGGCGGCCGGATCGCCTGGCTCAGTGACCTCGGCGGCGAGCTGCCGGTTGAGACAGGTATTCTCGGCTTGTGCGAGGCAGCACTTGGCCGGTTCGCGGAGGCATCTTTCTTGACCGAACCCTTGCTGCCGGGTTTCGATTTCGAAGCGCTCTGGCAGGCCTTCGTGACGCTGCGGCAGGCCAGCAGCGGCTGTGCTCTCAAGACCCACTATGACGACCCCGGGAAACGCCGCCTGCTCAAGCCGGAAGCCATCTGGGAAGTGGAGAACGCGATGCGGCTGACGGCGCCGCGGATCCGCGCCGCCTCGGTCATCCGCACGTGCTGGCATCGCACGTTGCTGTCGCTCTTCGACCGCTATGATCTCATCGCGCTGCCGACCGCGCAGGTCTTCCCCTTCGACGTAAGCACGCATTGGCCTCGTGAGATCGCCGGACGCGCGATGGACAGCTACCACCGCTGGATGCAGGTTTCCGCGTTCGCCACGCTGGGCGGCTGCCCGGCGGTCAACGTGCCGGTCGGCTTCGACGACAAGGGGCGGCCGATGGGCATGCAGCTGATTGGCCGGCCGCGCGGCGACCTTGGCGTGCTGAAGGCGGCGGCTGCCTACGAGGCAACGCTGCCCTGGCCGGCGGGCGCCTGAGCCGCATGCACTGGCGTGTCGCGGCACGTCGCGCACCGGCTTGCATCGCTATCGCCGCCATGCATTGATTGTCCTCAGCTGCGCCGCATCGGCGGCATTCCCAGGGAAAAATCATGTCGCTCGAACTCTACGCCACCTATGTCCTTGCTTGCATCGTCATCATCCTGGTGCCCGGACCGACGGTCACGCTGATCATCGCCAACAGCATTCGCCATGGCTCCCGCGCCGGCCTCGCCAATGTCGCCGGCACGCAGGCCGGGCTTGCCGTGATGATCGCCATCGTCGGCATCGGCCTCAACACGCTGATTTCGGGCATGGGCCACTGGTTCGAATGGGTGCGGCTCATCGGTGCCGCCTATCTGATCTGGATGGGCGTCCAGATGTTCCGTTCCAAGGGCACGCTGAACGCCGATGGAACCGCCAGGAAGCCGCGCGGCGGCTTCTTCCTGCAGGGCCTGCTGGTGGCGCTCAGCAACCCCAAGACGCTGATTTTCTTCGGCGCGTTCTTTCCGCAGTTCATTTCGCCACAAGGCAATTACTCGCTGCAAATCGCCGTCATGGGCCTCACCGCCATGATCTTCGCTGCCATGTCGGATTCGACATACGCGCTGGCCGCCGGGCGCGCCGGGCGCCTGCTGTCCGCCAGCCGCATCAAGCTTTTGTCGAGGATCAGCGGCAGCTTCATGGTCGGTGGCGGCCTGTGGCTGGCGTTTTCACGGTCGAAGTAGTTCGCCTTTGCCTTCTCCCCTTGTGGGAGAAGGCAAAGAGGGCCCTAAAGCCGCCCCAACCTCTCCACCAGCAGAGCGAAAAACCCGTCATGGTCGATGTCGCGCATCACCATGGCGTTCTTCGGCCGCTTGGTAACGCCCCACCAGTCGATCACGGTCATGCCCATGGTCAGTTCCGAGGCGGTTTCCACGATGACGTTGCAGTTGCGACCCTTGAAGAGTTCAGGCTTCAGCAGATAAGCGATGACGCAAGGGTCGTGCAGCGGCCCGCCGTCGGTGCCGTATTTCTCCTCGTCGAAACGCTCGAAGAATTCCAGCATCTCCGCGGTTGCGGTGCCGACCTTGGTGCCGAGCGCGCGGAAAGTCTGCGTGCGCTTGGCGGTGGTCAGCGCCTTGTGGGTGACGTCGAGTGGCATCATCACGATCGGAATGCCGGATTTGAGTACGACATCGGCGGCATGCGGATCGACATAGATGTTGAATTCGGCGGTCGGCGTGACGTTGCCGCCTTCGAAGAAGCCGCCCCCCATCAGCACGATTTCCTTGATGCGCGGTGCGATGCGCGGCTCGCGGATCAGCGCCAGCGCAATGTTGGTGAGCGGCCCGAGCGGGCAAAGCGTGATGGTGCCGCTTTCTTCCGTCATCAGCGTCTCGACGATGAAATCGACCGCGTACTGCTCCTGCAGCTTCATCTTTGGTTCGGGCAATTGCGGCCCGTTGAGACCGGTCTTGCCATGCACTTCCTCGGCGGTGACCAGTTCGCGCATCAGGGGCCGGATAGCGCCGGCATAGACCTTGATGTCCGGGCGGCCAGCCAGCTCGCAGATCTTGCGGGCATTCTTTTCGGTAAGCTTCAGCGGCACGTTGCCGGCAACGGCGGTGATGCCGACGATCTCCAACTCGGAGCTGCCGAGCGCCAGCAAAATGGCGACGGCATCATCCTGGCCGGGATCCGTGTCGATGATGATCTTGCGTGTATGGGGCATTTCAATTCCTTGTTTGGCGAGGCCATGGACTTGAACGAATCTGACCGAAACATCCAAATGACGCCGAAGCGGCCGCGAGCTGCCATGTTGAACCGCTCGACCTGGGAAGACGATCCCGGCCTGCGCGCTTCTCGTTGCATCTGTTCGCCGTTTCAAGCGCCATGCCGATCATTCCTGTGAGTCCACGATCTGGTCTTTTTGGGCGGGTCTATTGACGGCTTGAACTTGGTCGCGGGGCGGACCATATCAAGACCATCGGGAAAAATGCCATCTGGGTTTTTCCACTTTATGTCGCTCTTGAGAGGACAGTGTAACATGAGCCGAATGACGCCCTTTTCCAGCCCGCTTCTCCTTGGTTTCGACGCCATGGAAAAGACCCTGGAACGCCTGGCGAAATCCGGTGACAGCTACCCTCCCTACAACATCGAACGCCTCAGCGGCGCCGACGGCAACACCGAAAGGTTGCGCATCACATTGGCGGTCGCCGGTTTCGCCGAAAGCGATCTCGATGTCACCACGGAGGAAAACCAGCTGGTCGTGCGCGGTCGTCAGACCGACGACACCGAGCGCGAATTTCTTCATCGCGGCATCGCCGCGCGCCAGTTCCAGCGCTGTTTCGTGCTGGCCGACGGCATGCGGGTGATCGCGGCGGAACTGAAGAACGGCCTTTTGTCGATCGATCTCGATCGGCCGGAGTCCGAACGGCTGGTACGGAAAATAAACATATCGGTGAAAGACTGATCTTTACCGATGGCTCTCATGCGGGATGGCCTTGAGCGGCGTCCTCGCGCCAAGGAGGCTTTGAAATGACCAGAACTGAAACTATCACCATGACCAATGGCGAATTCGCTCATCTCGGCGAGGGCTCGGTCGCTTACCTCAGAAAGGTCTCGAGCGACGAATTGCTCGGCCGTTTCCCCAACCTCGGCGAAATCGCGCCCGGCATGGAACTGTGGGCGCTGTTTGCCGCCAACGGCCAGCCGATCCTGCTTTCGGACGCGCGTGACCGCGCACTGGCTGGCGCCATGGAAAACGACCTGATCACGGTCGCCATTCACTAAGAGCAATTCCAGGAAAAGTGTGAAACGGTTTTCCGCCCGGAATTGCGTCGCTCTAAGAATAATACCCTTTTGAAACGACCAGGGCCGCCCGTGGCGGCCCTTGCGACGGTCTCGTCCTGAAAATTCAGGCCGCGTGCGAGGCCTGGGTGTCCGACAAAAGCGCGTGAATTGCCGCGGCGTCGCGCGTGCCCCTGATCTTGGCCACCGTGTCGGCATCGCGCAACACGCGCGCGATGCGCGACAGGGCCTTGAGGTGGTCGGCGCCAGCCCCTTCCGGCGCCAGCAGCAGAAACACCAGATCGACCGGCTGATCGTCCAGGGATTCGAAATCGACCGGCGTCTCCAGCCGGGCGAAAACCCCGGCGATGCGCTTCACGCCGGCCAGCTTGCCGTGCGGAATGGCGATGCCGTTGCCGACGCCGGTCGAGCCCAGCCGCTCACGCTGCAGGATGGTGTCGAACACCTCCCGTTCCGGAATGCCGGAAATCGCCGCTGCCCGTTCGGACAGCAGTTGCAGCAGCTGCTTCTTCGAGTTCGCCTTCAACGCCGGCAATATTGCCGGAACGTTGATAAGATCGCTCAGATCCATGCTTGAAATCCCTTGTTCGCCTGCCGTCACCGGTCCCCACCCCTCGTGCGGCCGGTTCTTATCCCAGTGCGACGGTGGTCGTCACGCTTGTGCGACCTTGGTCGTGAACGGGTCGATCCAGCCGATGTTTCCGTCGGGCCGGCGATAGACGATGTTGAGATGGTCGTTTCCGGCATTGCGGAAGACGAAGACCGGGCTGTCCTTGTTGTCGAGCTCGATGACCGCCGACGCCACCGACATGGTCTTCAGCGTCATGGTCGATTCGGCGACGATGGCCGGTGCGAAATTCTCCGGAATATCCTCGTCGTCGTCCGCAAGCGGCGCCATCACGGTGTAGGCAATGTCGGTCAGCTCGCCATTCGCGGCACCCGAACTGTGCGACTTCAGCCGCCGCTTGTAGCGCCTGAGGCGGGTCTCCAGACGATCCGCCGCGGCCTCGAAGGCCAATGTCGGATCCTGGGCATCGCCGGTAGCCTGCAGAGAAGCGCCGGAATCCAGCCGGATCATGCAATCCGCCGAATAGCGCGAGCCCGATTTGATGACCGTGACGTGTCCGGCAAAGCCGCGATCGAAATATTTGCCGATCGCCTCGCCGACACGGTCATTGATGCGTGTGCGAAACGCATCGCCGATATCCATGTGTTTTCCCGATATGCGCAGATTCATCTGAAAACTGACCTTCCTTGCTCAGGCTTCAAACTGGCCCGAGTTTATACTCGTGATCCGTGCGCACAAGCTTTGCGGCGTCACTTGCGCCGATTTTAAATCCGAACTTTCCGGTTGATCACAAGCCGCCTTTTGACCGTCCCGAGGCCAACGTCGTGACGGACCATCCGCATGCAGGCATCTAGCCCGTCTCATGCGGGCGGGCTTCTAGCCACTTCACCGCGGCTTGTCAATGAAGTGCTGGCCTGTGGAAAATCGAACCGCGTCAGCGCCCGGCGCTGGCCATTGCCCGTTTCTCGCGCCGGCGCTGCACCGAGGAGGGAATATTCATGCCTTCCCGGTACTTGGCGACCGTGCGCCTGGCAATGTCGACGCCACTCTCCCGCAACATGTCGACGATCGCATCGTCGGAAAGCACGTCGGCGGGTTTTTCCTCATCGATCAATTGCTTGATGCGATCGCGCACGGCTTCCGAGGAATGCGCATCGCCGCCGCCCGACGCCGCGATCGAGGCGGTGAAGAAGTAACGCAGTTCGAACACGCCGCGCGGCGTCAGCATGTATTTGTTAGCGGTCACCCGGCTGACCGTCGATTCGTGCATGCCGATGGCATCGGCCACCGTGCGCAGGTTGAGCGGCTTCAGCTGGCGCACGCCATGGACGAGGAAAGCATCCTGCTGGCGAACGATTTCCGAGGCGACCTTGAGGATCGTCTTTGCCCGCTGGTCGAGGCTGCGCGTCAACCAGTTGGCGTTTTGCAGGCATTCGGTCAGGAAATCCTTTTCCGCCTGGTTCTTCGTCTGCGGCGAGACCTGGGCGAAATAGATATGGTCGACCAGCACGCGCGGCAGCGTTTCAGCATTGAGTTCGACCGTCCAGCTGCCGTCACTGGCCGCACGCACCTCGACATCGGCAACGATCGCGTCGCTGGCGCCACCCGAAAACGCCATACCAGGCCGGGGATCGAGCGCCCGGATCTCGGCCAGCATGTCGAGCAGATCCTCCTCGTCGACGCCGCAAATCCGCTTCAGCGCGTGGAAATCACGCCGCGCCAGGAGTTCGAGATTGGCGATCAGCGCCTTCATCGCGGGATCGAGCCGGTCCCGCATGGCAAGCTGCAGCGACAGGCACTCGGCAAGGTCACGGGCAAACAAGCCGGCCGGCTCGAAGGCCTGGCACACCGCCAGCACCTTTCGTACCACGGCAATGTCGGTGCCGAGACGGGCGGCGATCTCGGCGATGTCGGCGCGCAAATAGCCGGTCTCGTCGAGGCCGTCGGCAAGGTCGGCGGCGATCAGCCTGGTGGCCGGATCGGCGAAGGCAAGCGCGACCTGTTCGCTGACATGGTCGCGCAGCGTGATCGCCGCGGCCGCCATGTCGCCCGCGTCAAAACCCTCGGATGAGGAACCGGCACCGTTGCCGGAAGCCGATTTCCATTGCGCCGTCAGGTCGGGGCCGAGCCGCTCGCTGGTGCCCGGGTCGTCGGGAAACAGGTTTTCCAGCGATGTGTCGAGCTTGTCCGAGATCGCCTCGGCGCTCCACTGCGTCTCGTTTTCGAACCAGTCGCCTTCAGCGGTGGCTTGCGGCTCCGCCTCGATCTTCTGCGCTTGGTCGCTGACGGCATCGTCCTGCGGCTCGGCGCGCTCCAGCAGCGGGTTGCGCTCGATCTCCTCGTCGATGAAATGCTCGAGCTCGAGATGGGTGAACTGCAGCAGCCGAATCGACTGCATCAGCTGCGGCGTCATCACCAGCGACTGCGATTGTCGTAGCTGTAGTTTGGCCGCCAACGCCATGGTTTGGTTTCAAACGCCTCGTCTACGCATCCGGACTTCCGGAGAACAATTTTTGCAGCCGGTCATAGAAACTGGCCCGGCTTTTGCTTGTCAAGGCAATTGCTAGCAAAACCCACTTACCGGAGCGTTATCGCGGAGCAAAATCGAGGAAAAAGAGCTCCGCGAGCGCAAAAAATCGTGTCAGGAAACAAATTTCACGCTCAGAGCGTAAAACCCTCGCCGAGGTAAAGCCGCCGCACATCGGCGTTTGCCACCACTTCGTCGGCCCGGCCATGGGTCAGCACCTGGCCGGCATGAATGATATAGGCGCGGTCGATCAGGCCAAGCGTTTCACGCACATTGTGATCGGTGATAAGCACGCCGATGCCGCGCGCCGTCAGGTGGCGTACCAATTGCTGGATATCGGCGACGGCGATCGGATCGATGCCGGCAAAAGGCTCGTCGAGCAGCATGTAGGCCGGACGGGTCGCCAGCGCACGCGCGATTTCCAGACGCCGCCGCTCGCCGCCGGAGAGCGACATGGACGGCGACTTGCGCAGATGGCTGATGTGGAATTCCTCGAGCAACTCGTCGAGATTGCGCTCGCGCACTTTGCGGTCTTTTTCGACCACTTCCAGCACGGCGCGGATGTTCTGCTCGACATTGAGGCCGCGGAAGATCGAGGCCTCTTGCGGCAGATAGCCGATGCCGAGGCGCGCACGGCGGTACATCGGCATCGAGGTCACGTCGAAGCCATCGATCTCGATCGTGCCTTCATCCACAGGCACCAGGCCCGTGACCATGTAGAAACAGGTCGTCTTGCCGGCGCCATTGGGGCCAAGCAACCCGACAGCCTCGCCGGCACGCACGCCGATGGTGACGCCGCTGACGACCTTGCGGCCCTTGTAGCTCTTGGTCAGACCCTTGGCGATCAGGGTTCCCTTGAACTTTCCCGCATCGACGGTCACCGTGGCCGGCGCCGAAAGCTTGCCGGCGGCCCGTCCCGGAAGACGCGCCGTCAGCGACGACAGGCTGGCCATCAGGGGTTCGTCGCTCCCGATTTCGGCGGCGGGGTGATCGACATCTGGACGCGTTGCCCAGCGCATGGATCAACCTGGGCCAGCCCACTTTTCATCTGCACGGTCAGCTTGCAGCCAACCAGGACGTTGTCGTTTTGCGACAGAACGACCTTTTTGCCCGAAAGCACCAGAACCTGGCTCTTCATATCGAAGCTGCCTTGATCGCCGGTCGCGATCTGCGCATCCGATTTGATGTAGACCTTGTCGGAAATCTCCAGGTGGTCGATGTTGGCCGAGCCAGTCATCGCCGCCGCGCCAGCCGCTTCCGTGCCCTTGGCGCCGGCGTTGGGATCCTTGACGTAGTAGACCATCATCTTGCCGGCCTTCATCAATGTCGGCCCCTGGACGACGCTGACATTGCCGGTGAAGATGGCGAGGCTGTCGGCCTGACGGACTTCCAGCTTGTCGCTTTCGATCTGGATCGGCTTGTCGCCGGACAATTTGAGGCCTGATTGGCTGGTGGTCTGCGCCAATGACGGCACCAGCCCGAGCAGCAGCAACGCTGAAGTTGCAGCCGCGAGCCGCGTCGAACTACTGAGCCGCATTGGTTTCTCCGCTGTTTCCCTCTGCCGTCTTCAAGGCGGCGGAATCGATGTTGACGCGCACTTTGTTCTCGAAGACCAGAATCCTGCCATTGTCCTGGACCGACATCGTATCCGCTGTGATCCGCGATCCGCCCCGGCTGACATCGACGGGATCTCCCGTCTTCATAGTGCCTTTGCCCATGTCGAGGAAGACCGATTTGAACTTGGCCTGCATGCCGTCGGTTGTGGTGATCGTCACGTCGCTGGTCAGGTTCATCGTATTGCCGTCGCGATCGTAGGTGCCACGCGAGGCCTTGATCGCCGCCACATTGTCGGACGCGACCGGCACCTTGGCGTCGATGCCTTCCAGTTCGATGATGCCTTGCGTGCCGACATCCTGGATGGCGCGCAGGGCCGTCATCGAATAGGGCTGCTTTTGCTTGGTGAACCCGTTGAGCTTGGGATTGGCCATCACCAGCTTGCCGTTGGAAAAGGCCGTGCCTTCCGCCTGGACCGAGACGGAGACGGGCGCGGCGAGATAGGAATAGACCGGGAAAGCGATGGCGATCAGTGCCGCGGCCACAGGCACGGCAAATTTGAGAACGCGCACGCGGCGCGAATGGCGCTGCGCGCGGTCGAAAGCGTCGCCACGCGTCCGGCCATCCGCCGGGGGAACCAACTCCATCTCGGCGTTGGTCGGTTCAGTCGGTCGCGCTAACATTCATTGCTTTCTTCTAAACCCCCTGCCCACCCCGGAGCACCGCCTATAGGTGGGACGCCGGCGCCTTCAAGCAAGCACAAGCCCACGAAAACCGCAAAAATGTGACAGCCGCTCTTGTACAGATGAAAACGAGATCCGCACAACCGCACGTTCTCCATAGCAGAAACAGACACTCGGCGTAAGATTTATCAGTTGTCTGTCTCGCCGCCCGACCTCGCGGTGATTGCGCAAATACGCCAGGGGAGATGTCGGATGCCCCGCCTGGCCGGCCCGGTCGATGGTGTATGCGGCGTTGCCGATCACGTCGGCGAGGCGCTTTTGCCCTTAGATCCGGTCGGCGTCAGGCCACCTTCCGCTGTATGAGACCAACCAGAACGGTGCGCATTCCCGAATATGATTGGCTGCCAATTTTCACTTCCCAATCAGTGTTGCGTTTCCGAGGGTGCTTCGCGTTACGCAACGCTTCGCGGAATGTGTTCGGGTCGACGCCGACAGTTCGAGCCATATCTTCGGCGGTTGTGTGTTTGGCGATCATGACGTCTCCTATGCCTTTTTCCGGTATATAGGGCGTTTGCACAACTCGGCCAAAGGATTAGGCGTTTCCGCAAATTTCAAACTGAGACACTGCCGGGAAAGAGAATTGCTTCCCGATAGGAGGATCATGGTCTAAAAGCGTCTCCTCCCGCCGACTGAAAGGCTGACCATGGCAATGAGAGCCGACGACCTGATCGACCGCCGCCGCTTGCGGCGCAAGCTGACATTCTGGCGCGTTGCCGCGATCGGCATCGTAGCCCTCGGGGTGATTGCGCTTTCAGCCTGGTTCTATCGCGACGATTTCGGCGGCTCGGTGGTCGACCATATCGCCAAGGTCAAGATCGAAGGCACGATCACCGAGGACGAGGAACTGATCAAGCGACTGGAAACCATTCGTCTGTCGTCGAAGGTGAAAGGCGTGATCCTGTCGATCGATTCGCCTGGCGGCACCACGGTCGGCGGTGAATCGATCTATGACGAGGTGCGCAAGCTGGCCGCCGACAAGCCTGTCGTGGCCGAGGTCGGCACGCTCGCCGCATCGGCGGGCTATATGATCGCCAGTGCCGCCGATCATATCGTTGCCCGCAAGACCTCGATCGTCGGCTCGATCGGCGTCCTGATTCAGTATCCCGACGTCAGCGGCCTGATGGACAAGCTCGGCGTCAAACTGGAGGAAGTGAAATCCTCGCCGCTGAAAGCCGCGCCCTCCCCCTTCAAGCCGACCAATGACGACGAGCGCGCCATGGTCCGCAAGCTCATCCTCGACAGCTACGACTGGTTCGTCGGCATCGTTGCCGAGCGCCGCAAGATGACCCGCGAACAAGCGCTGGCGCTTGCCGACGGCTCGATCTTCACCGGTCGCCAGGGTGTCGCCAACGGACTGATCGACGCTGTCGGCGGCGAGACCGAAGCCGTCAACTGGCTGGCGACCAAGGGCGTCGATGCCAAACTCGAGGTCGTCGAATGGAAGGACACTGAACGGCGCGGCGGCTTCCTGTTCTCCAAGGCGATGGCGCAAACGATCGGCAGCGCGCTCGGCCTGCCGGCCTCCAGCGGCGACATAATCCATGATCTCGGCGCCGACCGCTTGTTTCTTGACGGTCTCGTTTCCGTCTGGCACCCTTGAGATGCGTTTGGGGCAAGTGAAAAAAGCAAATAAAATCATCCTCATAATTTTGACCGCACTGCTTTCACGGGGATCCGTCTCATGATCAAGTCCGAACTTGTGCAGATTATTGCGACGCGCAATCCGCATCTTTTCCTGCGCGACGTCGAAAACATCGTCGGCGCGATCTTCGATGAAATCACCGACGCCCTTGCCGAAGGCAACCGGGTCGAACTGCGCGGTTTCGGCGCTTTTTCGGTGAAAAACCGTCCCGCCCGCACCGGCCGCAATCCGCGCACCGGCGAATCCGTCGAGGTCGAGGAGAAATGGGTGCCGTTCTTCAAGACCGGCAAGGAACTGCGTGAAAGGCTGAACGGCGGCAAGTAGGCGCGGGCGTCAGCGCCAGACGGCCTCTCGGAGAGGCCAGCTTCCGACGGAAAACATCATGTTCAATCGCTTCATGCTCATCGTGATCTTCGTGCCCTTGGCGATTATCCTGATCGCACTCGCCGTTGCCAACCGCGAATTGGTCGCCTTCACGCTGGATCCGTTCAACCCCGGCAATCCTAAGCTGACGCTGACTTTGCCGCTGTTCATCTTCCTGTTCCTGGCGCTCGCCATCGGCATGATCGTCGGCAGCCTGGCAACCTGGGTCAAGCAGGGCCGCTACCGCAAGCTGGCGCGCCAGCGCGGCGTCGAGGCCGAGAACCTGCGCCAGGCGGTCAGCCGCGCGCCCCCAGCACCGCAAGGCCCGGTCCAAGGATCGGCCCAAGGGTCTGCCCAGGGGTCTGCATTGCCGAAGCCGACCGCTTGAACCGCCCGTCGGCAGTTTTGTCCCCACGGAGTTTTTCATGCTGACCATTTCGGCCCCAGAGGTCGACCATGCGCTGACCTTTCCCGGACTGGTCGAGACGCTGCGCACGGCGTTTCGCGACGGCGCGGTGCAGCCGGTCAGGCACCATCATACGATCGAGCGGCCCGATGGCGCGGCCTCCACCCTGCTCTTGATGCCGGCCTGGACCGATCTCAACGCGGCAGGCACATCGGCCGGTGGTCACGTCGGCGTCAAGATCGTCACTGTCTCGCCCGACAACAACGCCATCGGCAAGCCCGCGGTGATGGGGCTCTACCTCCTGCTCAATGGCGCCACCGGTGAACCCGAAGCCTTGATCGACGGCCAGCGCCTGACCCAGTGGCGCACCGCCTGCGCTTCGGCGCTGGCAGCTTCCTATCTCGCCCGCGACGATGCCTCGCGGCTGCTGGTGGTCGGCGCCGGCGCGCTGTCGCCGTTCCTCGCCAAGGCGCACTCAGCCGTACGGCCGATCAAGTCCATCCGCATCTGGAACCGCACCCCGGCCAATGCCGAGAAGGTCGCGGCCGATCTGCGTGCCGAAGGCTTCGCGGCCAGCGCCGCGACCGACCTCGATGCCGAGCTTGGGCAGGCCGACATCGTCTCCTCGGCGACGATCACGACGACACCATTGATCAAGGGCGCCTTGTTGCGGCCGGGAACCCATGTCGACCTGGTCGGCGGCTTTACGCCCACGATGCGCGAAAGCGATGACGACGCGATCGCGATCGCCCGCGTCTATGTCGACACCCGCGCCGGCGCCACCAAGGAAGCCGGCGACATCGTCCAGCCGCTGGCCTCCGGCGTCCTGAAGCCGGAAGCCATCGTCGCCGATCTGCACGAATTGGCGCGTGGCCAAAAGAAGGGCCGCGAAAGCGCCGGTGAGATCACGCTGTTCAAGTCGGTCGGCGCCGCGCTCGAGGATCTTGCCGCCGGCATTGCGGTCTATAACGCGCTCAAGACCTAGTTCACCGGTATAGGCATTTTGGCGCCCATTGCCTCGGCGATGACACGAAAATCGTGATCCCCGATTTCGAAGAGGCCAAAGCGAAGCTGATAGCCCCAGTTCGGCTTGCCGGCCGTGAAATCCAGCCTGTCGAGCAACGGCTTGATCGGGATTTCCTCGGCCTTCGCCCATTCGACATCGCGACGGAATGGCGTGAAGCCGCCGCCCATATCACCCTGATAGGGTTCGCCTGCCCGCACCGTGCCGATGGCCGTGAAGGCCTGCAGGCCATCTTTCTCGCCCAAAATGGTGGTCGGCGAATAATAGATGATGCCATCGCCGGGCCTGACGCGGCGCAGCGGTGCTGCCTTGCCGTGGTTGACCTGCATGAAGCCGCTCTGCCGGCCGCGCCGGACATGTTCGGCCGAGGCTACCGCGATCCAGTACGCACTCATTTCTGTTCCCCATTGGCCTGTTCCCCATCGGACAGCCAGTAGACGCGCAGGCGATGATTATCGGGATCGAGCGCGACGAAGGTGCGGCCGAAATCCATGTCGGTCGGCGTCTGCAGGATTGTCATCCCGCGCCCGGACCAGTCGGCATGGGCGGCATCGACCGCATCGGGCGTATCCAGCGCAAAGACGATTTCGGCGCCGCCACCTGCCGCGGCGGCTGCCGGCTCGACCGTGTGGCGCGACCAGAGGCCGAGCTTGAAACCAGCATCCAGAACGAACAGCACGAAGGTCGGTGAGCTTTCGACCGGTTCGCGACCGAACAGCGCACTGTAGAAGGCGCCGCTCCGCCGCGGCTGGTCGACATAGAGGATAACGAAATTCGGGGTGGCCATGTCTTGCTCTCCAAGGTTCAGCGTTTCGACCTGGCGAACATAGGATAGGCTACTGTCAGATTCTGGCAGTAGCCGTCACGAACCGCGCGGCTTGTCGAACGTCGCCCGCCATTCCTTCAGCAGCGCCTGGCGTCGGCGCGGATAGCGCGCATCGGTGGCCTTGAGCTCGGCGATGCGATCGGCGCGAAAATGCCGGAAATCCTGGCGCATCTCGCACCACGCCACCACCACCCGCACCTTGTCGAAGAAGCCGAGCGCGAACGGCCAGACCACGCGCTCGGACGCGGCGCCGCCCGCGTCACGGTAGAGAAAGCCGAGCTTGCGCTCGTTGCGGATGGCCTGCCGCACCAAACCGAGATCGATGCCCTCGATGGCCGCGGCGGGCGGCCCGACCAGCAGCGTGCTCGCGTCGAGATCCTCGCGCAGATCGTCCGGCAGCACGGCGGCGATCTTGGCCAGCGCGTTGGCGGCGGCGGCCGAGAGACGCTGGTCCGGCTGCTTGGCGACCCAGCGCGAGCCAAGCACGATGGCCTCGATCTCCTCGTCGCTGAACATCAGCGGCGGCAGCATGAAGCCGGGCTTGAGCACATAGCCCAACCCCGCCTCACCCTCGATCGGCGCGCCCTGGCCCTGCAGCGTCGCGATGTCGCGGTAGAGCGTGCGGATCGAAATCCCGAGCTCATCGGCCAGAGCCTGCCCGCTCACCGGCCGGCGGTGCCGACGCAGCGTCTGGATCAGGTCGAGCAGGCGTTCGGAGCGGGACATCCAGCAGATTTGCCCGTTTCTTTGACATTGGTCCATCGCCGGCCGACATAAACCGGCAAGGCCGGCGAGTCGGACTTGGTTGCGAAGCCGGTTGCCCTATGTCAAAAGCGGCCACGCCGCTCGGAGTTGCCCCCGCTTGAAGTCTTTTCGCGACAAACGCCGCGACAACCGTCCGCATCCGTCCACGAAGGGTGCGGCGGACGTGTCACGTCCGCGTACCGGCCAGGTTCCTGCCAGACCGGAAGCGCAGCCGCGCGAGCGGCAGGAGGCGAAGCCGGACAGCCGTTCCGAGCCGAAATCCGCGCCACGCGTCCTTGCCCGCCGCGACGGCGACCTGCCCATCGAGCATCTTCCCGTGATCCTCGAAGTGGCGCCGAATGCCGATTATGCGCTGCTCGACAGCGGCGCCGGCCAGAAACTCGAACAATACGGCCCCTACCGGATCGTGCGGCCCGAAGGCCAGGCAATCTGGCAAAAGGCCTTGCCGGCAAAAGACTGGGAGCGCGCCGACGCCGTCTTTACCGGTGACACCGACGAGGAAGGCATCGGCCGCTGGCGTTTCCCTAAGGTGCCGCTCGGCGAGACCTGGCCGATGAAGCATGACGGCATCGACTATCTCGGCCGTTTCACCTCGTTTCGCCATGTCGGCGTCTTTCCCGAGCAGGCCTCCCACTGGGATCACATGGCCGTTCTGATCGCCGCGGCGAAGCGACCGGTCAAGGTGCTGAACCTGTTTGGCTATACCGGCCTCGCCTCGCTGGTCGCGGCCCGCGCCGGCGCCGAGGTCACCCATGTCGATGCCTCGAAGAAGGCGATCGGCTGGGCCCGCGAGAACCAGGAGATGGCCGGCCTTGGCAGCAAGCCGATCCGCTGGATCGTCGACGATGCGGTGAAGTTCGCCGAGCGCGAGGAGCGCCGCGGCAGCCGCTACGACATCATCCTGTTCGACCCGCCGGCCTATGGCCGTGGCCCCAAGGGCGAAGTCTGGCAATTGTTCGAGGACCTGCCTGATCTGACCGACCTTTGCCGCGCCATCCTGACGCCGAAACCGCTCGCCGTGGTGCTGACCGCCTATTCGATCCGCGCCTCCTTCTTCGCCATCCATGCCTTGATGCGCGACACCTTTGCCGGCATGGGCGGCAAGGTCGAATCGGGTGAGCTGATCATCCGCGAAAAGTCCGCCAGCCGGGCGCTTTCGACCTCGCTGTTTTCGCGTTGGGTGGCCTGAATGAACGAGCGGCACGCAGGCGCACCTGGGCAGGTGAAGGAAGTCACCAGCCTCGCCAATCCGCTGGTCAAGGACATCAAGGCGCTCGCCCAGAAGAAATTCCGCGACCAGCAGAACGCCTTCATGGCCGAGGGACTGAAGCTGGTCATCGATGCGCTCGATCTCGGCTGGCAGATCAGGACATTGGTTTTCGCCAAGGCCGGGCGTGGCAACGCGGCGGTGGAGAAGGTCGCCGCACGCACGGTTGCCGCCGGCGGCATGGTGCTCGAAGTGTCGGAAAAGGTGCTCGTCGCCATCACCCGCCGCGACAATCCGCAAATGGTGGTCGGCGTCTTTTCGCAAAAATTCCTGGCCCTGAAGGATGTCCGCGCCGACGATGGCGATGTCTGGGTGGCGCTCGACCGGGTGCGCGATCCCGGCAATCTCGGCACCGTCATCCGTACCGTCGATGCCGTCGGAGCCAAGGGCGTCATCCTGGTCGGCGACACCACAGATCCTTTTTCCGTGGAGACGGTGCGCGCCACCATGGGTTCGATCTTTGCCGTGCCGGTGGCCAAGGCAACCACCGAAGCTTTCCTCGCTTGGCGAGGTGGCTTCTCAGGCCTCGTCGCCGGCACCCACCTGAAAGGCGCCGTCGACTACCGCTCGGTCGATTTTTCCCGCGGGCCCGTGCTGCTGATGATGGGCAACGAGCAGCAGGGGCTGCCCGAAAGCCTGGCCGCGAGTTGCGACAGGCTGCTCAGGATTCCGCAAGCGGGCCGCGCCGATTCGCTCAACCTGGCCGTTGCGACCGGCATCATGCTGTTCGAGATCCGGCGCGGCGTGCTGAAGCTCGAACCAATCGTGGACCAGCAATGAAGGTTGCCCACCCGTGAGATCATGGTCTCCCTACGCGTTGCTCGTCGTCGCGGCCATAGCGCTCGACCAGTGGATAAAACACTTGGTCGAGACCGGTCTCGCCTTTCAGGAGAAGCTTGATCTGGTGCCCTTCCTGGCGCTGTTTCGCACCTACAACACCGGCATCGCCTTCTCGATGTTCTCGTCCTTCGGCGACACCGGGCTGATCGTCATTTCGCTTGCGGTCGTTGCGTTCGTGCTGTTCCTGGCGACGCGGATAGCGCCGTCCCAGATCCTTGCCCGCGCCGGCTTTGCGCTGATCGTCGGCGGCGCGCTCGGCAATCTGATCGACCGCGCCGTCTACGGCCATGTCATCGACTACATCCTCTTCCACACGCCGGTCTGGTCCTTCGCCGTCTTCAATCTTGCCGACGCCTTCATCTCTGTGGGCGCGGCATTGGTCGTCTTGGACGAACTGTTCGGCTGGCGGCGCGAGCCCAGGTCTTCAAACGCCAAGCCTTCCAAAGATTGACCCCGTGCGGCCGGCGCCGCACAGTTCATGTCGCCAAACAGATCGCGGAGAAAGAGGAGAAAGAGATGCCAGAAACCTTCAAAGCCATCCTCGTTTCGCGCGACGCCGAGAAAAAGCAGGCGGTAGCCGTGACCGATCTCACCGAAGCCGACCTGATGGAAGGCGATGTCACCATCGCGGTCGAGGCAACGACGGTGAACTACAAGGATGGCCTGGCGATCACAGGCAAGGCGCCGGTGATCCGCCGCTGGCCGCTGGTGCCGGGCATCGATTTCGCCGGCACCGTCATCTCGTCCTCCCATTCCGACTGGCGCGCCGGAGACAAGGTCATCCTGAACGGCTGGGGCGTCGGCGAAACCCATTTCGGTGCCTATGCCGGCCGCGCCCGTGTCAAGGGCGACTGGCTGGTGCCTCTGCCGCAAGGCATCAGCCCGCATGACGCGATGGCCGTCGGCACCGCCGGCTACACCGCCATGCTCTGCGTCATGGCGCTGGAGCGGCACGGCATCCTGCCCGATCGCGGCCCGGTGGTGGTGACGGGGGCGGCCGGCGGCGTCGGCTCGGTCGCGGTCTCGATCCTGTCCAGCCTCGGCTACCATGTCATTGCTTCCACCGGTCGCAACGCCGAAAGCCCCTATTTGATCAACCTTGGCGCCGCCGAAGTGATATCGCGCGACGAGCTTGCCCAGCCGGCCAAGCCGCTGGCCAAGGAGCGCTGGGCCGGTGGCGTCGACGCCGTCGGCAGCCACACGCTGGCCAATGTGCTGTCGATGACATCCTATGGCGGCGCGGTCGCCGCCTGCGGCCTGGCCGGCGGCATGGACCTGCCGGCCAGCGTCGCTCCCTTCATCCTGCGTGGTGTGTCGCTGCTCGGCATCGATTCGGTGATGGCGCCGAAGGCGGTCCGCCTCGAAGCATGGCGGCGTATCGGCACCGACCTCGATCTGAAGAAGCTCGCCAGCCTGTCCAGGACCATCGGATTCGACGGCATCATCGATGCCGCGCGCGACATCGTCGACGGCAAGATACGCGGCCGCGTCGTCGTGGACATGTGAACCCGCTCGACTGCCGGAGAAGGCGGGCGGAATTGCCGCGCACGATGGCAAATCCGTTGCGGCCACGGCAAAAGCGCCCATCCGCTAAAATTCGAACGATCCGCCGCAATTTTCCATAATCTCTGTCTGGCAAGGATTTCGCATGATCGCGGAATCGGGAAGCCAAAGGGCGGACACTGGCCACGACGTGCACGCCACGTCGGCGCGGCGCTTTGTCGCCGCGCCGCCATTGGTGCCCGAGCCCGAGCCCGCCAGGCGCGAAGGGCTTCCGTTCCTGGCCTTCGTCGCCATCATCGTGCTGGCAGGCCTGGCGCACCTGACCGGGGCACCGGTCTTCATCAGCATCGCATTGCTGGCAACCGGCCTTGCCGGCCTTGCCATGCATCTGCGCGCCATGCGGAGCGAGCACCGCACCGCGGCCCTTCTTGACGAAACCACTGCCCGCAGCCGCGCCGAGATCGAGACGCTAGCCGATCGCATGTGGGAAATGCAGGAGAGCGATGAGCGCTTTCGCGGCCTGATCGATGCGCTCGGCGACCTCGTCATTCACCGCAACCGCGACGGCTACATCGTCTATGCCAACAAGGTTTTCGCCGATCTCGTCGAAACCGATCAGCGCGACCTTGCCGGCAAGACCCTGGCGGAACTTGGCATCGAGGTCGGCATCGTTCCCGATGCCGCCTTTTCCGACCATGAATGCCTGAGTTCCACCGATGTCGCCATCAATACGCCTAGCGGCCCGCGTTGGTTCTCGTGGATCGAACTGTCGGTGCGTGACAAGGACAGCGGCGCCGTTTCGCATCGCGCCATCGCCCGCGACATCACCGCCCGCAAACGCGCCGAATCCTCGCTGATCACCGCACGCGAACGAGCCGAGTACGCCAGCCAGGCCAAATCGCGTTTCCTCGCCACCGTCAGCCATGAAATTCGCACGCCGATGAACGGCATCATGGGCATGGCCAGGCTACTGGCCGACACCAGCCTGTCGCCGGAACAGCAGACCTATGTCGGCGCCGTCTCAACCTCGGCCAGCGCATTGCTTGCCCTGATCGAGGATCTGCTCGACTACTCCAAGATCGAAGCCGGGCGCTTCGACCCGGAGCCGCAGCCGATGTCGGTGCGCGAGATCGCCGACAACATCGTCGAATTGCTGGCCGCGCGCGCCTTCGCCAAGGATATCGGGCTGGGCTGCCATGTCGAACCCGACGTGCCGCAATTGATCACCGCCGATCCGGGCAAGGTCAGGCAGGTGCTGCTCAACCTTATCGGCAACGCCATCAAGTTCACCGACAGCGGCGGCGTGCTGGTGAGCATTGCGCGAGCGCGCACCGAAACCACCGACCGCATATGCTTCACCATCGCCGATACCGGTTCGGGCCTGCATGATGAGGACCTGGACCGTATTTTCGAGGAGTTCGAGCAAGCCGACGGCACGTCGACGCGTACGCATGGCGGGGCCGGCCTCGGCCTTGCCATCTCCAAACGCCTGGTGGCCGCCATGGGCGGCACGATCTCGGTATCCAGCCGGCTCGGCCAGGGATCCGAGTTCGTCTTCGAGATCCCGGCGATAGCGGCCACAGAAGCGCCGCAGGGCCGGCAGAACGCACTCTCTGGCAGACGCGCGGTGATCCTGTCGAAAAACGCCGTCGAGGCCGACGCCATCGCCCGCACCATCCGCGCCAATGGCGGCACGGTCGACATCGCCACCACCGCCGCGCAGGCCGCGCCCTTCGCCGCTGGCTGTGATGCGCTTCTGATCGATGCGGCCATGGAAGAAAGCGACGGCAGGTTGCTCAAGCGCCTGCGCCAGAGCGGTTTTTCCGACTGCGAGGCCATCACGCTGATCGCGCCGACCGATCGCGGCATGCTTGGCGAGTTCCGCGCCGGCGGCTACGCAACCTTCCTGGCCAGGCCGGTACGTGGCGGAACGCTTCTGCGTGTGCTGTTGAGCAGCCATGCTCCCAGCCTCGTCCAGCCGCAGCCGGAAAAGCGTGGCGCGCCGGCGCTTCGCGCCGTCGGCAACCGCCAGCGCGGCCTGTCGGTGCTGATCGCCGAGGACAATGACATCAATGCCATGCTGGCCCGCGCCACGCTGCTGAAGGCCGGGCATCGCGTCAAGGTGGTCGGCAACGGCAAGGCCGCCGTCGAGGCTGTCACCGGCGCCGGGCACAACCACCGCTTCGACGTGATTTTGATGGATTTGCACATGCCGGTCATGGACGGACTGGACGCGATTGCCGCCATCCGCCGCCATGAGGAAGAAACCGCCGTGCCGCCGGTGCCGATCATGGTGCTGTCGGCCGACAGCCAGGAAAAGACCCGCCATGCGGTGTTGGCTCATGGCGCCAGCGGCTTTGTCACCAAGCCGCTCGACCCCGAGGCGCTGGTCAATGCCGTCGAGGGACAGGTCGTCGCGGCCTGAGTTTTCCACCCGCCCATTTCAGGCCGCGCGCTCACGTAAAGGAGCCGGTTGATCCTATTCGCCAGCCGACGAAGTATTGCCCACGACGTCGTATCACGGTACTGTCACAATCCTGTTGCACCTACACCGTATCCCCGTGCCAAGAGGGATGGCTCGAAGGAGAATCACTCGTGCATACAGTTATGCCGGAATGTGACACTCGGCCGAACGCCAGCAGCGCCTTGCTTGCCGGATGTAAAGTCGATTCCGTCATAAAGGGCGCGGCACTGGGCCGTATAGGCAATCTTGAAGTGCGGCTCGCTCGCAACGAGGCCGAGATCGCGGCCGCGCAGGAAGTGCGCTACCGGGTGTTCTACGACGAACTTGGCGCCAGGAAGGATCTGTTCCAGGCCCACGACCGCCGTGATGCCGACCGCTTCGACCCGCTCTGCGACCATCTGCTGGTTTTGGACACGACGCTTTCCGGCCCCGAACATCGCCGCATCGTCGGCACCTATCGGTTGCTGCGGCAAGAAATCGCGGCCACGGCCGGAGGGTTCTATTCCGAAGGTGAATTCGAGCTGACCAAGCTCATCGCCCGTCACCCCGGCCAGCGCTTTCTCGAACTGGGCCGCTCCTGCGTTTTGCCGGAATACCGCTCGAAGCGCACCATCGAGGCGCTGTGGCAAGGCATCTGGGCTTACATCAACCACTACGAAATCGGTGTGATGACCGGTTGCGCTTCCTTCCACGGCACGGTGCCGGCGGCGCATGCCGAGGCACTCACCTACCTCGCCCACCACTGCCGGACGAATTCGGCCTGGGATGTGCGCGCGGTGTCCGGGCGTTACTGCTCGATGGACCTGATGCCGATCGAGGCGGTCAACACCAAGGCGGCGATCGCGGCGATGCCGCCCTTGGTCAAGGGTTATCTGCGCGTTGGCGCGCGCATCGGCGATGGCTGCGTCATCGACCGCGAATTCTCGACGGTCGACGTCTTCGTCGTCATGCCGGTCAAGGAAATCGGCGCCCGCTACGTCAATTATTATGGCGGGGAAGCTCAACGCTTCGCTGCGTAAAGTGGTGAATGGTGAATGGTGAATGGTGAATGGTGGGAGTTACACCCCGTTCTAATTGCCATTCACTATTCACCATTCACCATTCACTTCTCTCACGGAATATCTTCCGGCCGCCGGCCGGGTCGGCTTTTGTAGGACGGAAACGACCAGCCGAATTTGAGTGCGCCGCCACGCACAAGGAACGCCGCCGCAAAACCGGCGAGGTCCGAGGCGAGCGGCGGCAGTCCGGCAAGATCGCCAAGTGTATAGAGGCCGGCACCCGCAAGGGCTGCCGTGACGTAGATTTCGGGCCTGAGCAGAACCGATGGCTCGCCGGCCAGGAGATCGCGCAGAATGCCGCCGAAAGTGGCGGTGAGCACGCCGGTGATGACGGAGACGACAGGCGAACCGGTAATCGCCAGTCCCTTGGCGGCGCCCATCACCGAAAAGGCGGCGAGCCCGATGGCGTCAAGCCAGAGCAGCCATTTCCAGCGCGATTCGACACGATGCGCGCTGAAGAAGACCAGCACCGCAACCACGGCGCAGATCAGCACATAGCTGGAGTTGGCGACCCAGAAAACTGGCAGGTTGAGGATGACGTCGCGAAGCGTGCCGCCGCCTATTCCGGTGACGCTGGCCAGGAACAGGAAACCGATAATGTCGAGTTGCTTGCGCGAAGCCGCAAGCGCCCCGGTCGCGGCGAAGACGGCGACACCGGCATAGTCGAGAAGCGCGATGAGGTTCATGGGCGTGAGGCAGTAGGAATTAGGAATTAGGCAGTATGAATAGCACGAAGCCGCTCGATTGATACGACTGCCCCAGTTTCCCTATTGCCTACTGCCTACTGCCTATTCCCTATTCCCTACCTCACGCATCCTTCTCGGCCTGTTCGTTCACCGGCCCCGGCTCGACCGGCGCTTCAGCGGCGGCTAGCTTCGGGCCGCCCTTGGCGACGCCGACCATGGCCGGTCGCAGCACCCGATCGCCGATCGAATAGCCCGGCTGCACGACCTGGACCACCGTGTTGGCCGGAACATCTGGATTGGGCACTTCGAACATCGCCTGATGGAAATTGGGATCGAACTTCTCGCCTTCAGGCGCGAGCTTCTTGACCCCGTGCCGTTCCAGCGCCGACAGCATGGCGCGCTCGGTCAAGTCGACGCCTTCGATCAACGCCTTGAAGCCGGCGTCACCCGACGCCTTGGCCTCGGCCGGAATCGCATCCAGCGCACGGCGCAGATTGTCCGACACCGACAGCATGTCGCGAGCGAAATTCGCGACCGCGTAGGTACGCGCGTCGTGCATGTCGCGCGCCGTGCGGCGACGCAGGTTCTCCATTTCGGCCGCCACGCGCAGCGCGCGGTCCTTCAATTCTTCATTTTCCTTCAGCAGCCGCACAAGGGCTTCATAGTCGCCGTTGACGCTGCCTTCCGTGCGCTCGGCATTGGCCTCGGTCGCCTCGACTTCATCGGGCGCGCGTTCGTCTTTTGCCTGGTCGCTCATCGCCGTTTCCCGTCAATCTCGAATGATGTGGATTTTGAGCCCGATATCGAGGTTTGGCGGCCAAAAATCAAGGGGTAAGCGATTGTGAAGGCTGTCGACCAACGCCGGACAACGACGGCAGGCATTTCGATTTTAATTCAAATTTTACCCTAACCGGCGGCTTTGCTTGCCACAAAGGCGTGATGCGGGAACCATTCCCTTGCTGGAGAAGTTTCGAAGCCGACACAGGATTTTGAGATGATGACCCGCAAAAGGACCGAAAAGGCAGAACGGCTGGCCACCGAGGTCAGACGCCAGCTCGGCGCGGAGGCGGTCACCCGCTTTATGCGCACCTTACCCGCCTTCCGCACGGAAGCCGACATTCCTGACCGATTCAGAAAACTGCTCGACCGCCTCGACGGAGCGGAGAAGAGTGACGTCGGCTGGCGCCGGCGGTAGAGAACGACCAATCTTGGCGGCAACCCTCGGGTTCCCGAATGATCTTGAAAGCCCGCCGCTCCGGGGGAAAACCATCAAACGGGTGAAGTGCGGTTGGCTCGACCCACAGGCCACGCGACAATTACGCGCAGTAATTTTGCGTGATCTTTGCTTGCGGTGGCGGGACACCCCGCCTATGCTTCGTGATGAACATGATTTCCCCTGAGGCGGTCGCCAACAGCAAGCGCGCCTGGCTGAAAATTCTGGCGCGCTACAAGAAGCCTGACAGGCGGCGCAGCGCCGTCGAACTCGCCATCACACTCATTCCGTTTGCCGTGCTCTGGGGACTGTCCTCGGCGTCCTATGCCTATGGCCATTGGTGGGGACTGATCCTGATCCTTCCCGCGGCCGGGTTTCTGGTGCGCATCTTCATGATCCAGCACGATTGCGGTCACGGCTCCTTCTTTGCCAATCGCTATGCGGACGACTGGATCGGCCGCGGGCTCGGCATCCTGACGCTGACACCCTACGACTGCTGGCGGCGCGCTCACGCGACGCATCATGCCAGCGCCGGCAATCTTGACGAACGCGGCATGGGCGACATCAGGACGCTGACCGTTGCCGAATACCGGCGGATGTCATGGCGAGGCCGCCTTGCCTATCGTCTCTATCGCCACCCGCTGGTGATGTTCGGGCTCGGGCCGATCTGGCTGTTTATCTTCGAGCAAAGGCTGCCCGTCGGCATGATGCGGGGCGGCCTGACGCCCTGGGTGTCGTCGATGACCACCAATCTTGGCATCGCGATTGCGGCAGCCATCCTCATCTGGTTCGTCGGCCCTGGCGCGTTCCTGGTGGTCCATCTGCCGATCGTCATCCTCGCCGGTTCGGCGGGCATCTGGCTGTTCTACGTCCAGCATCAGTTCGAGGAAACGGAATGGGCGAAGGACGCCGACTGGGAATTCCAGCACGCCGCCCTGCATGGCTCCTCCTACTACGACCTGCCGCCGGTACTGAACTGGCTCACCGGCAATATCGGCGTCCATCACGTCCACCACCTCTCGGCCAGGGTTCCGTGCTACCGGCTGCAGGAAGTTCTGCGGGACTATCCGGAACTGCGCACCATCGGTCGCGTCACGCTGCTCGAAAGCCTGCGATGCGTCAAACTGGCGCTGTGGGACGAGAATCGCCGGAAACTGGTGTCTTTCCGCGAGGCGTGGGCGGCCGCCTAAGCAATTCCAGGAAAAGTGTGAAACGGTTTTCCCAGGAAAGCGCGCAGCGCTTTCCCTAATGCATGTCGCCAAAAAGTGACCTCGATTTTGGGAGAACGACATGCATAAAAACAAAGACCTAAAGCGCGTCGCCTGAATCCGTTCAAACGCGACGCGCTTTAGAGAATTGCGTCAAAACAGGAAAATAGAAAGGCCGTCGCGCTACAGGCTCGGCGGCCTTAAAAAATCCCGGATCAGGCCGCCTGGCGCTCGTCGCGCATCAGGATCTCGCCATGGCGGATCTCCGTGCCCAGCACCTTCAAGCATTCGCGGATGAAATTGGACAGGCCCGGCCAGCCCTTGGCCGAAACGAGATTGCCGTCGACATGGGCGCCGGTCGGCGCGACATCGATATAGATACCGCCAGCGAGCGTCACCTCAGGCTCGCAATAATGCAGCGCGGCGACTTCCCGGCCCCGCACCACCCCGTCGACAGCGATCAGGATCTGCACGCCATGGCAGATGGTGAAGATCGGCTTCCCGGCCTCGTGGAAATGCCGCACCAGGGCCTGCACGCGCTTGTCGATGCGGATGTATTCCGGGCCACGCCCGCCCGCCGCATAGACGGCATCGTATCCGGCTGGGTCCACCTCGGAGAACGTCTTGTTGAGGATATAATCGTGGCCGGGCTTCTCGGTATAGGTCTGGTGACCTTCGAAGTCGTGTAGCGATGTTTTCAATATATCGCCCGCCTTCTTGTCTGGACAGACGACATGGACCGTGTGTCCAACCGCATGCATGGCCTGCTCAAAGACGAAAATCTCATATTCCTCGCTGAACTCGCCAACGAGCATCAGTATCTTCTTGCCAGCCATTCCCGGTTCCTCCCTTGTGGCTATATTTATTTCGGGTCACGAAATAATGGACCTATCCTAAGAGCAGGATGGCAAAAGGGAAAGCGTAAATCGCACAATTGGTAAGACCAGTCGATGTGGATCGTGATCAGCATCGCCGCAGTACCGTTCGCAGGAAGCGAAAACGGCACTATTGGTTCGACCAGAATTTCTATCCGTACGGATAGTCCCGGAGAAGGCCCGATCAGAGCCGATGTAAAGATGTCGGAAATTACCGCCGCGTCAGCTGTCGCGAACGCGCCGCCAGGAATATTTCGGCCCCTTGGGCTCCGATACGGCGGCCGGCTGGGAATAGAGCCCCAACCCGCCGGTACGTCCCTCCTCCAGCCGCTTCAACAGCACGGGGTTAGAAATCTCGAACTCGTCGAAGCCAAGCCGCAGCATATGCGGCAACTGGTCGACCAGAACCTGCCCGGTGGCGCGCACCGTACCTTCGAAATCGTAGCGGCTGCGCAGCAACTCACCCTTGGAGAAGGAGCGGCCATCGCTGAAGGCCGGGAAGGCCAGCGCCACCAGCGAGAGCTGGTCGAGCAGGTCGGCGATCTTCTCGAGTTGATCGCCCGGCTGCAGCACGACGCCGAGGCGTTCCTTCGCCGAGCGGCGCACCTCCGGATCGAGATCGAGGAACGCCTGCAACGGCAGGATGAAGCGGCCGTTTCCGGAAAGCGCCTCGGCGCTTTCGGCATGGGCCCACTCATCCTCGCGAAAACCCTCAGGGGTCCAGAGCCGGATCTCCGGTGTCGTCGGTTCGGTCATTAAAAATTCCTAAAAACTCAAAGAAGCCGAGGGTGCGTTGAGATTCAATCAGGCCGCGCCGAAAATGGTGGCTTCCGAGAACCGGATCGGAGCGTCCTTGAAATACGTGACCACCGAAAGCGCAGGAAACCGCCGTTTGCAGGCCGGCCTTACCTGAATATCAACATACCCTAAAGTGATGCGTCGGTCAGCGACTTCTCCAGTCCCGACAGGTGAATGCCGCACTCGGTCTTGGCGTGGCCGGCCCAGCGGCCGCTGCGCGCGTCCTCGCCCGGCTGCACCGGCTGCGTGCACGGGAAGCAGCCGATCGACAGATAGCCATAGGCGACCAGCGGATTTTCGCGCAGCGCATGCGCGCGCATATAGTCCGCCTGATCCGATGTCGTCCAGTGCGCCAGCGGGTTGATACGGATGCGCGGGCCCACCGCTTCGAACACTGGAAGTGCTGCCCGTGTCGAGGCCTGGAAGCGCTTGCGGCCGGTGAACCAGGCGCGGAAAGGTGCAACGCCACGCGCCAGCGGCTCGACCTTGCGCACGTCGCAGCAGGCGTCGGTATTGCTCTGATGCAGATTGCCCGTCGGATCGATCCGTTCGAGCGCCGCCTCCTCGGGCTTGATCACCCTTATATTGGTCAGCCCGAAATCGGCGGCAAGCGCGTCGCGATAGCCGAGCGTCTCCTCGAAATGCTTGCCGGTGTCGAGGAAGATGACCGGCAGCGTTCGGTCGATCTTGGAGATCATATGCAGCAGCACGGCCGAATCCGCGCCGAACGACGACACTGCGGATATCTCGTCGAGGAACAGTTCGCGGGCCGAGCGTTCGATGATCTCGAGCGGGTTCAGATGACCGTAAAGCGCATCGAGCCCCGCCGCCTTGGCGGCGATGCCGTCATCGACGTCGGCAATACGATCAAGCGGCCTTGGCTTCGCCAGCATAGAGCGCCTCCTTGAACGGCGCGGGACCGACTCGGCGGTAGGCGTCGATGAATTTCTCTTGTGGGTCGAGCCGAAGGCCGAGATAGGTCTCGACGATCTGCTCTATGGCATCGGTGATCTCTTCCGACGAGAAGCCGCGGCCGATGATCTCGCCGACAGAAGTGTTCTCGTCGGCCGAGCCGCCCAGCGTCACCTGATAGAGTTCGGAGCCCTTCTTCTCGACGCCGAGGATGCCGATGTGGCCGACATGGTGATGGCCGCAGGCATTGATGCAGCCGGAGATCTTCAGCTTCAGTTCGCCGATCTCGCGCTGACGCTCCAGCGAGGCGAAGCGGCGCGAGATTTCCTGCGCGATCGGGATCGAGCGCGCCGTGGCCAGCGCGCAATAGTCGAGGCCAGGGCAAGCGATGATGTCCGATATCAGGTTGGAATTGGCCGTCGCCAGGCCGATGCCGACCAGCGCGTCATAGACCGCCTTGAGATCGGCGCGCGCCACATGCGGCAGGATCAGGTTCTGCTCATGGCTGACACGAAGCTCGTCGAAAGCATATGTCTCGGCGATGTCGGCGACCGCTTCCATCTGGCTGTCCGAAGCGTCGCCGGGCACCTCGCCAATGCCCTTGAGCGAGATCGTCACCGCCGCGTAGTCCGGGTGGCGATGCGTCACGACATTCTGGTCGAGCCACTCCGAGAACCCCTTGGAATCCAGGCGCGCCAGCTTGACCGCCTGGTCGCCTTCTGGCCGCTCGGCAAGCTCCGGCGGTGCGAAATAGGCCTCGATGGCGCGGATATCGGCTTCCGGCAGCTTCAGCTCGGCATCCTTCAACTCCTGCCATTCGGCCTCGACCTGGCGGGTGATTTCCTCGACGCCGGTCTCGTGGACGAGGATCTTGATGCGGGCCTTGTACTTGTTGTCGCGGCGGCCATAGAGGTTGTAAACGCGCAGGATCGCCGTGCAGTAGGACAGAAGGTCGGCTTCCGGCAGGAAGTCGCGGATCTTGCGGGCCACCATCGGCGTGCGGCCCTGACCGCCGCCGATATAGACGGCAAAGCCGAGTTCGCCGGCGGCGTTCTTCTTCAGGTGCAGGCCGATATCGTGGGTCTGGATAGCAGCGCGGTCGCGCTCGGCACCCGTCACCGCGATCTTGAATTTGCGCGGCAGGAAGGAGAATTCCGGATGCACCGACGACCACTGGCGCAGGATTTCTGCATAGGGTCGCGGATCGGCGACCTCATCGGCGGCGGCACCGGCGAAATGATCGGCGGTGACGTTGCGGATGCAATTGCCGCTGGTCTGGATCGCATGCATCTCTACGCTTGCCAGATCGGCCAGGATCGCCGGAATATCCGACAGCGCCGGCCAGTTGAACTGAATGTTCTGGCGCGTGGTGAAATGGCCGTAGCCCTTGTCGTATTTGCGGGCGATGTGACCCAGCATGCGCAACTGCTTGCCGTTCAGCGTGCCATAGGGCACTGCGATGCGCAGCATGTAGGCGTGCAGCTGAAGATAGACGCCGTTCATCAGCCTGAGCGGCCGGAACTGGTCCTCGGTGATCTCGCCGGCAAGGCGACGCTGGACCTGGTCGCTGAACTCGGCGACACGGGCCTGGACAAAATCGTGGTCGAACTCATCGTAACGGTACATGCTTCGTCTTTCAGGGCGCGTCCGCCCATGCCTGGTGTCTTGTTAAGCTGCCCAAATCGCCTGCTTGGCAGCCTGCTTGCCGAGATCGTTGCGGATGGTCGGGCCGGCAGCGCGGATCTTCTCGCGCAACCGCACCGGCTCAACGACGCCGTTGACGACATCGGCATCGATCAAATTGACGTCGACCACTTCGTTGACGGCATAGGCCTTGGCACCGATCGCCTCGAGGCGATCCTCGGCCGCCTTGTCATGTGCGAGATCGGCATGGTCCACCGTCTCGGCCCAGCCGCCATCGGCGTACCAGACGGCAATGCCGTCGGTCAGGCGGTTGGCGGTCAGAATCTTCATGACTGAACTCCTTCGGCGACCGAACTGGACGCACCTTCATGCCTGAGTGCCGCGAGCGGCTCGGACCGTTCAAAGTTGGCGCCGGCAACCGCATCGCCGATGATGGTCATGACCGGACCGGAAAGATCGGCGCGCTCTTCCAGCGACGGCAGGTCGGCAAGCGTGCCGTGGAAGCGGCGGCGGTTGGCAAGGCTGGCATTCTCGACGACGGCCACCGCCGTATCCGGCGATAGCCCGGCCTCGATCAGCCGGCCGGCAATCTCGGCCGCCACCGAGCGGCCCATATAGACGGCGACGGTGGCGCCCGAAATAGCGAGCTTGGCCCAGTCGGGCAGCGAATTGCCCTTGAGGTCGTGGCCGGTGGTGAACACCATCGACGAAGAAACCCCGCGCAACGTCAGCGGCAGTTCGAAATCGGCGGCAGCGGCGAAGGCCGCAGTGACGCCCGGAACCACCTCGTAGGCGATGCCGGCATCACGCAGCGCCGCCATCTCTTCGCCAGCCCGGCCGAACACCAGCGGATCGCCCGACTTCAGCCGCACGACACGCTTGCCTTCACGGCCAAGTTCGACCAGCAGCGCATTGATCTGCGCCTGGCTCTTGGTGTGGCAGCCCTTGCGTTTTCCGACCGGCAGGCGTTCGGCATCGCGGCGACCCATGGCAACGACCGCCTCCGGCACCAGCGCGTCATGGACGATGACATCGGCCTCCATCAGCAGACGATGGGCGCGGAGGGTCAGAAGATCCTCGGCGCCCGGACCGGCGCCGACCAGCGCGATGTGGCCGCGAGCCGGCGTGTTCGAACGCAGAAGATCGACGGTGGCGTCATGCGCCTGCGAAAGCTGGCCGGCTTCAGCCGCGCGGGCAGGAGCACCCGTGAAGAAATCATTCCAGAAGCGGCGCCGGGCATTGCCTCTCGGCAGCAGCTTCTCGGCAGTCCCGCGAAACGAAGCGGCAAGCGTTGCCAGCGGCCCGAGCGACGGCGACAGCATGCGGTCGATGCGGCCGCGCAGCATCTGGGCAAGCACCGGCCCGGCGCCCTCGGTACCGATGGCGATGGCGACCGGCGCGCGGTTGACCAGCGCCGGGGTGAAGAAATCGCAGAGCTCAGGCCGATCGACGGCATTGACCGGAATGCCCAGCCGGCGCGCGTCCGCGGCCACGCGCCGATCGAGTGCCTCGTCGCCGCTGGCGGCAAACACCATGACCGCGCCGTCGAGCTGCGACGCGTCGTAAGCGGCGGCAAAATGGTTGGTGCCGGTCTGAGCGATGAAGGCCAAGAGGTCGGGCTCGGCATGTTCGGCGATGATGCGCAAGACCGCGCTCGACTGTCCGATCAGCCGCGCCTTGGCCAGCGCCTCTTCGCCGCCGCCGACGATGGCCACGGCTTGCCCCTCCACTCGCATGAAGACGGGGAAGGCGTTGAGTTTGGGAGCATTGTTCGACATGGGCGCGAGCAGAATCCTGAACAGGCTTGCAGTTCTACGCGCGAGCGCGAGAGATCAGAAGGAACGCACTCGCGCATCCCCTGTCGGGATGCAATCGCTTTTCTGAAAGCATTCCAGCCAAGAGAAAAATATTCCTCATCGGCGGGTGAGGCGGATTCAAGCTCCTGTCGCAGGCCTTGATTTACAGCTCTTTTAGCGCGCGGCGGGAAATGTCGCAAAACAGTTTTTTCTAAATTCTACCAATTTAGTAGATTAAAGCGCCCAGCCCGGATGCCCGAATGTCCAAGCTTATGGGATGCTGGCGGGAACATTACCGGTTCGAGACGCGTTCCCTAAAAAGTCCGTCGCGTCAGACCGAAACCCGGCCGCGGCATGTCACAAGACGCCGGAGCGGCCCAAAAAGGAGCCTTGTCATCATGAGCACAATCAACCTGAAGCATGGCATCTGGGTTTTAGTGGCCGACGGCGAGAAAGCGCTTTTCCTGAGGAATGCCGGCGACAACAAATATCCGAATCTCGAGGTCGTGCAGGAAATCGAACAGGACAACCCGCCCACCCGCGAGCAAGGCAGCGACAGCCCGGGCCGATACAATGATGGTCCCTCGGTGCACCGCAGCGCGGTCGAGGATACGGACTGGCACCGCATCGGCAAGGAGCGTTTCGCCGATGAGATTGCTGACCGGCTCTACAAGCTCGCGCATAGCGGCGAGTTCAAAGAGATCGTGCTTATCGCCCCACCGATGGTGCTTGGGACAATGCGCAAGAAGCTTCACAAGGAAGTCGAGGAGAAAGTGACCGCCGAAATTCCCAAGACACTGACCAACCACGCCCTATTCGAGATCGAGGCCCTGCTGCGGGCAGCCTGATCGTTGTGAGCAAATCGCGACGGACCGAGGCGGAATACCATCGAGAAATTCAAATCGGGGCCGGCGGCCGTCATTGGCAAGTCGTTGGCGGCATTCGTCATCGTCGTTGCCTTCGGCTATCCCCTGGCCACCGCGCTGATGATCTCGGCAAGCCTTGCCCAGATCGGTGAACACTGCTGAGGTATTTTGCCGGGGGCTTCCCGAGTGCCTTCTTGAACATGGTGATGAAGGCCGTGACGGATTCATAACCAAGATCGCCCGAGACTTGCTGCACGCTGGCGCCGGAGGCCAGCTCTCGTATTGCTACGATCAAGTGCAATTGCTGGCGCCAGCGCCCGAAGCTCAGCCCCGTCTCCTTGACCACGAGACGCGCGAGACTGCTCTCGCTCAGCGCAACGCGGTTGGCCCATTCTGACAAGGTGCTGCGGTCGGCAGGATCTTGCGCCAACGCTTCGGCGATCCGCCTCAAGCGCGGCTCGGATGAGATCGGCAGATGCAACTGCTGTACAGGCATGCGCGGCAGCTCGGTAAGCAGGGTCCTGGTCAAAAGCTCATCCCGCGCCTGATCGTCCTGCGCACCATCGGACAGCTCGATGATCAGTTCGCGCAGCAGCGGCGAGATCGAAAGCGTGCAGCACTGGTCCGGCAGATCGGCGGCTCCAGGCTCGATGTACACGAAGAAAATTCGAGCGTTGGCCGTCGCCATATTGCTGTGTTCCATGTTGCCGGGAATCCACACCCCGCAATGAGGCGGCACCATCCATAAGCCGCTGGGGACGTGGCATGTGACACCGCCTCCGAGCGCGAAGACGAGTTGGCCCTTGCGGTGCCGATGGGCGGGTACCTCCGCTCTGGTCTCGGTGACGTCAACGCGCACGGCAATGGCCGGCGCGGAAACCTCATCCACATCGAAATTGAGCCAGGGATAGCGAAGGGGCTGTCTCATGATTGACTGCTTTTAGCGATCAACTGCCTGGATATCTAAATTATTCAAAGAGGAAAATCGATAGGTCCCGCTTGTGAGTGAGCACGTCTGGAGTGCGGGGAGCTTGGTGAAAGGTTCTTCGATCAGCGGCGCCTGCGAACCAGAAGATCGAGGCGTAGCAGCCGCCTGAAGGCTATGCGCCCACCACGCGGCAGGAAGGTATGGCCCATGCTCGCCTTAGTCATCTCTCCCGAAAGTGCCACCAGACTGAGGCTCGTGGAGGTTGCCGAGCCTCAAGCTACCTCGAACGAAGCGCTCGTCTCGGTCCGCGCAACGTCGTTGAACCGCGGCGAATTGCGCCTGCTCGCCATCCGTCCGAACGGCTGGATACCGGGCCAGGACATCGTTGGGGTAGTCGAACGGGCGGCAGCCGATGGCTCCGGGCCAGCCGTGGGCGCCCGGGTTGCGGCTCTGGTCGACCAGGCCGGCTGGGCCGAACGGGTCGCCGTTCCAACCGACCGCCTCGCGATGCTGCCGGATGACGTCAGCTTCGTCTCCGCAGCCACGCTTCCGGTCGCGGGCACGACGGCGCTGCGGACATTGCGCCATGGCGGCGACCTGGCAGGGCAGCAGGTCCTGGTCACCGGCGCAAGCGGTGCGGTCGGTCGTTTCCAGATCCAGATCGCCCGCGCGCAGGGCGCCTCGGTGACCGCGATCGCCGCCGCCCGGCATGCCGAGGATCTCCGAGGTCTTGGAGCCGAGCAGGTTGTCGAGTCGATCGAGTTGGCCAGGGGGCCGTTTTCGCTGATCACCGAATCGGTCGGTGGCCAAAGCCTCGCCCATGCCATCGAACGCGTCGCGCCTGGCGGGACCATCGTCATGTTCGGTTCAAGCAGCGGCGAACTGACGCCCATTGGATTCCGCCAGTTCGTTCCTGATCATGAAGGGGCGAGGCTTCAGACTTTTGCGTACTACACGTCGGGTCCAGGCATTGGCGAGGACATCGCCTCGCTGCTCACGCTGGTCGCGGCTGGCCGGCTCGAAACGCGCGTGGCCTTGACCGTGCCGTGGACAGACATCGCGCAAGCGCTGGACGCACTGCGACAGCGCAGCTTCAGCGGCAAGGCTGTTCTCACCATAGCCGAATGAGCAGTCCACGGCCTGAAGCCGGCCGCTCACACGTGCTGGCCGCCATTGATGTGGATTTCCGAGCCCGTCACATAGGATGCCTGCTGCGAGCACAGGAAGAAGATGATGTCGGCGACTTCCGCCGTGGTGCCAAGGCGTCGCAGCGGGATCGTCTCGACGATCTTGTCCGTGCCCGGCGACAGGATCGCGGTGTCGATCTCGCCTGGCGCGATGGCGTTGACGCGGATGCCGTGCGGGCCGAAATCATGCGCCATCTCGCGCGTCAGCGAGCCAAGTGCGGCCTTCGATGTCGCATAGGCGGTTCCGGCAAAGGGATGCACGCGGGTGCCGGCGATCGAGGTGACGTTGACGATCGAGCCCTTGGCCGCCGCCAATTCCTTGAATAGCCCGCGCGCCAGCATGATCGGCGCGAAGAAATTGACCTGGAACACGTCGCGCCAGACATGCATCGGCGTGTCGATCGAGTCCATGCGGCTGTTGCCGTTCTTGAGCTTGGGCGAAATGCCGGCATTGTTGACCAGCGCATGCAGCTGGCCGCCATGTGCCTCGAGCCGGTGGCGGATTTCCGAAACGGCAATACCGACATCCTCCTGATCGGCAAGGTCGACCTTGATGTGGTCCTCAGGCCCAGCCGGCCACGGGCAATCCTCGGCAAAGGCCTGGCGCGAGCAGGTGATGACGCGCCAGCCCTCGCGCGAAAAACGCTTGACCGTGGCGTGGCCGATTCCGCGGCTGGCGCCGGTCAGCACGATGGTCTTTCTGGTGTCGAGTTCGGTCATTTCAGGGTCTCCGGCCGGCAGATGTAGCCGAACGCCGCCGAGGTGGCGAGAGCCGAAATGTCACCATTCGCCTCATCGCCGGAACCGGGAAGCCAACTCGCCGTTGGTTCGAGAGTTGCGGGTAAGGGGCGTGGGGTTTCAGATCGATCAATCGGGATAGAGCCATGACACAGACAGCACCCCTCGACATCGCCACCGCCTTTACCAAGGCGTGGACAAGCCACGACCTTGAAAAGGCAGCATCCTTTGTCGCCGACGACGTCGTCTTTGATGGGCCGATGCAGCAATCGACCGGTAAGAAATCCTATCTCGAGGGCCTGACCAAACTTTCGCACGACGTTACCGGAGTGCGCATTATCGCCGCCTTTGGTGATGATCGCCAGGCGCTGCTCATGTATGACTTGATGACAAGGTCGTCCGGCGCGCTGTCCTGTGCCAAGCATCTCACCGTCAGAGGCGGCAAGATTCACAGCGACAAACTGACCTTTGACAGCAAGAAGCTGGGTAGCGCCAAGCCACGGGCGAATTAGCCGGCTGGTTCAGCCGCCAAGGAGATCGAGAATCGAGGTCTGCCGCTTCTTGCGCGGACCGCCGACGTCGCCTGGCGGCACCGGGTGCTTGATCGACGCGGTGGCGCCGTCGTCCTCCGGCATGGAAGGGCCATCGGCATCGACGGTCTGGGCGGGACGCACCGCGCGGACCGGTGCCGGCGTCTGGGTGACCGGCGCGGTTGGCCGCGCCTGCTGACCGACGGACGCGGACGGAACCGGCGCCGGCGGCGTGTTGCTTGCCGACGGTATCTCATCGGGCACGACGGTGTCGGCCGGCGTCGATTTCCAGGTGCCGGGCAGCGGCCGCACCGGCACGCCCTCGTGGGCTGCGACCATGAATTCGTGCCAGGCCTGCGCCGGCAGTGCGCCGCCGGTGACCTTCTTCATCGGGCTGCCGTCATCGTTGCCGAACCACACACCGGTGGTGAGGTTGGCGGTGTAGCCGACGAACCAGGCGTCGCGCGAATTCTGGCTGGTGCCGGTCTTGCCGGCGGACGGCCAGGCGAAAGCCGCTTTCCGGGCGGTGCCGATCTCGACCGTGCCGGTCATCATCGAGTTCATCATGCCGACGATCTCGGGCTTGACGACACGCGGCGCGCTGACGCCACCGCTGTCGTAGAGCACCTTGCCCTCGGCGGTCGTCACGCGGCGGATGAAATGGATGTCCGGCTTGTAGCCGCCATTGGCGAAGGGCACATAGGCCGATGTCAGTTCCAGCGGCGTCACTTCCGAAGTGCCGAGCGCGATCGAGGTGTTGGACTGCAGGTCGGACTGGATGCCCATGCGGTGCGCCGCCTCGACAACCGCGTTCGGCCCGACCTCCATGGTCAATTGGGCGGCGACCGAATTCAGCGATTTGGCCAATGCGGTGGCCAGCGTCACCTTGCCAAAATACTTGCCGTGGTAATTGTCGGGCGTCCAGTTGCCGATCTTGATCGGCGCGTCGTTGCGCACGCTGTCGGGTGTGCGGCCGGCTTCAAGGGCTGCCATATAGACGAACGGCTTGAATGCCGAGCCCGGCTGGCGGCGTGCTTCGGATGCGCGATCGAACTGGCTGGTCGAATAGTCGTAGCCGCCGACCATGGCGCGCACCGCGCCGGAATCGTCGATGGACACCAGGACGCCCTGGCTGACGTTGAGCTTCTTGCCGCTTTCGTCGATCAGCCTGCGTATAGACTGTTCGGCGAGCTTCTGCAGGTTCAGGTCGACGGTGCTGTCGACGACGATGTCGCCGCGCACGTCACCGATCAGGTCGGGCAGTTCCTCCATGATGGTGTCGGCGACGTAGTTCTCGGAGCCGGTCCAGTAGGATGGCGCGCGCGTTGCCGGCGCGCTCATCGCCGAGGTCAGTTCCTTGGCGCTGATCTTGCCCTCGTCGCGCATGGCGGCAAGCACCAGTTGCGAGCGTTCCTCGGCGGCCCTGGGGTCACGTGCCGGCGACAACCGCGATGGCGCCTTCAACAGGCCGGCCAGCAATGCGGCCTCCGACAGGGTGACCTCGCGTGCGCTCTTGCCGAAATAGCGGCGCGAGGCCGCTTCGACGCCATAGGCGCCGGAACCGAAATAGACCCGGTTGAGGTACATTTCGAGGATCTGGTCCTTGGTGTGCTTGTGCTCCAGCCACAGCGCCAGCAGCACCTCCTGCACCTTGCGCTCCAGCGTGCGGTCGGGCGTCAGGAACAGGTTCTTGGCCAATTGCTGGGTCAGCGTCGAGCCGCCCTGCGAGAAATGCCCGCCAAGCACGTTGGTCACCATGGCGCGCGACAGACCGATCGGGTCGATGCCGAAATGCGAGTAGAAGCGGCGGTCCTCTATGGCGATGACCGCCTCTGGGATATAGGGCGACATTTCATGCAAGCCGACCGCCTCGCCGCCGCTCATGCCGCGATTGGCGAGCAATTGGCTATCGGCCGAGACGATCTTGATGTTGGGCGCGCGGTCGGGGATCGACCAGGTCGTCGCCGCCGGCATCTTGGCGCCGTAATAGACGACGATGCCGGCCACCGCGATGCCGCCCCAGATGGCGAACACGAAGCACCAGTAGAACAGCCGGCCGAGCGCGCCGAACAGGCCGCGCCGGCTTCCGCCGCGCTTGGCCCGCGATGATTTTCCTTTGGTCGGCTTGCGTTTGGCGGAGGCTTTGCGGTTGCTCGGCACGACGCGATCCTCCTCATTCACCGAAAGGCCCGCCGAGGATCGCGCCTGCGGCGGTCCGTCGAAACTGGGTTCGATGCGGTTGTCTCTGCGGTACGCCATGCGCTGTGCTTGATATCCCCGATGCCTATGGCGCTCCGGTTGAAGAGTAGATGCGGCGATTTAAGGGCGGGTTAAGTCGTGTCCGAATGCCGGCACCTGGGGATTGATCAGCGACGCCAGTGCGAAAAAGGCCAGCGTCTGCTCTTCACAGGTCACAGCCACGACGTTGTTGGACCGATCGATATCGAGACCTTTCGGCCCGCCCTCCTCCGGGCTGGCTCTGCCACGTAGAAAGGTTTCCTCGTCGAGGACGGCAATCGAGCGCGTTGGCGCCCGATTCCCGGTCCAGTCACCGCTGCCGGCATAGACATGTACCATCCGGCTGCCCGCGTCGGCGACGAGGATGTGCCGATCGTCAGCGGTAAAGCGCACGCCGTGCGGATAGCCGGCGTTCCGCAGGACGCCGGCCGGCTCACTGTCCGGTCCAAGCGACGCGGACATCCTGTAGATCTTCACATCCTTGGTGCCGTGGCTGCTGACGGCGATCCACTGGCCATCATGGCTGAGCGCAATGCCGTCCGGTATATCAAGACCGCGCTTCAGAAGCGGCTGATTGCTTGTGGCGCGATAGCCAAGCCAGCGGTTGACCACGTGCCGGGTGACCAGATGCGTGTAGTTGTTGCAGACCAGCAAGGTGACCCGGCCGTGCGACTCGAGCCTGACCGCAATCGAGCCCGGCGAATTCAGTTTGGAAGACCGCCGGCCCTTGACCCGGCGAATGGCCGCAATCTCACGACTTTGGCCAGCCGGTTCTTCACGTGGCAGAGCAAACAGCGCAACCAGCCCATCGCGATTGGCGATCGCCAGGGTGCGGTCATCGACGAAATCGAGGCCATGGATTTCGCCCATGCTGTCGGACGTCAACTCCATGAAATCGTGAAGTGTAACTGCTGGCCCATCAACTCCCGTCTCGACGTCGATGCGCAGGATCAGGCAGCGTCTGCGCGCATATCCCGCGATTGCCAGAAGCCGGTTGTCCGGCGAAAAGCGCAAGTCCTCGGTGCGCCCAATCGCCGAAAGGGCCGGCCGTACCGCTCCGCTGGCTTTGTAAGCGATCCTGGATATCATCGGAAATGCCTGAATCGCGGACCGAAATCCACGTTTTCAATTCTGTTGGATCGAAATACCCTTGTCGTCGATCTTGAGCTCGACGCCCTTCGGCTTGGTCTGCTCGCGGTAGACATAAATGCCGAGCGCGATAACCACGACGACGAGCGCGCCAATGACGAGATAGAGCGTATTCTGTTTCATGGCGCGCTCTTTGCGTTGTCGAGCCTCAGGCTCGTTTCAGGACCTTGACCAGCACCAGCAGGATGATGGCGCCGATGGTGGCGTGGATGATGGAAGCGAGAATGCCGCCGCCGATGGAGAAGCCGAGCCGCGGGAACAGCCAACCGGCGATAAACGCGCCGACGATGCCGACAATGATGTTGCCGATCAGGCCGAAGCCGAAGCCGGAAACGATGAGACCGGCAAGCCAGCCGGCGATGGCACCGATGATGATGAAGACGAGCAGGCTTTCGACACCCATAGAGATTTCCTCCGAGCAAGAGGACGACGGCGGAACGGAAGGCTCCGAATCGCCTCGATTAACGGCTTCAGGCTATTCGAAAGCAGCCGGCCTCGCCAGCGGCCGCTCACCAGAGCAATTCTAGGAAAAGTGTGAAGCGGTTTCCCGGGAAAGGCGCGTAGCGCTTTCCCTGGAGGATTGCGTCAAACAAGGAGTTAGAGCAGCACGCCGTTTCCGTGAAACGGTGAACTGCTCTAATCGTCGTCGTCGCTGGCAGTGGGTCGCCAGCTGGTCGGTTCGACCTTCTTTTGTGTGTCACTGTCTGTGTAGACCCACCAGCCACCGTCGCGATATTGCGCGATGGATTCATTGATGACGCCGTCGCTGTCTTTCCAGGTGACGGAGACCTTGGAGCCGTCGGTCGGCGCGGTCGCTATCGGCTTTCTGTCCGTCATGTCATCCCCTTTGAACCGACGAAGCTGAGCCGACAGAACGCGGCTGCCCGCATCCGGTTCCAAACCCGGCCATTGGAAGGAAACCGCCGCGACGACGGTCAGCTATGGGCGAAGATATCCTCTTCGTCCCAGCCCATCAGATCGAGTTTGGCACGCGTCGGCAGGAAGCGAAAGCAGGCATCGGCCTCCTTTGTCCGCCCATCTCGTGCCAGCCGCCCGGCCAACACATCGCGCAAGCGGTGCAGATAGAGCACGTCGGAAGCCGCATATTCGAGCTGTTCGGGCGACAGGGTTTCGACCGCCCAGTCCGACGATTGCTGCGCCTTGGACAGGCCGACACCGAGAAGCTCGAAGCATATGTCCTTCAGCCCGTGCCGGTCGGTGTAGGTGCGGGTCAGCCGCGAGGCGATCTTGGTGCAAAACACCGGCTCCGGCATCACGCCGAACGCATTGTAGAGCACCGCAAGGTCGAAGCGTCCGTAATGGAACAGCTTGGTCACGCCGCGGTTTCTCAACAGGCTGACGAGGTTCGGCGCTTTTTTTTGCCCCGGCGCGATCTGGATGACATCGGCCGTACCGTCGCCAGGCGAGATCTGCACCACGCACAGCCGGTCACGATGCGGGTTCAGCCCCAGCGTCTCGGTGTCGATGGCCACTGCCCCGACATTGTAATGCGAAAGATCGGGCAGATCATGCTTGTGGAAACGGATGTCGGCCATTGTCTTCTCCGGTCGCGCGTCCCTTGACCCGCAAGGGACGCTGTAGAGCTTTTTGTCTTGTGACCCGTCCTCGCCGCGATCCGCTGAAAAATCAACAGGAAAACTAGAGTCCCGCCGCTCAGCGCGTCAGCGCATCGAGAATCCGCGCCCACGAGCGCTGGCCCTTGTGGAAGGAGCTGAGCTCGTATTTCTCGTTGGGCGAGTGGATGCGGTCGTCGTCGAGGCCGAACCCGACCAACAGCGATTCCATGCCGAGATAGGTCTGGAAATCGCCGACCACAGGGATCGACCCGCCGCTGCCCGTCGTCACCGCCGGCTTCGGCCATTCGTCGGACAGCGCATTCTTGGCCTTGGCCAGGAATGGCGAATCATAGGAAAGCTGGATTGCCGGCGAGCCGCCATGCGGGTGGAATTCGACCGAACAGTCGGCCGGGATGCGCTCCTTGACGAATTTCTGGAACGCGTCGCGGATTTTCTTCGGGTCCTGTTTATGGACGAGGCGAAACGACACCTTCGCCGAGGCTTCCGCCGCGATCACCGTCTTGAAGCCCTTGCCGGTGTAGCCGCCGATAATGCCGTTGAACTCGGCCGTCGGCCGCGCCCAGGTCAATTCCAGCACCGAGCGGCCCTTTTCCCCCGACGGGATCGACAGGCCGACAGGACCGAGGAAAGTCTCGGCCGTCTCGCCAAGCGTTTCCCATGATTTCAGGATTTGCGACGGCGTTTCCTCGACGCCGTCATAGAAGCCGGGAATGGCAATATGGCCATCCTTGTCATGGATATCGGCCAGCACCTTGGCCAATATGCGGATCGGATTGGCGGCAGCGCCGCCATAGAGGCCGGAATGCAGGTCGCGATCGGCGGCCTTTACCGTGATCTCCTCACCGACCAGGCCGCGCAACCCGACGCAGATCGACGGTGTGTCGCGGTCCCACATGCCGGTATCGCAGACCAGCGCGAAATCGGCCTTGAGCTCGTCGGCATTGGCCTCGAGGAACGGCTTCAGCGACGGCGAGCCGGATTCCTCCTCGCCTTCGAACAGGATGGTGATGCGGCAGGGCAAATTGCCGTGCACCTGCTTCCAGGCGCGGCAAGCCTCGACAAAGGTCATCAGCTGGCCCTTGTCGTCGGCCGAGCCGCGTCCGGTGATCACCTTGTGATCCGGGCCGACCTCCTTGACCGCGGGGGCGAACGGGTCGCTTTCCCACAATTCGATCGGGTCTACCGGCTGCACGTCGTAGTGGCCGTAAAACAGCACATGCGGCGAACCGGCCGGACCGTCGTGATGCGCAACCACCATCGGGTGTCCGCGCGTGTCGCGAACGCTGGCATCGAAGCCGATCAGCTTGAGCTCCGCCACCAGCCATTCCGCCGCCTCGCGGCAGTCGGCGGCATAGGCCGGATCGGTGGAGATCGACCTGATCCTGAGCAGGCCGAACAGGCGTTCGAGGCTCTGGTCGAGATTCTTGTCGAGACGGTCGAGAACGGGTGAAACTGCGGACATGTGTGAAGCCTTTCGATTCAGAACCGGAACCGTAAAGGCAGGACAGGAAAACGAAAAGCCCGCGATCATTGGACCACGGGCTGCAGACGTCCGTCCGAGATAAAAAAGACCGCCGTGGTGGAGGGGGAACCGCGGCGGCCTTCTACTCGAAACGATGCGGCAGCCCGGAGAGGGGGGATAGGCTGCCGCAGGTGTCCGGGATAGGCGGGGGACGGGCCTTGCTCCGGACTCGGCGAAAATTGCCGATGCCATGTATTTGTGTCTTTGAACGTGGCGATTCAAGGGCACGAAGATTACACTTTTGTAACATGACCGTGAGCGGGTCGGTGCCGGTCTGTCAGGGTGTCGCCGGAACCGATATTTGAGGCCGCCTTTGGCATGGACCAAGCCGCCGCGCCGCGCTATCCCTGCCGACATGAAAAAAGGCGATCATCTCTTCCTTGTCGACGGCTCCGGCTATATCTTTCGTGCCTATCACGCGCTGCCGCCGCTGACCCGCAAATCCGATGGCCTGCCGGTCGGCGCCGTTTCCGGTTTCTGCAACATGCTGTGGAAGCTGGTGCTCGACGCCCGCAACACCGATGTAGGCATTGTGCCGACGCATTTCGCCGTCATTTTCGACTATTCGTCGAAAACCTTTCGCAACGACCTCTACCCGGAATACAAGGCCAACCGCTCGGCGCCTCCAGAAGACCTGATCCCACAATTCGGCTTGATCCGCCAGGCAACCAGGGCGTTCAACCTGCCTTGCATAGAAGTCGAAGGCTATGAGGCCGACGATCTGATCGCCACCTATGCCAGGCTCGCCTGCGAGGCCGGCGGCGACACCACCATCATCTCCTCCGACAAGGACCTGATGCAGCTGGTCGGCGACACGGTCGGCATGTACGACCCGATGAAGGACCGCCAGATCGGCATTCCCGAGGTCATCGAGAAATGGGGCGTGCCGCCAGAGAAAATGGTCGACTTGCAGGCGCTGACCGGTGACTCGGTCGACAATGTGCCTGGGGTGCCCGGCATCGGGCCGAAGACGGCGGCACAACTGCTCGAGCAGTTCGGCGACCTCGACACGCTGCTGGCCCGCGCCGGCGAGATCAGGCAGGACAAGAGGCGCGAATCGATCATCGCCAACGCCGACAAGGCGCGCGTTTCGCGTCAGTTGGTGACGCTGATGAACGACGTGCCGGTGGCCGAGGGGCTGGATGACTTCGTGCTGCACCCGCCGGACGGCCCAAAACTGATCGGCTTCCTCAAGACCATGGAATTCACCTCGCTCACCCGCCGCGTGGCGGAAGCGACCGGCACCGAGGCAGGTGATGTCCAGGCCGTCGCGGTGACGGTCGAACGCGCCGATCATGCCCATGGCCCGGATGTCGGGGCCGGAGTGCCAGCTGTTGCCCGAGCCGAGTCCGGCGCCGAGCCTGGCCAGGCCAGCGGAGCGGCAACGACGGAAACGTCAAAACAAGGCGACACCCCTTCCCTGCTCGCCGCGCTGAGGCTGGAGAGTGCGGCCACCCGCAAGATCGATACATCTGCCTATCACTGCGTCCGCGATATCGCGACCTTGAAAGCCTGGGTCGCCGAGGCAACCGGGACCGGCCTTGCCGCTTTCGACGTCAGGGCGACGTCGGCCGATCCGATGCAAGCCGAGTTGATCGGCATATCCATCGCCACGGCGCCCGGCCGCGCCGCCTACATTCCTTTTACCCACAAAAGCGGCAACGGTGACCTGCTCGGCGGCGGCGTGGTTGAAAACCAGATTCCTCTGCGCGAGGCGCTGGCCTTGCTGAAACCGCTGCTGGAAGACAAGTCGGTTCTCAAGATCGCGCAGAACCTGAAATACGATCTCGTCGTCATGAGCCGTTACGGCATCGATGTCGCGCCCTTTGACGACACCATGCTGATCTCCTATGTGCTCGACGCCGGTACCCCCCATGGTCACGGCCTAGACTCGCTTGCCGAGAAATGGCTGGGTCATACCCCTCTCTCGCTCAAGGACGTGACCGGCTCCGGCAAAAGCTCCGTCGGTTTCGATCAGGTCGGCATCGACAAGGCGACCGCTCATGCCGCCGAAGACGCCGATATGACGCTGCGGCTCTGGTTGGTGCTGAAACCGCGCCTTGCCGCCAAGGGTCTGGTGTCGGTCTATGAGCGGCTGGAACGGCCGCTGGTGCCGGTGCTGGCGCGCATGGAACAGCGCGGCATCTCTGTCGATCGGCAGATCCTGTCGCGGCTGTCGGGCGAACTGGCGCAGGGCGCCGCCCGGCTGGAAGAAGAAATCTATCAGCTCATCGGCGAACGCATCAACATCGGCTCGCCAAAACAGCTCGGCGACATCCTGTTCGGGCGCATGGGTCTGCCCGGCGGGTCCAAGACCAAGACCGGCCAGTGGTCGACCTCGGCGCAGCTTCTCGAAGACCTTGCCGCCGAGGGACATGAACTGCCGCGCAAGATCGTCGACTGGCGACAGCTGACCAAGCTGAAATCGACCTATACCGATGCGCTGCCCGGCTTCATCCACCCCGAAACCAAGCGCGTCCACACCTCCTACGCGCTGGCCGCGACAACGACGGGGCGCCTGTCATCATCCGACCCGAACCTGCAGAACATCCCGGTGCGCACCGCCGAAGGCCGCAAGATCAGGACCGCCTTCATCACCGACAAGAGCCATCGGCTGGTCTCGGCCGACTACAGCCAGATCGAGCTGCGGGTGCTCGCCCATGTCGCTGAGATCCCACAGCTCAAGCAGGCCTTCGCTGATGGCGCCGATATCCACGCCATCACGGCGTCGGAAATGTTCAACGTGCCTGTCGAGGGCATGCCTTCGGAAGTCCGCCGCCGCGCCAAGGCGATCAATTTCGGCATCATCTACGGCATTTCGGCCTTCGGCCTCGCCAACCAGCTGTCGATCCCGCGCGAGGAGGCAAGCAACTACATCAAGAAATATTTCGAGCGCTTCCCCGGCATTCGCGACTACATCGAAGAGACCAAGGCCTATGCCCGCGAGCACGGCTTTGTCGAAACGATCTTCGGCCGCCGCATCCACTATCCGGACATCCGATCCTCGAACCCGTCGCTGCGCGCCTTCAACGAGCGCGCCTCGATCAACGCCCGCCTGCAAGGCACCGCAGCCGACATCATCCGCCGTGCCATGATCCGCATGGAGGAGGCGCTGGAAAAAGCTGGTCTTTCAGCACGCATGCTGCTGCAGGTGCATGACGAATTGATCTTCGAGACCGTCGAGGCCGAAGTCGAGGCGACGATCCCGGTCGTGCGTCACGTCATGGAGAACGCGGCGATGCCGGCGGTATCGATGTCGGTGCCGCTGCATGTCGACGCCCGCGCCGCCAACAACTGGGACGAGGCGCATTGACGCTCCGCCACTTCGTCATCCTAGGGCGAAGCAAGGAGCGAAGCGACGCGGCGCAGACCCGAGGATCCTGCCGTGACGCCAGAGCGCTGCGGCTGTGGAGATTTGATTTATTCTGCACCGCTGCAATCGTCGGAAATGTAACGGAATGGATCACTCCGCCCTAGGATGACGAAGATAAGGTCTTAGGCCGCTTCCGCCAGGCACTTGGCACACGTCCCGCGAAATTCGATCACCGCCTTCTTGGCGGCGAAGCCTGTCGAGCGCACCCATTCGTCCAGCCGGTGGTCGACATCGTGGTCGGACATCTCGGTCACTTGCCCGCAAGTGTCGCAGATCGCGAAGGCGGTCATCGAGTGACTGTGATCGTGTGGCTCGACGCAAGCGACGAAGGAGTTGATGCTTTCGAGCCGATGCACGAAACCGGACTTCACCAGCGTGTCGAGCGCCCGATAGACCTGCAGTGGCGCGCGGAAACCACGCTCGCGCAGCTGGTCAAGCAAGGTGTAGGCGCTGAGCGGGCCGCTGGCGGCCTCAAGCTTCTCAAGCACGCACAGCTGGTTCTTCGTCAGCACATCCCTTGCCGCCATGGTCCTTGATCCAACTCGCCTTGTGTCGCTCGCGCATCATTGCCGCGCACAAACGATCCCTGTCACTCCAGATAGCGACGAACCGGCATTTTTGCTACTGTTTCCACCATCTCTGCCGGGAAGGCTATCGAGAACGTCGGCCGGAGCGGGTAACAGGCAGATTGCTCTCCGGTGCAACATTCAAAATACTGACAAAATCTTCGGCAAGAGTTGCCGCGCTTGGAAATTCGATCGGGCTTGGGGAAGCAATCATGATCAAATTGACGCGGCGGACGCTGCTGGTCGGCACGTCCGCGCTGACGATGGCCGGCATGGTGCCGATCCGGACCATGGCCGCGTCGCGCACCTACCATGCGCTGCTGGTCGCCTGCACCGAATATCCTGCTCTGCCGCAGAAGAACTGGCTGATCGGTCCGAAGAACGACGCCGGCCTCGTCCACGAATATCTCCTGAAGAACGTGCCCGACCCGGTGCGGTTCGCGCCGGAGAACGTCACGCTGCTCGCCAAGGATGTCCCCGGCGCCAGTGGCCTGCCGACCCATGCGGCGATCAAGGCCGCACTGGCCAACCTCGCCGCCAAGGTTCAGCGCGACGATTTCGTCTATCTGCACCTGTCCGGGCATGGCGCCCAGCAGCCGCAGATGGTCAAGGGCGACGAGACCGACGGGGTCGACGAGATCTTCCTGCCCGTCGACATCGACAAATGGATCAACCGCGATGCCGGCGTGCCGAACGCGCTGATCGACAACGAGATCGGCGCGGCGCTCGACGCTATCCGCGACAAGGGCGCCTTCGTCTGGGTGGTGTTCGACTGCTGCCATTCCGGCACGGCGACACGTGCCGTCGAGGTCGACGACGAGCTGGAGCGCAAGGTCGAGTTCGCCGACCTGGTCGGCGGCAGCGAGGCCGAGCGGGCCGCTGCCATCAAGGCCTATGATAAGGTGACATCGGCCGCCGGCTCGCGCGGCATCGACAACAACGGCGCGCGCAAGCCCGCCTTCAGCCTGACCCCGGCCGGCGGCGAACCGATCGCCAAGGGCAAGCTGGTCGCGTTCTATGCCGCACAGACGGTGGAGACGACGCCGGAAATGCCGCTGCCGAAGGGCACGACGGACGCCCCGCGCTTCGGCCTGTTCACCTTCACCATCCTGTCGAAGCTGGCCGAGAATCCCAACGTCACCTACCGCCAGCTTGGTCAGGCCGTGCTGCAGCAATATTCGGCCGACAGCCGCACCCGGCCGACGCCGCTGTTCGAGGGCGAACTGGATGCCCGTGTGTTCGGCACCGACAAGACAGACGCGGTCATGCAGTGGCCCGTCGTCATCAAGGACGGCGAAGCGACGATCGGTGCCGGTCTGCTGCACCGCCTCACTCCCGGCAGCAAGCTCGCCATCCTGCCTTCGGCGCTATCGCCGCTTTCCGACGCGGTCGGATTTTTGGAAGTGCAGTCGGCAAGGAACCTGGAAAGCCGCGTCAAGCCGGTCGAGTTCGACAAGAAGCAGGCACTCAAAGTAGCCGACATTCCGGCCAATGCCTATGCGCGGGTGGCGGAGATCGCCGTCGACTACAAGCTCATCGTTGCGCGGCCGGCCGCCGCCAAGGGATTTGAGAAGGAAACCGCTCTGGTTAATTCGGTTCTCGATGAACTGGCGACGGCCAAGGAGACCGGCTTCAACATCGAGCTGGTCGAGCCCGGCAAGAGCGCTGAGCTCCGCTTCGCGGTGATGCACGAGAATGCCATTGCCGGCGCGGCCGAGGATGCGACCGACAAGCCGGCGCTATGGTTCCTGCCGGCATCGGGCGACGTGACCCTGAAGGACCGCAGCAGGCCGCCTCTGATCATCATCCACATGGATGACCGGCACAAACTGGTCGATGCAACGACCAGGAACCTGCGCACCATCTTCCGCGCCACCGGGCTTTCGCGGCTGGCGGCGGCCTCCGACTACAAGCCCGAGGACGTCGACGTCCAGTTCCAGGTCAAACGCAGTGACAAGGACGGCCTCGAACCCTTGCAGGCTTCCGTGGTGCCGCGCGTTTCACCGGGCGACGAGGTGCATGTCCTGGCCAAGAACGGTTCGGACCTTCTGGTAGACATCAACGTGCTCTATGTCGGCAGCGACTATTCGATCACCCACATCGTTGCCGAGCGCCTCGCCCCTCAGGCCACGCTGGAGGAGGGGCTGCTGGCCTTCACCGACACCAGCTTCGGCATGGAAAGGATGATCGCGGTTCTGACCGAGGCGCCGCCCGAGAGCGAGAAGCAGGACCTGAGTTTCCTGGCGCAGGACGGCGTTGCCTCGGCGACACGCGGTGTGGGCTCCGCCAGCTTCTCCGACATGCTGACCGATCTCGGCATGGCGACGGCAACCCGCTCGGTGATGCGGCTTGCCGACAAAAGTGGGCCGAAGGGCGCGGTGTTGATCTTCCCGATGGAGACGGTGCCGCGCGCCTGAGCGGATACCGGCGCCAAAGCCTCACGCCTCTGTTGCGCCGGCTCTTGCGCGATCGGCGCGATAGGAGAACATTCCCGGCCGCGGCCTTGGCGCATGACGGCCGGATGAAACTGATAGGATCGACTGTGAAGAACTCTGTGTTTTCCTGGCGTGGAACGGTGGCCGGCTTTGCCGGCGGCCTGTTGCTGATCGCCAATGCTTCGGCGGACGAGGCCTGCGGCCTGTGCGTCAAGCAGATCGTCACCAATTCGGAGCTGGCGACGTGTTTTCTCGATCAGTATGACCAGATCGCCAAAAGCGCCGCCGGTGCCATTGTCGTCGATCTCAGCAACTGCGCCTCGCGCGGTGTCGTCGAAGCTTTGCCCTCACCGAACAAGGGAGCGGTGGAGCCCGACTTGCAGTTCATGATTTCGCGCCTGCAGCTGGAATGCCTGAAAACGAAGCTGGAGGCGCCAGGCATCGTGCTGGATCCCTCCGCCACCATCGAACTGGACAGCTGCGGATGAAGAAACCGGCGGGCAACACCAGGCAAACAGCAGCGCCCGCAAAGGCGCCGCCCGCGAAACCGCCTCTGCCGGAAACCACAGAAGGTTTCCCGTGGCCGAGCAGCCATGAGATCAAGAAGGAGAGCAACCCCTTCACCGACCGCGACTGGCGCATGCTGGCCTATGCCTGGTCGGGCATGGCGGTGCGTCTCGCCATCATCTTCACCTTGATGTTCTCGGTCTATCAGTTCCTGGCCAACCAGGAGCAGAAGCGCGTCGAGCAGACCATGTCGCTGGTCGAACTTTGGGAAAACAAGGACTACCAGCAGGCGCAGCGCGCCCTGAAAGATCGTCTGACGGCCCTCAACGCCAAATATGACAATCTGCTCAGCGCCAATCCCTCGCCTACCGAGGAGCAGGTGTTCCGGCAGCGGATCGGCATCGAGGCCATGACCGCCGGTGGTGGCGACATGCCGCTCGCCGATTTCAACGAGAATTTCGACCGGATCGTCTATTTTCTCAATCGCCTGTCCTTCTGCGTCGATGGCGACCTGTGTTCGCGCAAAGTCACCGATGCCTATTTCCACGACTACGCCGTGTCCTTCTGGAGTTATTTTGCCGGCTACATAGACAAGCAGCGCAAGGCGGGTTCACCCACTTTCGCCTCGGCGATCGAGACCTATGTGCGCAATGCGCCGCCTGCGGCCGAAGCCAAATAGCAATGGGAAAATCCAGTCTCCGTATCATGCGCGCCTGCCGCTGGCTGGCTCTGGGCGGAGCATTGATCGGGACTTCGGTTGCCCGTGCTGAGGACGCACTGGATTTCCACCTCGACCTGGACACTGGCGGCCATAGTGCACAGGTCACCGATCTCGCCTTCACACCCGATGGCGAAGACATCGTCTCGGCATCGAACGACAAGACCATCCGCATCTGGGACTGGCAGAGCGGGGCGACGCTGCGCACCATCCGCGGCTATCTCGGCAATGGCAGCGACGGCAAGATCTTCGCGGTCTCGATCTCGCCCGACGGCAAGACGATCGCCGCCGGCGGCTATTTCGGCGCCAGTCTTGGCGACAAGCCGCCCTATGGCGACATCAGGCTGTTCGACTTTGCCACCGGCAAGATCAGGGCTGTGCTCAAGGCCGCCGATTACGCGACCTACGATCTGGCCTTCTCTCCCGATGGCAAGACACTGGCTGCCGGTGGCGCCGACGGCGTCGTCTATCTCTGGCGGCTGGACGACAAATCCGCGATCGGCTGGACACTAGACAAGAAGCTCGACGCCGATTCCTGGCACATCGACAAGCTCGCCTTCGCCGCCGGTGGCACCCGTCTGGCCGCGACGACCACCGACAACGGTATCCGGCTGTGGGACGTCGTGAAGGGGGAGGAGATCGCCTTGCCTGACGAAGCCGAGCCGCTGCGGGACATCAGTGTCATCGCACTGGCCGTGTCGCAGGACGGCAGCCTGTTTGCCACCGGCAGCAAGGACGGGCAGGTGCAGCTCTGGCGCGCGGCCGACGGCACACTGGCACGCGCCATGCCGACGCAGGACTTCCTCATCGGCTCGCTGACCTTTGCCAAGGATGCGCGGCTCATCGCCTCCTGCGGCTACCGCTGCGCCGACATGCACCGCTCCATCGTCTGGAACACCGACACCGGCGAAAAGACGCTCGACTACACCGGCCATGATGGCACGGTCCATGCCAGCACTGCCAGTGCCGGTGGCGCGCTGGTGGCGACCGCCGGCGGCACGCGCAACGCCATCGAGGTCTGGGACCCCGCGACCGGCGAACGCAAGGCGCTGCTGCAGGGCGCGGGCGAACCCGTGACCGCCGTCGGTATCGATGCGGCGAACGAGGTCATCGCCTGGGGCAACGCGAATCCTTGCCCCGAGCGCGTCTCCTGCCCTGAAGAACAAGGCGTGTTGGATAATAGTTTGGACCTGCCCACCGCCGGGCGTTTCTTCGAGGGCCCGCAACCGCTGATCGAGCCGAGCTCGTTCGCCCGTGCCGCGCTGGCCGATGGCCAGTGGTCGCTGCACGCCGCGCCTGGAGGCAAGGACGCACAGGAAAATGCCGTGCTGGAGATCGCCAATGGCGGCAAAATGGTAGGCGGCATCGAGAACGATGCCACCAACGGTTTTGTCCATTCAGCCTACACACTGATCGACAAGGGCCTTGGCCTGATCACCGGCGGCAATGATGGCACGCTGATCGAATACAGAACCGCGACCGCGAAAGTGTCGGGCGAATTCACCGGTCATGCCGGGGAGATCAACGCCATGGTCGCCTCGGAGGAGGCCGGCCTGCTGGTCACCGGCAGTGCCGACCAGACGCTGAAACTGTGGAACCTGAAGACGCACGAGCTGATCGTGTCGATGTTCTTTGCCGGCTCGCAATGGATCGTCTGGATGCCGCAGGGCTACTATTATTCCTCCGACGACGGCGACAAGCTGATCGGCTGGCAGGTCAACGAGGGCCGCGACCATGAAGGTCGCTTTATCCGCGCCGGCCAGTTGAAGAAATATCTCTGGAGCCCGGAAATGGTTCGCCGGGCAATCATCCTGCGCAGCGCCAAACAGGCGGTCGAGGAGATGCGGCCCGGCGTCGACAACGAGTTGCAGAAGCTTTTGCAGCGCAAGCCGCCGGAGTTCGGCATCCGCGTCGCCGAAGACCAGAGCAAGGTCCGCGACGGTTATGTCGCCGTCGAGATATCAGGCGCCAAGGAAGCCGGAACGGATGTCGCCGGCTTTTCGATCCTGTCGAACAGCCGCAATGTCGGCGATGTCACGGCCCACTCGGTGGACGGCGACAGCACCATAGTGGAGATACCGGTCGAGAATGGCGAGAACACCATCCGCGTCACCGGCACCAACGAATATGGTTATCTGACCGAGCGCAGCGTGACGGCGCTGGCGAGAAAGACCGAGAAGGCCGAGGCCAAGGGCAAGCTCTATGTCGCGGTCATTGGCGTCGACAAATATCCGTTCCTGACCGACGCCTGTTCGGGCCGCGCCTGCGACCTTCGCTACCCCGTCGATGACGCCACCGAGTTCCTTAAGGTGATCTCGCAGAAATCGGCACCGCTGTTCTCGTCGATGGAGACGCTGGTGCTGGTCAACCGCGAAGCGCTCGACGAGAGCCCCGACAAGGCCAAGCAAACCTACGCCGTCGCCAGCGCCGACACAATCTTGGAGCCCGACTCCGACACGATCGACGACCAGCTCGCCGATTTCCTCGACAGGCCGGTCGAGCGCGACACCACCATCATCTTCGTCGCGGGCCACGGCATCAATATCGACGAGGACTATTATTTCATCCCGACCGACGGCCGCAAACAGGGTGCCGAACGCTGGAAACGCTCTTCGCTTGTCGACTGGTCGGACATCCAGAAATCGGTCGAGCGTGCCAAGGGCATGCGCTTCATGCTGCTCGACACCTGCCATGCCGCCAATGCCTTCAACCCGCGCCTGGAAAAGGACGCGCAGGACGCGCGCATCGTCGTGTTCTCGGCCACCGCCGCCAACAACACCGCCGCCGAACTGCCCGAACTCGGCCACGGCGTCTTCACCTATTCGATCCTCGAAGGCCTGCGCGGCAAAGCCAGGACGTCGGACGGCGGCGTGACACTGTTCGGCCTTGCCGACTATATTTCGCGCGAAGTGGTGCGGCTGACGTCGTCGAAGCAGAAGCCGTTCTACTATGTCGGCGGCGTGGAAAACATCGTGCTCGCCGAGCCATGAGGAAGCGAGGTTCGCGCCCAGGCACCCCCCTCTGTCCTGCCGGACATCTCCCCCGCAAGGGGGGAGATCGGCTGTCATGGCTGCTTACGCTCATCTGCAGGGCTGCAAGAAAACTCGCGAGGCAGAAGCTGCCAATCTCCCCCCTTGCGGGGGAGATGTCCGGTAGGACAGAGGGGGGTGCCTGGGCGCAGACCAGCATCCTGCTGATCTTCGCCATCACTCTCCTGCCCCTCCCCACCTTCGCCGCCCCCATAGTCTGCCCGCCCGGCACCGACAACTTCCCGCCCTTCTACGACGACGCCACTTTGTTCAAGGATGCCATCGCCAACGTTGCCGATGTCCCACCATCCAACCAGCGGCTGACCGGCATCACCGTGCCACATCATCTGCTGGCGGCCGACCTGGTGGCGCTGGGGTTCCGGGCGGCGTCCGGTTTCCGCTACAAACGGATCATCATCCTGTCGCCGGACCATTTTCACAAGACGCACAAGCTCTACGCCACCACGCTGCGCGGCTTCGACACCGTGCTTGGCCCGATCGCGGCCGACACCGATGCCGTACGCCGTCTCGAGACGAACGGCGATATGGTCGAGGAGTCGTGCCTGTTCGACAAGGAGCATGGCGTGCGCGCCATGCTGCCGTTCCTGCATCACTATTTCCCGGAGGCGAGAATCGTGCCCGTGGCAATGTCGGTGAAGGCACGCCGCGGCGACTGGGACCGGCTGGCCGAGGCGCTGAAGCCGATCGTCGACCAGGACACGCTGATCGTCGAATCCACCGACTTCTCGCACTATCTGCCGCAGCACGACGCGCTACGATTCGACCAGCAGTCGCTGAACATGCTGGCCGCCGGGTCGCTCGACGGCATAGCAGCACTTCACCAGCCCGATCATGCCGATTCCGTCGGCGCGCTCTATATTCAGACGAGGCTGCAGCGCGAGCTGTTCGGCGCCCAACCGCTGGTCGTCGCCAACGAAAACTCGCAGGAACACACGTCGGACTATGTCGAGCGGACCACCAGCTATGTCGTTGCGCTGTTCGGCGCCTTCGGCCCCGGCTTCAACAACCCGGCACGGCCAAAGGACAGGATCTATTACCTCGCCGGCGACGTGAATTTCGGCCGCGCCATGAAGAAGATCCTTGTTCGTGACGGCGTTGCCGACCGGATCGTCGGCAGCGTTCTGGCCCTGACCGGATCGCGGCCGCTGATCATCAACCTCGAAGGCGTCATCCTGCCCAACGTGCCGGAAGCGATCGACGACATGACGCTGGCGATGCCGGAGGATCTAGGGGTCGACATGCTGAAGAGGCTGCATGTCGCCGGCGTCGGCCTCGCCAACAATCACGCCTATGATCTCGGCCCGTCAGGCTACGCCGAGACGCTGCGCGCCCTGGATGACGCCGGCATCCCGCATTTCGGCCAGGGCGAGACGCTGGCGCTTGCCGATCTCGACCTTGTCGGCCTGACCGACATCGACACCAACGGTTCGAAGAACACCGACCTGCTCATCCCTGCCCTGCTCGACCGGCTGCTGCACGAGGATGCCGGGCGGCCAGTGGTCGCCTTCGTCCACTGGGGCCGCGAATACAAGACAGCACCATCGGCGCGGGAAGACATGCTTGCCGACCAGATGCGCCTGCGCGGTGTCTCGGCCATCGTCGGCGGTCACCCACATGTATCGAGTGAGGCGATCGTCCCGCTTGCCGGCGGCGATGTGGCGGAGGTCTATTCGCTCGGCAATTTCCTGTTCGATCAGAGCGCCGAGCGCTCGTCCGGTTCTTTGCTGGAACTGCGCGTCTTCGCCCAGGGCACGATCTTCACCCGGCTCATCCCGCTGCCCAACTATTTCGAGATGGGCCGCAAATAGCTAACCGCAGCCGACCATATCGCGCGGCAGATAGCATGCCGCCGGCTCGGTCTTGGTCTCGAACAGCGACTGTTTCGGCCGGAAATAGAAGAAGGTTACCGGCTTGCTCTCGCGCACGCTGCCGTCGGCGAAGTGCGCGGCGATGCTGAAACTATGGATCGACGACATCGACGACCACATCTTCAGCCGCGCCGTGTAGGCGCTGATCTTCTTGTTGCCGCGCACCGGCATGGCAATGGTGTAGTCATGCTTGCCGATCGGGAACTCGATGTTCTGGTAGCGCATCGCTTCCGGCGTGCCGCCGCCGCCATCGCCGCATTCGGCCATCGCTTCCGGCGTCTCCAGGACCGCCATGGTGATGGAGGTGCGGAACGGCTCGCTCTGCTGGTAGAGATGACCCTCGTCATCCGACCAGGAATAGTCGAACTTGCCGATCGCATTCAGCGTCATCGCCTGTTGCATGGTGCCGAGATAATCGGCGACCTCGCCGAACTTGATCTTGTTGGTCAGCTGGCTGCGGCAGACATTGAGACCGTCCACCGAGGGACAGGGAAAGCGCCCCGTCTCCAGGCTGGCCGTATCGACGCCGGCTTCCGAGAGCACGCTCTTGACCGACACGTCGACGCCGTCGCCGAAACTGCCGACGTCCTTTGTGAACCTGCGGCTGGGATCACCGGTCGGATTGCCTTCATCATCGACCGCGGTGAACTGGATCGAGATCTTCATGTCCTTGGCGTCGCCCCAGCCATTGTTGACGATCGAGAAATCCGGCCTGAAGCCGACGCAGCCGAAATGCTCCGATATCGACAGCATCGGCTTGCGATAGGCATCGCTGGCGGCGACCTTCATCTCCAGGCTGTCGAGCTTGACCTTGGACTGGTCCGACGTCTTGAGCTCTACTTCGGCAAAGGCCGGCGAGTCCTCCCAGTCCATGCCTTCATAGACATTGCCGGTGGCGACCTGGCCGGTGCCGTTCCAGCTGTCATTGTACTGATCGGACTGCGGATAGATCGCGATGTCTTCGTCGCGCACCAGATGCTGATACTGCATGTCGGACTGCTGGGTCATGCGCTGGTCGACCGCGACGCCGATCTCGATCTTGTCGGCGTCACCACCGCCGGTCTGTGCCTTGATGAGCCCACCGACCCTGGCATCGGCCAGCACGTCGGGGCGCGAGCCGCCGACCTCCTCGCCCATCGCCCATTGCGACGTGTAGACCGTGCCGCCGGCCAGCCGCGTGCGGCCCTTGCCGTTCTTCAACCCGTCGACGAATGAGCCGGCAAAAATCTCCCCGGTCTTTGACAGCAGCCGCCCCTCGCCATTCGGCACGCCGGCAACGAACCGACCCTCGTAGCGGTTGCCGTCGGCGTCGACATGGATGCCCTTTCCGCTGAGTTCTCCGGCAAGCCAATGCCCGTCGAAAACCTCGCCCGAACGCAGCTCGAGCCGGCCTTGCCCGTCGGGGCGGCCTTCCCTGATGTCACCGAAATAGCTGGAATAGATGGTTTTGGGATCATAGCTTGCCGAGCCGCGCACCCGCCACGCCAGCCTGCCCTTGCCGTTGATGGTGCCGTCTTCGCCAATCGTCCGGTCAGGCGCCTGGCCCGCCGCCGGCTCCCACACGAAGTCGAGGCCCTTTTCCGGATGGAAGTCCCACACCCGGACCGTCCTGCGCAGCACCGAGCGGGTGTCTGCCCGGTAGAGGATCTGCACCCGTTCCGCCCAGGCACCATCAGTGGGTGCGGCGGCCGTATCGGCGAAGGCCGGCGAAAACATCAGCGCGGCCAGCATCGATGCGGCCGCGATCCCGAACATTGCCCCTGCCCGCGCCATCCCAAAACCCCTTTGGATGCCCAACCCCTTGGCCGTTCAAGCGTAGTCGGCGAGTCGGCCTCGTGCAAGAGAAGCAGCACTGCAAGCATCGGTACGAAAAAGGCGGCGGGATTGCCCGCCGCCTTCGTCTTCGCCGCGAATACGCAGCGATTATTTATACAGGCTGTTGATCCACTGGACGTTGGCAGCGTTCAAGCGCACGGCGGTGTTCGCGTCGGGGCTTTCCGCCACGTTGACGCCGGTGATGATGCGCTGCTTGGAGTTGTTGTCATAGGCATAGACCGAGCTGCCGCTCGATCCCGGGAACGTATCGCAGTCATACTGGAAATATTCCGGGGCGATGTTCTCGGCGTGCACTTCGCAGTTTGCCTTCCACATCGTGCCCATCGGCTTGTCACCGGGATAGCCGACGAGGTTGGCGGTGAAGTCGCCGAGATCGTCATAGTTGGCGTAGCCCAACCAGCCGAGGTTGGTGCCGACGTCCTGCTTCAGCGTGACGATGCCGAGATCCCACAGGAGGACCGAACCATAATAGCCCTGGTAGTTGTCGATGAAGCCTTGCAGCACATAGGCGCTTTCAAAGGTGAAGGCGCCGAACGGTGCGTCATCGGCGGTGCTGCCATTGAGACCCGGCACGAACAGATAGTCGGAGAGCCAGTCCTTGTCCTCATGGCTGTAGAGGCAGTGCGCCGCGGTGAGCACCGTGCGCGGACCGATCAGCGTTGCCGAACAGCTGCCAAAGCTGCCCGTCTTCGCCGACTTGGCTTCGAGATAGCCTATTGCAGAGAACGGATAGGTCTTGGTGTTCTTGACCTGCTCGCGATCGTCGGCGCCGAAAACCTGGCGGCCGGCTTCGCCTTCGCCGAGGTCCGGATCCTCGGTCTTCCGCTCAGCCCCGTCTTTTCCATTGGCCGGAGCATTCAGTTCCTTGATGATAAGGTCCCGCAGCGCTTCGCTGGGCTCGATCTTGATTTCCTTGCCATCGGCGGACCGTCCGACGATGCCGTAGGATTTGACAGCCGTTGCCTCGTCGGCAAGCGGCGCGGCGCGGCTGTCTTCGTCGGTTAGCTTCGGCGGCGCGATTGGCTTTGCCCGCCCTGGCTTGTAGTCGCCTGCAGTCACGTCCCGCATGCTTTCGCCATTGCCGGGACTGGCGGAGCCAGGGTCGGCGGCGAAAACCGGGACCGCCCACATTGCAGTGGAAAGCAATGCGGACGCAATAAGTGCGTTTGTCAGTTTTATCATGGTGAGACTCTCCCAAAAGTCAGCAAGGACTGGATCAAGATATAGAAATATTGTCGAGATCGTGGTGAAGCCGAAAAATGAGTTTGGTTACCGGCGCCTGAACCTGCTCATCACCCCATACGGTCTATCGAAGGCCCCGCCAAAGACACCCGCACACATATATTGCCTAAATTAATACAACATTGGAATGACAAATCGCTTTCACGTAGCCCGTGGGGGGCTATAGGGTTTTGATTGGGTTCCGCGCGGGAACGCGATCCGCGAAGCAACGCCTGCTTGCCGGGACTGTTTCGTTGACCACGCACCGGGGCTGGCTCGTTCGGGAACGTTTCTCAGGAGGATTTCAGGTGCATATCATCCATCGGTTCAAGCCGATCGTCGCCGCGTCGTTGCTCGGCATCGCTGCCGCGCTTGCGGCCGCCAACTCCACCCATGCGGACGAAGCTGCCGCCAAGCCCGAAGCGGCGGTTTCGCCGATGAAGCGGGTGACCGATGCAAGAGCGAAGGCCGCCACGGAGAACCCCGACGGCGCCGACCGCGTCTATGGCGGCAACCAGGCCGAAAAGGGCGCCTATCCGTTCCAGGTGGCGCTGCTCACCACCGACAGGCTGGACGAGAACCCGGCCTCGCAGGCCAATGCCCAATTCTGCGGCGGCAGCCTGATCGCACCGCAATGGGTGCTGACGGCGGCACACTGTCTCAACGACGAGGGCCGGCCGATTTCGCCCGGCAGCGTCACCGTGCTGACCGGCGCCACCGACCTCAGCGAGGGTAAACGCCACAAGGTGGTGGAGGTTATCGTCAACGAAGGCTACAGCGAGCAGACCCTCGACAACGACCTCGGCCTGCTCCGGCTTGCCGAACCGGCCGATGCGCCGACCATCAAGGTCACCCATGACTCAACGCCCGATACCGGCAAGACGACGGTCACCGGTTGGGGCAAGATGCAGGATGGCACCTTCCCGACGACGCTGATGGTTGCCGACCTCGACCTGGAGCCGAACACTGCCTGCAACAGCGGCATCAAGGCCATCTATGCGCATGACCTGAAGGCAGCACTTGGCGATTTGTCCCGCCGTATGCGCTATTCGGAAAAAGGCATCGACGCGGCCGCCAATGCGATTGCCGCCGACATGGCCGATCCGCTGACCGGCAACATGATCTGCGCCGGCACCACCAGCGGCGTGCGCGATGCCTGCAACGGCGACAGCGGCGGCCCCCTGTTCATGACCGGCACCGGCGGCCCGGTCCAGGTCGGCGTCGTCAGCTGGGGCGAAGGCCCGGCGGACGGCAGTGCGGCCTGCGGCCACAAGGACGCTTATGGCATCTACACCCGGCTGGCCAATTACACCGGCTGGATCGAGGCGAAGATGAAAACTTCCGCTCCGGCGCCTGCAAAACCTAAGGCGGGACTGGGCACGGCTCAGAAGCCGAAGACGCCCTGAAAACGGCTACCTCGCCTTCACATGAAAAACGGCGGGAGTTCCCGCCGTTTTTGTTTTGCCGGCTTATCGAGCGGGCCTATTTCCTCGGCGGACCTTTGCGCTCGGCCGAAGCCGCCCACAGATTGATGTCGGACTCGCGCGCATAGGTATCGATCTCGGCGAGTTCGGCATCGCTGAAGTCGAGCACCTTAAGTGCGCCGACACAGTCCTCAACCTGCTCCGGCCGGCTGGCGCCGATCAGCGCCGATGTCACTTTGCCCTTGCGCAACACCCAGGCCAGCGCCATCTGCGCCAGCGTCTGCCCGCGCTTGCCGGCGATGGCGTCGAGCGCTTTGATATTGGCGATGGTCTTGTCGTTGATGAAGGCAGTCTTCAGCGACTTGCCCTGGGAAGCGCGGCTGCCGTCGGGGATGCCGCCGAGATACTTGTCGGTCAGCATGCCTTGCGCCAGCGGCGAGAACACGATGGAGCCAACGCCGAGCCCTTCGAGCGTGTCGAGCAGGCCGTCTTCCTCCACCCAGCGATTCAGCATCGAATAGCTCGGCTGGTGGATGACGCAAGGCGTGCCAAGCTGCTTCAAGATATCGGCGGCCTCGCGCGTGCGCTGCGAATTGTAGGACGAGACACCGGCATAGAGCGCCTTGCCCGAGCGCACGGCATGGTCGAGCGCGCCCATCGTTTCTTCCAGCGGCGTATCGGGGTCGAAGCGATGCGAATAGAAGATGTCGACATAATCGAGCCCCATCCGCTTCAGGCTCTGGTCGAGGCTGGCCAGCACATATTTGCGCCCGCCCCATTCGCCGTAAGGGCCGGCCCACATCTCGTAGCCGGCCTTGGTCGAGATGATCAGCTCGTCGCGGTAAGCGGCGAAGTCGGTGCGCAGTATCTCGCCGAAAGCGGTCTCGGCCGAGCCGGGCGGCGGGCCGTAATTGTTAGCCAGGTCGAAATGCGTGATGCCGAGGTCGAAGGCCTTGCGCGCGATCGCCTGCTTCGTCCGGTGCGGCGTGTCATTGCCGAAATTGTGCCATAGCCCCAGCGAGATCGCCGGCAGCTTCAGGCCGGAACGGCCACAGCGATTGTAGATCATTTTTTCATAGCGGTTTTCGGCGGGCGTGTAGGGCATGGGGAAATCCTCAATGGAAGCGAGCCAGGCATCGCGGCATCGCGGCGAGTCGGCTGTGCCCCCCACCCTTACCCTCTCCCCGTCGCAACGGGGAGAGGGTCGAGGTATGCTGCCTATTTCTTCTTCGCCAGAAGCTCCTTGGCTTGCTTGACGCCAAGTGCCGCCGGCCGCTGGCATGTCGTCTGCATGGCGACGAATTTGCCGGTCTCGCCGGAACGCAGCAGGCCGGTCATGACGTCGACGGCATGCAGTGCCAGTTCCATCGAGCAGCGATGCGGCCGGCCTTCCGCGATCGCCACCGCCATGTCGGCGAGGCCTGATGTGCGGTAATTGGCCATCATCCCTTGCGAATGCATTTCATTGGGAACACCGAACGGATGCCGCCATTTCGGCAGCTTCTTGACCGGCTTGGCCGAGTCCGTGAAGCGCACGTCGCCCCCGAAGAAATTCGGATCAGGCACGAACACCGTACCCGCCTCACCATAGAGCTCCATCGGCGCATGGCCGTGGGCCCAGACGTCCCAGCTGGTGTTGAGCGTCACCACGGCACCGTTCTCGAACTCCAGCAGGCCGTGGATGGTCGTCGGCGTATTGACCGGAATCTTTTCGCCAGCGCGCGGCTTTGAACTGATCGTGCGTTCCTTGGCCGGCGTCGTCGCGAAGGCAGCAACCTGTTTTACCGGTCCGATCAGCTGGATCAGATTGGTGATGTAATACGGTCCGATGTCGAGCACCGGACCCGCGCCTGGCTGGAAGAAAAAGTCGGGATTGGGGTGCCAGTGCTCCATGCCATGGCCCATGACGTGGCAGGTGCCGCTCGTGATCTTGCCCAGCTTGCCGGTATCGATCAGGTCGCGGACCAGCTGATGCGCACCGCCCAGGAACGTGTCGGGAGCCGAGCCGATGCGCAGGCCTTTCACCTCGGCGCGTTTCTTCAGGTCGAGCCCTTCCTTGACCGACAGCACGAAAGGCTTTTCCGAATAGACGTGCTTGCCGGCGTCGAGAATCTGCTTCGACACCTCGTAGTGCACCGCCGGAATGGTCAGGTTGACGATGATGTCGATGTCGTCGGCCTTCAGCAGCCCGTCGACGGTCTCGGCGCGCAGCTTGAACTCCTTCGCCCGCGCCTTGGCAGCCTCCATGTTGATGTCGGCGCATGCACGCATCTCGATGCCGCGAAACAGCGGCGCCAGTGAAAAATATGCCTTCGAGATGTTACCGCAGCCGATGACGCCGATCCCAAGTTTCTTTGCCATGCTGATTGCTCCTAATAGGTCTTGACGGCTGCGATGGAGCGGCGGGCGAAGCGCTCGATGTCGTTGGGGTTGTCCTGTTCCATGACGTAGTATTGGGCAGCACTCTTGGCGCGCAGCACCTTTATCAGGCCGGCCCAGTCGATGGTGCCATGGCCGACATCCGACCAGCCATCCTCATCCAGCCCCTCGCCCGGCTTGGCCATGTCCTTGACATGGACGGCGCTGATGCGCTTGCCGTGCTTCTCGATCCAGGGCAGCGGATCATCGCCGCCGCGCACCACCCAGGCGACGTCAATCTCCCAGCCGATATCAGGCGCGGAGGACAGGATGTGATCCTGCGGCACTGAGCCGTCGGCGAGCTTCTTGAACTCGAAATCATGGTTGTGCCAGGCAAAGCCGTAGCCGGCCCTCTTCGCAGCGTCGCCGACCTTGGCCAGCCGCTCGCCGAAGCCGCGCCAGCCGGCCGCATCGGATGGCCGCTGGTCGGGCATCAGGAAAGGACAGATGAGCAGCGTGATGCCGAGTGCGTCGGCGGTTCTGCGCACGCCGTCGAAATCGTTCTCGAGCGCGTCGATCGAGAAATGTCCCGTCGGCATGGCGAGCCCGTTCTTGTCGAGCTCAGCGCGAAAGGCCTTGGGATCATCATAGACGCCACCAAAACCTTCGACTTGGGTGTAGCCGAGCTTGCCGAGCGTGGCGAGCACGCCTTCCCAGGGCTGGAAATTGCGGGCGCTGTAAAGTTGGAATGACCAGTTCATCGTCTCTGTCCGTTTTGCTTGGGATTGTCGCTAGAAGGATGGTTGTCGAGAGCTAGATGCGGTTGCCGGTTGCGGCGTCGAAAAGCGAAGCGCGCATCGGATCGAAGCCGACCGTCACCGCCTCATCGTTGTTAGGCGTGCGTTCCGAGGTCACCCGGACGCTGAAATTCTGATGGGCAAGCTTCAGCCAGACCAGCGTGTCGGAGCCCATCGGTTCGACCACCTCGACATTGGCGGCGGTCGAGAACGGCCAGCCCGTGCCGCTGTTCAGGCTGACATGCTCGGGCCTGATACCGAATACGGCGGGGCCGACGGTTGGAGGACCGGCAAAGTCATAAGTGCCAAGTGGAATCTCGAGTGAGTCGGCCACGAACCGCCAACCGCCGTCAGCGTTTTCAAGGCGGCCGTCGATGAAATTCATCGCGGGCGAGCCGAGGAAGCCGGCGACGAAGCGGTTGACCGGCCTGTTGTAGATGGTCTGCGGCGCATCGAGCTGCTGGATGACACCGCCCTTCATCACCGCGATACGATCGGCCAGCGTCATCGCCTCGATCTGGTCGTGGGTGACGTAGATCATGGTGTTCTGCAACTTGCGATGCAGCAGCTTGATCTCGACGCGCAGCTCGGCGCGCAGCTTGGCATCGAGATTGGACAGCGGCTCGTCGAACAGGAAAACATCGACATCGCGCACCAGCGCCCGTCCGATCGCCACGCGCTGGCGCTGGCCGCCGGAGAGCGCCGCCGGCTTGCGCTGCAGCAGCGGCTCGATCTGCAGGATTTCGGCCGCCCGTGCAATGCGCTTGGCGATCTCGTCTTTCGGCGTGCCGGCGACACGCAGGCCGAAGGACAGGTTCTTCTCCACTGTCATCTGCGGGTAGAGCGCATAGGACTGGAAGACCATGCCGATGCCGCGGTCCTTGGGCTCCTCCCAGGTGACGTTCTTGCCCTTGATGAAGATGCGCCCTTCGGAAACGTCGAGCAGGCCGGCAATGCAGTTGAGCAAGGTCGACTTGCCGCAGCCGGACGGCCCGAGCAGCACGATGAACTCGCCCTCGGCAACATCGAGATTGAGCGTCTCCAAGACGGTCACCACACCGAAATTGAGCGACAGGTCCTGGATAGAAACGCTGGTGCCGTTGGCTGTCATCGCCGTCATCCCTTCACCGCGCCGGCGGCGATGCCCCGCACGAAAAGCTTGCCGGAAATGAAGTAGACGACGAGAGGCACAAGCCCGGTAAGAATGGTGGCGGCCATGTTGACATTGTACTCCTTCACGCCTTGCACCGAGTTGACGATGTTGTTGAGCTGCACCGTCATCGGATAGGTATCGGGGCGGGTGTAGACGACGCCAAACAGGAAGTCGTTCCAGATGCCGGTCACCTGCAGGATGATGGCCACGACGAAGATCGGCAGCGACATCGGCAGCATGATCCGCAGGAAGATGCCCCAGAAGCCTGCGCCGTCGACGCGCGCCGCCCTGAACAGCTCTTCCGGCATCGAGGCAAAATAATTGCGGAATAGCAGCGTCAGGATCGGCATGCCGAAAATGGAATGGACGATCACCAGCCCGCTGAGACTCCCATAAAGGCCGATCTCGCGCAGGATGATGACGATCGGATAGATCATCACCTGGTAAGGAATGAAGGCGCCGACGATCAGGATGACGAAAAACGTGTCAGCGCCCTTGAAGCGCCAGTTGGCCAGCGCGTAACCGTTCACCGAGGCGATGGCGATCGACAGCAGCACCGACGGCACGGTGATGCGCACCGAATTCCAGAAGCCGCGCGAAAGCCCGTCGCAGTTGAGGCCGGTGCAGGCGGTCGCCCACGCCTTGACCCAGGGCTCGAAGGTGATCTCGAGTGGCGGCGAAAAGATGTTGCCGAGCCGGATCTCCGGCATGCCCTTGAGCGAGGTGACGACCATCACATAGAGCGGCAACAGGTAGTAGGCCGCCATGACAAACAAAGTGCCGTAGAGGAAGATGTTACGGCGCGAAATCATGCGGCGGGGCTTCGGGCCGTAGGGGCCGATAGTGTCCTGGCGCGCGCCGGCGGCAACGCTTGTTTCAGCGGCGGTGGTGTTTGCCATGTTCATTTGCGCCGCCCAAATTCGAGATAGGCCCAAGGCACGATGACGATCACCACCGAAAGCAACATCATGGTCGAGGCGGCAAAACCCTGGCCGAGGTTCTGGGCGAAGAACATATAGTCATACACGTACTTGGCGGGCACTTCGGAGGCGATGCCCGGGCCGCCGCTGGTCTGGGCCACGACGAGGTCATAGACCTTCACGATGCCGGAGGCGATGATGACGAGCGTGGTGATGAAGACCGGCCGCATCATCGGGATGACGATGAACAGATAGGTTTTCCACATCGGTATCCCATCCACCCGCGCGGCTTTCCAGATGTCCTCGTCGATGCCACGCAGTCCGGCCAGCATCAGGCACATGATGAGCCCGGTGCCTTGCCACAGTGCCGCGATCGATATGCCGTAGATGACGATGCTGGAATTGTAGAGCGGGTCGAAGCTGAAGCTCTCCCAGCCAAGCCCCCGCACCACATGCTGGATGCCGAAGTCGGGGTTGAGCAGCCACTGCCAGACAAGGCCGGTGACGATGAACGAGAGCGCGAAGGGATAGAGGAAGATGGTCCGGAACGTGTCCTCGAAGCGTATCTTCTGGTCGAGAAGCGCGGCAAGGAGGAAGCCGATTACTAGCGAGAACACCAGTGAGATCGCGCCGTAGATCAACAGATTCTCGATCGAGATCAGCCAGCGCGGCGTCGCCCACAGCCGGTAATATTGGTCAAGCCCGACGAAATGCAGCCGCGGCAAGAGCTTCGAATTGGTGAAGGAGTAGAGCACCGTCCAAACGGTGCCGCCGACGAAAACCACCATCGCGGTTAGGATCATCGGGATCGAGGCGATCTTCGCATTAAGGTTGCGGAACAGCGGGTTGGGGCGTTCGCTTTTGCTCATCTCGTCAGCCGGCTGGGTAAGGACGGTCCGCTCCCGGCCCGTCGGGGCCGGGAGCGAGGTGAGTAGACTCCAACGTCAGTCCGCCGAAGCGATGAGGGCGGCGAAGCGTTTCTGCGCCTCTTCCACGGTCAGGTCCGGCTTGGCGAAAAATTCGGCGAAGAGATCTTCCTTCTGCTTCTGGGTGTCTTGTGAAAGCAGCTGGTCCGTCCATGGGATGACGGCGCCCTTGGCGAGGATTGCGAGGCCTTTCTTCATGCAGTCGTTCGCCGCATTGAGATCGACATCGCCGCGCACCGGCAGCGAACCCTTCTTGAGATTGAAGGCAACCTGCGTCTTGGGATCGAGCAGCGTTTCGGCCAGCACCTCCTGCGCCTTGGACTTGTCGGCATCCTTCAGCAGCGGGAAGTAGAACGCGTCGCCGCCTGTGGCGATGACTTCATTCAGCCCCAAGCCTGGCAGGCACGTATAGTCCTTGCCTGCGGTCTTGCCGGCAACCTGGAACTCACCTTGTGCCCAGTCGCCCATGATCTGGCCGCCGGCCTTGCCGGTGATGACGAGGTTAGTCGCCTGGTTCCAGTCCTGCACATTGGTGTTCTTCGCCATCTTGCGGGCGTCGTCCGCAGCCTTGAAGACCTTGGCTACTTCGGGCCCGGCGGCAAATGTCGCGTCCTTGTCCTTGTAGACCTTGAGGAAGGTGTCCGTGCCACCGACCGCTGCCAGGAGCACGTCGAAGGCGCCGGAGGACTGCCAGGCCTGTCCGCCGACGGCGAGCGGGATGATGCCGGCCTTTTCCAGCGCGGGTGCTGCCGCGACGAATTCATTCCAGTCCTTCGGCAATGGCACACCGGCCTTCTCGAAGGCCTCGTTCGATAGCCACAGCCACTGCCAGGAGTGGATGTTGACCGGCACGCAATAAATCTTGCCGTCGATGGTGCAGCTGTCGAGCAGGCTTTTCGGCCGCACGACTTCCGTCCACTTGCCCTTGGTGGCGACATCGGTGAGGTCGCGCATCAGGCCGGCCTGCACCAACTCTTCCGCCTGCCGGCCATGATTGAACTGGGTGGCCCCCATCGGATCGCCGCCGGTGATGCGGCTGATCATGATCGGCCGCGCCGTGCCGCCGGAGCCGGCGATGGCGCCGTCGACCCAGTGATTGCCGGTAGCGTCGAAAGCCTTCGCGAACTCGGCAACCGCTGCTGCCTCACCGCCTGACGTCCACCAATGGGTGACTTCCAGGTCCGTCGCGGCCGCCGGACCGGCGAACTGCAGTGCGGCTGTCGCGGCCAGCGCAGCGGTCAAAAGTTTATAGCGCATTTCGGTTCCTCCCAGAATCTGAAACGTTACAGATTTTCGATACGGGAATTGCGCGGACTGCGCAACCCCATGAACGAAGCGCGTTCGAGATTTTTTCGAGCTGCGAACAAATTCGTATGAACAGCCGCCCTTATGTGCACTGCAACATCGTCGCTGCAGTGCAAAACACCGAAATGGCGCGTGAAAGCCGACAAAAGGCGATGGCAAGGGCGATTTCTTATTGAATCCCAATGGGTTTCGCAAAAGACCCGTCCACCTCGCCACGAGCGGCCGGCATCTCGACATTGGCAATCTGTAACGTTTCAGTATATTGAGGCTTCGTCGGGCTGGAACGCATATCGGTATGGCAATGGCGGCGATTGCCGACCCGGCCTGCGGCTGCTATGCGCCTGACGGGCGGGACGAATGGACAGACGGCGTACGGAAAAGAACGAGGAAGCGTCGGCGCAGGGGCGACCGACGCTGAAGACGCTTGCCTTCATGACTGGCCTCGGCGTCACCACGGTTTCGCGTGCCCTGAAGGATGCCCCGGAAATCGGCGCCGAAACCAGGCGCCGTGTCCAGCTCGTCGCCAAGCAGATCGGCTACCGGCCGAACCGCGCCGGCGTGCGCCTGCGCACCGGCAGGACCAATGTCATCAGCCTCGTGCTCAATACCGATCGCGAGATCATGAGCTTCGTCTCCGACATCATCTACGGCGTTTCGGAAGTGCTCGCCGAAACGCCCTATCACCTGATCGTCACGCCCTATTCCCGGTCGCAGGATCCGATGGAGCCGATCCGCTATCTGGTCGAGACCGGCTCGGCCGACGGCGTCATCATCTCACGCACCCAGCCCAACGATCCGCGCGCCCGCTATATGCTGGAGCACGGCATGCCCTTTGCTACGCATGGCCGCACCGACATGGGCCTTGTCCACCCCTACCATGACTTCGACAACCATGCGTTCGCGAGTGCAGCCGTGCGCCGGTTGGCGAGCATGGGCCGACGCAGGCTGGCACTTCTGTCGCCGCCGCCCGGGCTGACCTACTACAGCCATACGCTGAACGGTTTTGCCGATGCGCTGAGCGAGGTCGGCGCGAGCGAAATCCCGTTCAACACCGTTTCCATCGATCATACGATCGAGCAGATCAGGATGAGGACGGCTCAGGTGATGCGCCGTGATGTCAGGCCGGACGGCTTCGTCAGCAGCGCCGCCGCGGCGACGCTGGCCATCGTCGCCGGCATCGAGGATGCCGGTCTCAAGCTCGGCCGCGATGTCGATGTCGTATCGAAGCAGTCGTCGGACCTGCTGCACCTGTTCCGAAGGGAGTTGCTGGTCGTCAACGAGAATTTCCGGCTGGCTGGCTCCGAGCTTGCCCGCTCGGTGCTCGGCTTGATTGGCGGCGCCGCACCAGGCTCTTTGCAGAGCCTTGTCGTCGCCGGCGACGTCCAGGCGTTCAGCCCGCCAGTGCTCGTCTAGATGGCTTATTGAACCGGCCTTGCTAGCCAGCCGCTCCGCTGCCCCACGGCCCGTGGAACGCGCCCGCATCGTCGATGCGTTCAAAACCATGCGCGCCGAAGAAGTCGCGCTGCGCCTGGATCAGGTTCGAGGTGCCGCGGCCTTGGCGGTAGCTGTCGAAATAGGCGAGCGCCGAAGACAGCGCCGGCACCGGCGACCCGGCTTCCGATGCCCTTGCCACGATGCGCCGCAGCGACGGGTGTGCCTCCTGCATCAACGAGATAAAGGCCGGCGCCATCAGAAGATTGGTCGAGGCGCCGCCCTTGCTGAAGGCTTCCGCCATGGTGTCGAGCATCTGCGAGCGGATGATGCAGCCGGCGCGCCAGATCCGGGCGATGGTCGGCATCGGCAGGTTCCAGTTGAACTCCTTGGAGGCGCCGCTCATCACCGCAAAACCTTGGGCGTAGGCGGCGATCTTGCCGGCGAACAGCGCCAACTCCAAATCTTTCAGAAAGGTGTCTTTGTCACCGGAAATCTTTGTCACGCCGGCGTTGCCATAGGCCTTTTCCGCCGCCAGCCGCTCGTCCTTGATCGACGACAGAACGCGCGCGGCCACCGCCGCCTCGATCGCCGTCGCCGGAATGCCGAGTTGCTGGGCTTCGATGACCGACCATTTGCCGGTGCCCTTCTGGCCGGCGCGGTCGAGGATGATGTCTACCACCGGCTTGCCGGTCTTCGGATCGTCGGCGGCCAGCACCTTGGCGGTGATCTCGATCAGGTAAGAGTTGAGCCGGCCCTTGTTCCAGTTGGAAAACACCGTACCGATGTCCTTCGGCCCCATACCGAGGCCGTCGCGCAGGATGCCATAGATTTCGGCGATCATCTGCATGTCGGCATATTCGATGCCGTTATGGATGGTCTTGACGAAATGGCCAGCGCCGTCGGTGCCGAGCCACGCCGCGCAGGGTTCGTCCTTGAACTTGGCGGAAATAGCGGTCAGCACCTTCTCGACGCGCTTCCAGGAGTCCTCCGTGCCGCCGACCATGATCGACGGTCCGTGGCGCGCACCCTCCTCGCCGCCGGACACGCCCATGCCGATGAAGGTGAGACCCGAGCCGGAAAGCTCGGAGAAGCGCCGCATCGTGTCGCGGAAATTAGCGTTGCCGGCGTCGATGACGATGTCGTTGGCCGACAGCACGCCGCGCAAGGCGGCGATCTGTTCGTCGACCGGCTTGCCGGCCAGCACCATGATGATGATCGGACGCGGAGGACGGATGGCGGCGGCAAGCTCTTCCAGGCTGAAGCAAGGCACGACCATATCCCTGAGCGCGCCGGCATTTTCGACGAAAGCGTCAGTGCGCGCTTTGGTGCGGTTGAAGACGGCGATGCGATGCCCGTGCTCGGCGATGTTGAGCGCCAGGCTGGAGCCCATCGTGCCAAGGCCGATCAGGCCGATTTCGGCTTTTTCCATCGTTTCTTCCCTGCTTTCGGATCGTTTGTTGAGACCGCGATTTGCGGGCGATGATTGACGGGCCTTGACGCCTGCGTCAACCGCCTCGCCGAATTGTGTTACCCGGATTGTCGGCCGTGCCCGTGTCGAGCTACCTGGCAGTCCAGCATTACGGTCTGATGTCGACAGGTGCCTCGATCTTCACCATCTCGAAGTCCGAGACCAGGATGTCGATGCGCACCGTCCACCGGCCGGGAACCGGGATGACGAGGTTGTCGACACGCCAGCTGCCGTCGCCAGGCTTGGTCGCCGCACGCTTCAGCGGCTCAATGCCGGAATCGGGCTTCGACAGCACCAACGTCACCTCCTTGGCGTCGAGCGGTCCGAAATCGCCGGTCATGATGATCATCGAGGCGGTAACCGGCCCGGCATGGCCGGGCGTGATGCTGAGATCGGCCATCGCTTGCAGTGCATGGACGTGGACCGAGGCCGGTTGCGCCGCGGCGATCGCCAGGGCTCGTGGCGGCGGCGTGAAGCGCCAGCCCGCGGCAACGCCGAAGATCGCCAGCACGATCACCAGTTCGACGCCGATCGAGCGGGAGAGCCTGCGTCGCACTTCCGTTGCTCCGGCCTCGGCCGACGCTGTGAGTTTCCATCGGTTGACGGCGGCGAGCGTGAACAGGAAGACCAGCAGCCCGAGCTTGATCAACAGCAGCCGTCCATAGGCGGTGTTGACCAGCGCCGCCGGTGTCTGAATCTGGATGACCGCAAGAACGATGCCGGCAGCGGCAAACACGGCCACCACGGGCAGGATCAGGCGAGAAAACCGCCGCAGGAATGGCGCGGCCTCCGCCGATTGCACCTTCAGCGCCAGACCGAGCGGGACCAACGCGCCGGCCCAGAAGGCGATGCCGACGCCGTGCAGGAACACCATTGGCCGTGTCAGCCATTGCGGCTCGGCGGCACCGGCATGGCCGCTGGCGGCAAGTGCGACACCCACCCCGGCCAGGCCGGCCAGCGCGAATGGTTTGGCGATGGCGCGGGGGCCGGCCAGCGACAGCATGCCGAGCCCCAGCGCGATCAGTGCGACCAGCACCGTCCAGCCGAAACTGGTGTCGAGCCCGGTCCGCCAGATAACCGGCTGCGCCAGATACGAGAGCGGCGCCCCGAGCGCGTCCAGCCCCTGCAAGCCGAGCGACAAAGGCGCCGCGACCAACCCGCACAGGATTGCGGCCGCAACGAAGCGCTGTCCGGCGCGGGCACCTCGGGCCAGCCAGGCAAGGGCGAAGGCGCCGCCGACGCCGAGGAAAAGGCCGATGTAGAGAAAGACCTTGCCGACCCAGATCGCTGACCGCAACGGCCGGTCGACGGCTTCGGACATCGCCGGCGGCGCACTTGGCGCGCCAACGGAAAACAACAGGGCACCACCAACCGGATGGCCGTCGGCGGAAATGACGCGCCAACTCAGCACATGCGTGCCGGGCGCGAGTGTCCGTGGATTGTCGATTTCGACCGTCTGGTCGCTGAGACGGAAGGCGGTCAGCGGAACCGGCGTGCCGTCGGGCCGCACCAGGGTCAGCACCAGCGGCGAGACCGGCTCGCTGAAGGTCAGCGAGAACTGCGCCGGCCCCTGTTCCAGCACCGCGCCGTCGCCCGGATCGGTCTTGATCAGCGCGGCATGGGCGAAGGCCTGATTTGGCATGGCCATGATGGCAAGAAACACGATCATGGCCAGCAGGCCGACGACAAGCCGGCCGGCGCGATTGCCGGTCATGGAAGCCGTTTGCGGGAAGGACGTCGTGCTCATGTCACCGCCAGGGAGAATAGCGGCGCGCTGGTCTGAGCGCGCCGACCGAAAGATCATTTCTTGGGCAGCAGTTTGATGCCGGGCGCCGGGTTTTCGAGCGCGTCTTCATCCTGGCCGGCCGCCGGGATCTCAATCCAGCGGTCGGCGGCGCCGTCGCATTCCTGCGCCACCGGGAAGTAAAGCTTCTGGCCAATCGGGAGGTCCGCCGTCAGCATCCCGCGAAAGACGAACTCGTCATAGAATTCATCCGGCAGGCTGCCGTCGCTCCAGTCGACTTCCTTGACCCCGTCGGTCACCGCCTGGCCGTAGAGCTGGTAGGATTTGTCGTACTTGCCCTTCTTGGTCCGCAGCGTCCAGCCTGGCTTCGGCATCGGCTTCACCGCTATCACCCCTTCCGGGATCTGCACACGTACGGCGTACGGCGGTCGTCGCCTTGCCGTCGCAACCATGCGGCACGCGCAGGACAGCCTTGTAGGTCGAGCCGACGGCCGCTTCCTGGGTTTCTAGCGGATATGCGCGAAAGCGGCATTTGCCCCGAGCACGAAAAATGCCGCGGCCGCCAAAAGATACTTGTTCATGATGGTCCCTCAGATCTTCAAAATTTGTCTAACGGATCAATTGGCGTGATCATCCATGGCGCCACCACCCATGCCTTCGACGGCGAAATCGACGCTGACGGAGCCGGCCTTCTCGAAGGTCAGCGTGGCGGAAAACTTTTCGCCCTGCTTGGGTTGCCGCTTCAGGCCGACGAACATCAGGTGATAGCCGCCAGGGGCCAACGCCACCTTGCCGCCGGCCGGAATTTCCAGCCCGCCGGCAACCGGCCGCATGGTCATCACGCCGTCCTTGACGCCCATCTCATGCATCTCGGCCTTTTCAGAAACATCGGAGGAAATCGACAGCAGCCGGTCCGGCGCGCTGCCATTGTTGGTGATGGAGAAATAGCCGCCGGCGACCTTGGCGCCCGCCGGCGTTGCGCGCGACCAGGGGTGGCCGATATCGAGATCGCCGACCTTGAACTCATGCGCGAACACGGTCTGGACGCCGACGAACAGCAGCGCAAAAGCCAGCACGGCAATGCCGAGACGCCCTTCGACGCTGCGTAAAATGCTGCCGAGCACAGGACGCGCGGCGATGCGGAAAAAGTGGGACATGGTTGCTCCATGAAGTGATGGTCGCGCCGTTGCCGGTCGCGGACAGTATGATTTTTGGATGGGTACGCCCACGAAAGGTTCCGTTGGGCAAAGCGTGATCACGCCGTCAGCGGCGGCGCGCGCGGGTTCGACGGCGAACGCTCACGCGCGAAGTCGAGATGGATGGCAGCCGGGAAGACAAAGGCGACCGTTTCAAAGGAAAGGCCACCCAGCGCCAGGCCGGCATCGGGCGGCGGCGCAAAGGCCGGCGAAAACATACCGCAGCCGAGCACGCAGCATGCAGGCAGATGAGACGGCGGCGGGTTGCCGCCGGGAAGCTGGGTTGCGCCCTCTCGGGTACAGATGACGTTGCCGAAAGCATCGAGTTGCGATGCATTGGTACCGGCACCGAAGGCGAATGCGCCAAGCGTCGACTGGAGCAACAGCAGGTAGGCCGCGACAAGCGCGACCGACATGCTCCATCGTCTCCTCGATACGCCCAAAGCCCTGCCTCTTCGCAGCAACGCAACATTCCTAGCATGAGGCCGGCGGGTGGAAAATCTCCAAATCGCTGCTGCGGCAACGCGGCATATCAAGGTTTTTGTGTAGACCGGCTTTCCGGGATCGAAGTCAGCAAGGTCTGGCGCGCTGACTTCAGATGCTTGCGGCAAGCGGCGTCGACCTTGCCGAGGTCGCGCGATTTCAGCGCCTCGATATAGGCCAGATGCTCACCGATCGCGACTTCGTTGCGTTCGCGCTCCTGCGCCTTGTTCCACTGGTAGTGGTAGTGGAAGATCATGGCGATGACGTCGTAGAAATCGACAATGAAGCGGTTGCGCGATGCGCGGTGGATGAGCCGGTGGAAGCGCTCGTCAAGCTCGGAGAATTCGTTGAAACGGGTGACGATCTCGCTTGCCAGCCGGCGATGGTCGTCTTCCAGACGCTCGAGATCGCTCCAGACCGCGCTGTCCTGCGGCAGAGCGGCGAAGGCCGCCGCCGAGCGCAGTTCGAACATCTCGCGGATTTCGGTCAGTTCCAGCGCGAAGGCGCGCGTAAACCCCTTAAGTACCCAATGGCTGTTGCGGCGCTTCTCGATCAGGCCGAAGCGGGAGAAGCGGATCAGGAATTCGCGCACGCTGGTGGTGCCGACGCCGATCTCGCGCGCCAGTTCAAGTTCGTTGATCTGCATGCCGGCCTCGGCGCCGCCGGCGAGCAGCCTGCGCATGAACGATCGCTCGATGATCTCGGCCAGCGTGTCGGTTTCTTCCTCGGGGAAGAAATCATCGGGACGCGGTTCGCGCAGCACCGTCTTGGCGCGCTTGTTCCAGGCGATCAGCCCGGTCTCTTCCATGCGCGCAAGGATCGTCCGCACCGTGGTACGGCTGACGCCAAGCAAGGTGCCCAGTTCCGGCTCCGAAGGCAAGCTGCGCGTTTCGTCGAGCAGCCGCAGGCAGCGGTTGTAGGCATCCTTGTAGACGTTGTTGCTCTTCGACATCCTTGACCCGTTGCACGCCGTCGCTTGCGGCGGCCGGTTTGAAGCGCGATATGACGTTCCCGTGACCCTGAAAAGCGAAATCGCTGTCCGGAACACCCAAGGACATGCGGAACTCCCCAGCGAAAAAACAATTGACGCAAAACTGTTTTTTCACGATAAAAGACATTATCTCTAAACAGGCGCGTGTCAATCCGTCCGCGCATCCCAGGATCACCCAGGAAACCGCCCGTGAACGCCTCCAACTGCATCCTCCTGTCCCCCGCCGACAATGTCGCCGTCGCCAACGGCCGCATCGAGATCGGCACCGTGCTGCCGGGCGGCGCCGTCGCCGCCGCTCTGATCGAACCTGGCCACAAGGTGGCGATCAAGCCGATCGCCGCCGGCGAGGCCGTGATCAAATACGCGCAGGCGATCGGCCGCGCGACACAGGATATTGCAGCGGGCGAGCACGTTCATTCGCATAATCTGGTTTTCGAATCCGGCCGCTTGCCGGTCGTGCCGCCGAGCGAGGCCGAGCACGCGACGGAAGCGGACCGCGCCCGCACCTTCATGGGGTATCGCCGCGCCGATGGCCGCGCCGGCACACGCAACTTCATCGGCATCGTCGCCAGCGTCAATTGCTCGGCCACCGTCTGCCATTCGATCGCCGATACCGCCAACCGAACCCTGCTGCCGAAATATCCCGGCATTGACGGCTTCGTGCCCATCGTTCACGGCCAAGGCTGCGGCATGAGCGCCACCGGCGACGGCATGATGGTGCTGCACCGCACGCTTGCCGGTTATGCCCGCCACCCGAATTTCGGCGGCGTGCTGATGGTCGGCCTCGGCTGCGAGGTCAATCAGCTCACCCTCTATGGCCAGAAGGGCGTCGCTGCCGGCAAACGCCATTTCAACATCCAGGACGCAGGCGGTTCGCGCAAATCGGTCGAAAAGGCGATGGGCGTGTTGGCCGAGATTGCCGAGGAAGTCGGCCAGCTGAAGCGTGAGCCGATCCCGGTCAGCGAGATCGTCGTCGGCCTGCAATGCGGCGGCTCCGACGGCATGTCGGGCATTACAGCCAATCCGGCGCTGGGTGCTGCCGTCGACATCCTGGCCGGCGTCGGCGGCATCGGCATCCTCTCCGAGACGACGGAGATCTACGGCGCCGAACATCTGCTCGCCTACCGCGCGGCAACGCCGGAGATCGCGCAGAAGCTCGATGGCTTCGTGAAGTGGTGGGAAGATCACGTCGCCAAGCACGGCGCCTCGATCGACAACAACCCCTCGCCCGGCAACAAGCGCGGCGGCCTCACCACCATCCTGGAGAAGTCGCTCGGCGCGGTCGCCAAGGGCGGCCAGACACCGCTCAACGGCGTCTTCGGCTATGCCGAAAAGGTCACCGGCAGTGGCTTGGTGTTCATGGACACCCCCGGCTACGACCCAGTCTCGGCGACCGGCCAGGTGGCGGGCGGCGCCAACATCATCGTCTTCACCACCGGCCGCGGCTCCTGCTTCGGCTGCCGGCCGACACCGTCGATCAAGGTCGCCACCAACTCGACCATGTACCATCAGATGGAAGAGGACATGGACGTCAACTGCGGCGTCATCGCCTCCGGAGAAAAGACAATCGCCGGCATGGGCCGCGAGATATTCGAACTGATCGTCGAGACGGCTTCCGGCCGCAAGACCAAGAGCGAGGATTTCGGCTATGGCGACAACGAGTTCGTGCCCTGGCACCTAGGTGCGACGCTTTAGTTTCCACTGATATCTGAAGATGGCCAGGCCGGACAATGGTCGGGAACGGGGGAGGTTTTCGCATGAACAAGCGCCGCATCGGTCGCACCGCACTGGAGGTCACCGAGGTCAGCTTTGGCGGCGCAGCGCTCGGCGGCCTCTACCGCGCCTGTCCTCGCGAAGCCGCGATGGAGACGCTGCAAGGCGCCTGGGAAGCCGGCCTGCGCTATTTCGACACCGCACCTTTCTACGGTTTCGGCCTGTCGGAACGACGCTTCGGGGACTTCCTGCGCTATAAGCCGCGCGATTCCTACGTGTTGTCCACCAAGGTCGGCCGCCTGTTCCGCCCGGTGCCGGATGATCATGTTCCCGATCACTCCTATGTCGATCCGCTGCCCTTCGCGCTCGACTATGACTATTCCTATGACGGCATCATGCGCTCGGTCGAGTTCAGCTATGCCCGGCTTGGCCTGAACAAGATCGACATCCTGTTCGTCCACGATATCGGCGCTTACACGCACGGCGTCGAGAAGACCAAGCTGCACTTTCGCGATCTGATGGATGGCGGCCTCAAGGCGCTCGAAGAGCTGAAGCGATCCGGCGTCATTTCCGCCTATGGGCTCGGCGTCAACGAGGTGCGGATCTGTCTCGACGTGATGCGCCGGGCACCGCTCGACTGCATCCTGCTCGCCAGCCGCTATTCCCTGCTCGATCGCAGTGCCGAACCGGAGTTGCTGCCGCTGTGCCGGGCGCAACAAACGTCCTTGGTCATCGGCGGCGTCTTCAACTCCGGCATCCTTGCGACCGGGCCGGTGCAGGGCGCGCATTTCGATTACCGCCCTGCCAGCCATGACGTGCTCGACCGCGTCGGCGCGATGGAAAGGATCGCCGCCGAGGGCGGTTATCCGCTGGCCGCCGCCGCGTTCCAGTTCCCGCTGCGTGAACCAGCGGTCGCCACCGTGCTGACCGGCACCGCCAAGCTGGCAAACCTGACGCGCAACCTCGAACTGCTCGACATCGACGTGCCGGAGGCGGAATACGCCAGATATCGCCCCTATACGCTGGTGCAGGAGCTGGCGTGAAATTCGCATCCACCCAGTGAACAATGCCCAGGGCTCACATTCTTGCGGTCCCAGGAAAGAATGAACATTCCATATTGACGAAGATGTGGAATTAATATTCCATGCATTCGCGGAACGGAAACGGAAGCGCTTGACGACGGCAAGGGAGCGCGATGGATTTGCCTCTGCCAGCCTTCGCGATGACTCGTCAAACACCGCTTGCATCGGCTGGTTCGATGCACTATCAAAACATCGCAACTGTTTTTTATTGATAAAGTTCTGTTTGGGCCACGCCTATCCGGACGGAGCTTCCGTGACGTTCACCGGGCGACTTAGGGAGGAACCACATGAAATTCGTGACCAGCATTCTCAACCGCCGCGCCGTCATGGCGCTGGCAGCAGCTTCGATGCTCGCCGGCGTCATGCATTCGGCGCCGGTTTCGGCGGCGGACGTGACCATTCCGATCATCGTCAAGGACACCACGTCCTTCTATTGGCAGATCGTTCTGGCCGGCGCCCGCAAGGCCGGCAAGGATCTCGGCGTCAATGTGCCGGAGCTCGGCGCCCAGGCTGAAACCGACGTCAACGGCCAGATCTCGATCCTCGAGAACGCCGTCGCCGGCAATCCGGCGGCCGTCGTCATCGCGCCGACCGAAGCCAAGGCGCTCGGCAAGCCGATTGACGAGGCCGCCACCAAGGTCAAGGTCATCGGCATCGACTCCGGCGCCGACTCCAAGGCCTTCACCTCGTTCCTGACCACCGACAATGTCCAGGGCGGCCGCGTCGCTGCTGACGGTCTGGCCGCAGCCATCGGCGAAGCCAATGGCGGCAAGATTGAAGGCAAGGTCGCCTTGATCACCGCACTTCCCGGCGCCGGCTCGCTCGAACAGCGCGCCCAGGGCTTCAAGGAACAGCTCAAGGCAAAATATCCTGGCCTCGAGTTGGTCGCCGACAAATATGCCGACGGCCAGGCCACGACCGGCCTCAACATCGCGACCGACCTGATCACCGCCAATCCGGATCTGAAAGGCATCTTCGCTTCCAACCTGATCATGGCGCAGGGCGTTGGACAGGCGATTGCCGAGAACAACCTTTCCGGCAAGGTCGGGTTGGTCGGCTTCGACAGTGACGAGAAGCTGATCAAGTTCCTCAATGACGGCGTCATCTCGGCTCTCGTCGTGCAGGATCCCTACCGGATGGGCTACGACGGCATCAAGACCGCGCTCGCCGCCTCGAAGGGGGAAAAGGTCGAGGCCAATGTCGACACCGGCGCCAATCTGGTGACCAAGGCCAACATGAAGGACCCGAAGATCGACGCGCTGCTCAATCCGAAGCTCTAAGCCGTCGCATTCAAATCATCTCCGGGGCGCAGGCCCCGGAGACTTCCGCTGCCGGCACAAACGGCTTGGCAATCCACAAGCCTGGGCTAGGCTGTTTTCGGGGCGTATCCTTGCCTCGCCGCGTGCCAATCGTGAGGCCGATCTGGGAGGCCAATCTGGGAGGATTGTCATGACATCGACGGCGCAGGAACTGCATCCGGCACCCGTGCTGGAACCGGGGCGGACCATCCTCGAATTGCGCGGGCTGGAGAAGCGTTATCCCGGCACCCACGCACTGAAGCCGGTCAATCTCGCCTTCAAATCCGGCGAAATCCACGCCATCGTCGGCGAGAACGGCGCCGGCAAATCCACGCTCATCAAGCTTTTGACCGGCGTCATGCCGCGCACCTCCGGAGAGGTCATCTGGGAGGGCCAGCCGGCTGCTCTGGCGACGCCGCATGAGGCCATGGCGCTCGGCATCAACGCCGTGCACCAGGAAGTCGTGCTCTGCCGGCACCTAACCGTCGCCGCCAACATGTTCCTCGGCGAGGAGAATTCCCGCTTCGGCATCCTGCAGCAACGCGCCATGGTCAAGGAAGCGCAGAAGATCATCGACGATCTCGGCTTCGACCTGCCGGCACACGTCACGCTCGGCGACCTGACCATCGGCCAGCAGCAGCTGATCGCCGCCGCCCGCGCCACAGTGCGCGGCACCAAATTCCTGATCTTCGACGAGCCTACCGCCTACCTCACCCGCAAGGAGACTGATCAGCTCTTCACCCTGATCCGTCGGCTGAAGGGCGAGGGCGTGACGATCATCTACATCAGCCACCGTATGGAAGAGGTGTTCGAACTCGCCGACCGTGTCTCGGTACTGCGCGACGGCACGCTGGTCGGCACCCGCAACATCACCGAGACCAACGACGCCGAGCTGGTCAAGATGATGATCAATCGCTCGATCGAGCAGATCTATCACAAGGAACATTTTACGCCCGGCGCGGCGATCCTCCAAGCCACGAACCTCTCCGGCAAGGGGTTCGAAAATGTGTCGATGACGGTCCGCGCCGGCGAGATCGTCGGGCTCTACGGCCTGATCGGCGCCGGGCGCAGCGAGTTCGTCACCACGCTTTACGGCCGCCACCGTAAATCGGCCGGCCAGATTCTCTGGGAAGGCAAGGGGGTTCAGGTCAATTCCGAGCATGACGCGATCAAGCTCGGCATGGCGCTGGCGCCGGAAAGCCGCCGCGACCAGGGCCTCTGCCTCAACCTGCCGGTCGGACTCAATCTCAACCTGCCGATCTACAAGCGCATTTCGAACAACCTGCTGATTTCGAGCGCGCAGGAAAAGACGCAGGCCGATCGCCAGATCGCCGATCTGCGCATCAAGACACCGACGCGCGGCGCGCTGGCGTCCAGCCTGTCGGGCGGCAACCAGCAGAAGATCGTCATCGGCAAATGGCTGGCCCACGGCGCCAAGCTGTTCATCTTCGACGAGCCGACGGTCGGCGTCGATGTCGGAACCAAGGCCGAGATCTACCGTCTGTTCGGTGCGCTGCTGTCGAAGGGCGCAGGCATCATCCTGATCTCGTCCTATCTGCCGGAAGTCTACGAACTCGCCGACACGCTGCATGTGTTCCGGCGCGGCAAACTCGTGGCGACACACGGTTTTCGCGCCGCCAGCCACGAGGACATTCTCACGCAGGCGCTCGCCGAGAAACAAGAAAAGCAGGGAGGACAGATATGAGCACCGAGGCGATTGCTGTCGAAAAGCCGAAGCGCAACTATAACGTCCTGTTTGGGCTGACGCTTTTGGCGCTGCTGGTGCTGCTGTGGATCGTGCTTTCAGTGGCGACGCCGAGCTTCGCCTCCGGCAACAACATCGCCAATCTTTTGCGCCAAGGCTCGATGATCGCCATCATGGCGGTCGGCCAGACCTTCGTCATCATCACCGGCGGCATCGACCTGTCCGTTGGCGCCGTTGTCGGCTTCGCCACCGTGGTCGTCGCCATGATGATCAACGCCGGCTTCCCGATCTGGCTCGCAATTCTGGTGACATTGCTGGTCGGTGTCGCCATCGGCATGTTTCACGGCTTCGGCATAGTCAAGATGGGCCTGCCGCCCTTCATCATCACGCTGGCGACGCTGACCTCGCTGCGCGGCATCGGCCTATTGATGACCAACGGCAATTCGATCAACATCAACAGCGACACCTTCACCGCGTTCTCGCGCAGTTCCTTCATCGGCATCCCCAACCTGTTCTGGATGGTGATCCTGGTCGGCATTCCGGCGTATATCTTCCTGCATCACAGCCGCTGGGGCCGGTACCTGTTTTCGGTCGGCTCCAACGCCGAGGCCTCGCGCCTGTCCGGCGTCAATGTCCAGCGCACCATCTACATGGCCTACACGCTGTCCGGCCTCTGCGCGGCCTTCGTCGGCGTGCTGCTTGCCGCCCGCATCGGCATTGGCAACCCGACCCAGGCCGAAGGTTGGGAGTTGCAGGCGATCGCTTCGTCGGTGATCGGCGGCACCTCGCTGTTCGGTGCCGTCGGCTCGGTTCATGGGCCGCTGCTTGGTGCCTTTATCCTGGCCACCATCAACAACGGCGCCAATCTGCTCAACGTCAACTCGTTCTGGCAGCGCATCATCACCGGCGCGCTTATCATCATCATCGTCTACTTCGACGGGCTGCGCCGTCGCGGTAAGTAGGCCGAACCCAAATCGGTCGCCGGCCCGACATGACTGCCGGGCCGGCGATTTCACTACAGACTGGAATTGCGCATGAAAGCCGTCGTCTGCCGCTCGCCCGGTGACCTTGTCCTGGAAGACCGTCCAGCGCCCGGCGCGCCACCTGCCGGCTGGGCACTGGTGGCCGTCAGCCATGTCGGCATCTGCGGCACCGACTACCATATCTTCGAGGGCAAGCACCCGTTCCTCGCCTATCCCCGCATCATGGGCCATGAAGTGGCGGGAACAATCGTCGAGACCGGTGAAGGTGTCGATCTTGCCGTTGGCGAACCGGTCGTCATCAACCCCTATCTTTCCTGCGGCAAGTGCATCGCCTGCCGGCACGGCAAGCCGAATTGCTGCGTCAGGATCGAGGTGCTCGGCGTGCATCGCGACGGCGCCATGTGCGAACGCATCCTGGTGCCGGCGCAAAATCTCTATCCCACCAATGGCCTGTCGCTGGCGGACGCCGCCGCCGTCGAGTTCCTGGCCATCGGCGCGCATGCCGTGCGGCGTGCACGCGCCGATTCCGGCGCACGCACGCTGGTCATCGGCGCCGGCCCGATTGGGCTCGGCACCGCCATCTTCGCCCGCATCGCCGGTCTCGATGCGACGCTGCTCGACATGAGCAGCGAAAGGCTCGCCTTCGCCGCGAACGAGCTTGGCTTCCAGACCCTCGACGGCTCGCGCGGCGCGGTGCCCGATCTGGTCAAGGAGGCGACATCAGGCGAAGGTTTCGATGTGGTCTTCGATGCCACCGGCAACACCCAGTCCGTGCAGTCGGCCTTCGCCCATGTCGCGCATGGCGGAACATTGGTGCTGGTCAGCGTCGTCAAGGACGACATCAGCTTTTCCGATCCGGAATTCCACAAACGCGAGATGACGCTCATCGGCAGCCGCAACGCGTTGCGCGCCGACTTCGATCACGTCGCCGCCTCGATCCGCAACGGCGCCGTGCCGCTGGCCAAGCTCGTCACCCACCGCACCACGCTGGCCGGCACGCCGCACGATCTCGCCCGCTGGGCGCACGAGAAATCCGGCCTGATCAAGGCCGTGATCGAGGTGGGGTCATAACATGGCAGGCGGTGAACCCGGTCCGAATTGACGACGCCCCGCGCAGATCGAAGCCGGTTCTCAAATGCGCCGACGCTGACAGGTGAGCGCGACCGAACTGGCCTGATATCAGCGTGAGTCAGATAAATCACAGTCTCGTATAAGGTCGGCACTCCCTACAGAGCTGACAATTTGAGTTCGATGCGCTCGGCCGGGAAGCGCGACTCGGAAAACTGGATCGGCTGGCCGTCCGGCGTGACATTGACAGCGACCGTGACCAGCACGATGGCGCCCGGCTGCAGGTCGAGGTCGGCAAGGTCCGCCGCATCGGCATGGCGCGCCGACAGCACGGTCGATTGCCTGAGATAATCGTCGATGCCGAAACGGGCCAGCGACGCGGTGATCGAACCGGTCTCGGCCATGGCGGCATCGATGCCGGCAAAGCGCCTGGCATCGAACCAGCCGGCAGCGCGCGACACCGGCCGCCCATCGGCTTCGCCGCGCGTTTCCAGGCGGATCACGTCGGCCCCCTTGGCGAGCCCCAGCCCCTCGGCAACGCGCTGGCTGGCCGGCTCGACCGAGGAGGCAAGCAGGACGATGTGCCGTTCCGACGTCTGCCCTTGCAGGCCTGTCGAAAAGCGTGTGCGCGCGCCGATCGGATAGGACAGCCGCTTGCGCGACCGCACGAAGGTGCCACGCCCCTGCTCGGCCCGCAGCACCCCTTCCTGCACAAGGGCTGATATGGCGCTGCGCACCGTGTGGCGGTTGACGCCATAGCGCTCGGCCAGTGCCACCTCCGGCGGCAGCGCTGCGTTTTCGGCGAAATCGCCGATGGCGATCGCCTGTAGGATCTTGTCGGCGATCTGCCGCCACAGCGAAACGCCGCTGCGTCGCTCGATGCTGTCCGCTGCCAGCCGCCCGACCATTGATTGCCCCCAGTCTTTTAGCCCTGTCATCCACCCGTCATGGACTCGCGCTAGATAATGGGTATAATTTGTATAGTTGTCTATATCAATAGACAAATTTAGCCACAAGGACTATTGCTCATGCGAGGACAGGAAGCCCGCGACCAGGCCGAGCGTAAGGCCGCCATGGCAACACTGGCGCAATCCAGCGGCGATGACATCGTGCGGCTCTGGAACGAGGCCGGACTGCCTTCGGAAGCAGAACTGCTGCGCGGCCCCGAAACCGGCCTGGTCACCGTGCGCGGCCGCATCGGCGGTGGCGGCGCGCCCTTCAATGTCGGCGAGGCGACCGTCACCCGCGCCACCGTCCGGCTGCCGTCCGGGCAGGTCGGCCATTGCTATGCGCTTGGCCGCGACAAGCAGAAGACAAGGCTTGCGGCCATCGCCGACGCATTGTGGCAGGACCCGGCCCGCCGCAACGAGGTCGAAACCAGGCTGATTGCCCCTCTCAGGTCGGCCCTGACCACCGCCCATGAAAAACGCCGCGCCGAGACGGCGGCAACGAAGGTGGATTTCTTCACCATGGTTCGCGGAGAAGACTGATGGACATCGCAGCGCAATCGATAGACGGCGGTTTCGCCGATCCGGTCTTCAACGCACAGACCGTGTTCCGCGCCGTCATGGACGCAATGGCGCGGCCGGGCAGCGTGCAGCCGCTGCCGGTCTTAGCCCGCCCGCCGGCGCCGCTATCGGCAACCGCCGGCGCCATCGCGCTAGCGCTTTGCGACAACGACACCCCGCTCTGGCTCGATCCGGCTTTGCAGGCTTCCACTGCCATCAAATCCTGGCTCGGTTTCCACACCGGCGCGCCGCTGGCCAACACACCGGCCGATGCGCATTTCGCGTTTGTTGCAACGCCAGCCGAGATGATGGCGCTCGACGGCTTTTCGCAAGGCACCCAGGACTATCCCGACCGCTCGGCCACGCTGATCCTGCAGATCAGCGATCTCGTCTCCGGCACGCCGCTGTTGCTCGAAGGGCCCGGCATCGAAACCAGCGCCACGATCGCGCCGGCACAGATGCCGCGCCATTTCGTCGAACAGTGGAAGCAGAATATCAAGCGCTTTCCGCGCGGCGTCGACATCATCCTCGCCACATCGGACGGCATTGCCTGCCTGCCGCGCACCACACGCATCAAGACGATGGAGGCGTAATATGTATGTCGCGGTAAAAGGCGGCGAGGCCGCAATCGCCAACGCCCACAGCCTGCTTGCCGACCGCCGCCGTGGCGACCGTTCGGTGCCGGCCCTTCGCCTCGACCAGATCGTCGAGCAACTGGCGCTCGGCGTCGACCGGGTGATGAGCGAAGGCTCGCTCTATGACCGCGAACTGGCGGCACTCGCCATCGTCCAGGCGCGCGGCGACATGATCGAAGCGATCTTCCTGGTGCGCGCCTATCGCACCACGCTGCCGCGCTTTGGCTACTCCAAGGCGATCGACACCGCCAACATGCTGGTCGAGCGGCGCGTGTCGGCGACCTACAAGGACCTGCCCGGCGGCCAGCTGCTCGGCCCGACCTTCGACTATACCCACCGGCTGCTCGATCCCGAGCTTGCCACCGGAGGTGACGTCGCCGAACCGCTGCAGCGCGAGACGGAAGCGCAAGCCATGCCGCGCGTCTCGGCGATCCTCGCCCGCGAGGGCCTGATCGAGCCGGATGGAGAGATGCCGCAGGATCACGTCCCCGGCGACATCACCCGCGAGCCGCTGGAATTCCCGATGGCCCGCGACATCCGCCTGCAGGCGCTGTCGCGCGGCGATGAGGGATTCCTTCTGGCGCTCGGCTATTCCACCCAGCGCGGCTATGCCCGCAACCATCCCTTTGTCGGCGAGATCCGCATCGGCGAGGTCGAGCTGGAGCTCGACGTGCCCGAACTGCCCTTCGCGGTGCCGCTCGGCATTGTCCGCGTTACCGAATGCCAGATGGTCAACCAGTTCAAGGGGTCGGCCAAGGCGCCGCCGCAATTCACCCGCGGCTACGGCCTCGTCTTTGGCCAGAGCGAGCGCAAGGCGATGGCGATGGCGCTGTGCGACCGCGCTCTTCGTGCGACAGAACTCGGCGAGGATGTCGTCGCGGCCGCCCAGGACGAGGAGTTCGTCATCTCGCATTCCGACAACGTCCAGGCGACCGGCTTCGTCGAACATCTGAAGCTGCCGCACTATGTCGACTTCCAGGCCGAGCTCGACCTCGTGCGCCGCATGCGCGCCGAATACGACGCCCGCGAAAACCCGGCGAAGGTCGAAGAGAAGCGGGAGGCCGCGGAATGACCGCTCAACCGACAGACATCGCCACCTACAACTTCGCCTATCTCGACGAACAGACCAAAAGGATGATCCGCCGGGCGATCCTCAAGGGCATTGCCATTCCCGGATATCAGGTGCCGTTCGCCTCGCGCGAAATGCCGATGCCCTATGGCTGGGGCACCGGCGGTGTCCAGGTCACCGCCTCGATCATCGGCCCCGACGATGTGCTGAAGGTCATCGACCAGGGCGCCGACGACACCACCAATGCGGTGTCGATCCGTGCCTTCTTCAAGAAGGTCGCCAATGTCGCGGTGACGACCGAGACGGCGAAGGCGACCATCATCCAGACCCGCCACCGCATCCCGGAACATCCGCTCACCGCGGGCCAGGTGCTTGTCTACCAGGTGCCGATCCCCGAACCCCTGCGCTTCCTCGAACCGCGCGAGACCGAAACGCGCAAGATGCATGCGCTGGAGGAATATGGCCTGATGCATGTCAAGCTCTACGAGGACATCGCAAAGCACGGCCGTATCGCCACCACCTATGCCTACCCGGTCAAGGTCGAGGGCCGCTACGTGATGGACCCGTCGCCGACGCCGAAATTCGACAATCCCAAGATGCACCGCTCGCCGGCACTGCAGCTGTTCGGCGCCGGCCGCGAAAAGCGCATCTATGCGGTGCCGCCCTTCACCGCTGTGGTCAGCCTCGACTTCGAGGATCATCCGTTCGAAGTGCAGACCTTCGACCAGCCCTGCGCGCTGTGCGCGGCCGAGAATGTCTATCTCGACGAGGTCATCCTCGACGATCACGGCGGCCACATGTTCGTCTGCTCCGATACCGATCACTGTGAGAAGCGGCGGGCGGACGGCCATCGCGGCCATCTTGCCCCTGAAACCCATCTTGCCCCAGGGAATATGGAGCCGGCGCAATGACCGACGAACCGCTGCTGCGCGTCTCGGCGCTCTCCAAATTCTACGGCTCGCGTGTCGGCTGCGACAACGTCTCCTTCGATCTGTGGCCGGGCGAAGTCCTGGCTGTCGTCGGCGAGTCCGGCTCCGGCAAGACGACATTGCTCAACTGCCTGTCGACACGGCTGCTGCCGAGCTCCGGCACCGCCAGCTATCGCATGCGTGGTGGCCAGTTCCGCGAGCTCTACCGCATGAGCGAGGCCGAGCGCCGCTTCCTGATGCGCACCGACTGGGGTTTCGTCCACCAGAACCCCGCCGACGGCCTGCGCACGGTGTCGGCGGGCGCCAATGTCGGCGAGCGGCTGATGGCTGTCGGCGACCGCCACTACGGCAAGATCCGGGCCACCGCCGTCGACTGGCTGTCGCGCGTCGAGATCGACGAGGACCGCATCGACGACGAGCCGCGCGCCTTTTCCGGTGGCATGCGCCAGCGCCTGCAGATCGCCCGCAACCTCGTTACCGGGCCACGGCTGGTGTTCATGGATGAGCCGACAGGCGGCCTCGACGTCTCGGTGCAGGCACGCCTGCTCGATTTGTTGCGCGGTCTGGTCACCGATCTTGGTCTGGCGGCCATCGTCGTCACCCACGACCTCGCCGTGGCACGGCTCTTGTCGCAGCGCATGATGGTGATGAAGGACGGCCGCGTCGTCGAAAGCGGTCTCACCGACCGCGTGCTCGACGATCCGCGCGCGCCCTACACCCAGTTGCTCGTTTCCTCGATCTTGCAGGTGTAAATCATGCCAACGCCGCTTGTTGTCTCAGACGTCGCCAAGAGCTTCACCATGCATCTGCGCGACGGCATCAAACTGCCCGTCGTCGCCGGTGTCTCGTTCTCGATCAGGGCCGGCGAATGCACCGTGCTCGGCGGCCCGTCCGGCGCCGGCAAGAGCTCGATCCTGAAGATGCTCTACGGCAACTATGCCGTTGACGAAGGCCAGATCATCGTCAGCCATGATGACGGGCTGATCGACCTTGCCACCGCCAGCCCGCGCACCGTGCTTGCCATACGCCGGCAAACGATCGGCTATGTCAGTCAGTTCCTGCGCACCGTGCCGCGGGTCTCGGCGCTCGATGTCGTCGCCGAACCGCTGGTCGAGCGTGGCGAGGACCGCGAGATTGCCCGCGGCAAGGCACGCGCTTTGCTGGCGCAGCTCAACCTGCCGGAGAAACTCTGGGCATTGCCGCCTGCGACCTTCTCCGGCGGCGAGCAGCAGCGCGTCAACATCGCACGCGGCTTCATCACCGAGCACCCGATCCTGCTGCTCGACGAACCGACCGCTTCGCTCGATGCCAGGAACCGCGACGTGGTGATCGAACTCATCGCCGCCAAGAAGGCGGCGGGTGTCGCCCTGCTCGGCATCTTCCATGACCACGACGTGCGCGAGGCGGTTGCCGACCGCATCATCGACGTCACCGCTTTCGCTCCCGGAAAAATCGCCGCATGACCAAGAAGCTCTCGGAAGCGCCGCTGGTCCACCCGACGGCGGACGTGCAGAACTCGACCCTCGGCCGCTGGACCGAGATCGCCGACCGCAGCCGGGTTTCTGAGAGCGAACTCGGCGACTATTCCTACATGATGCAGGACTGCGCCGTCTGGTGCGCCACGATCGGCAAGTTTTCCAACATCGCGGCAAGCGTACGCATCAACGCCACCAACCACCCGACCTGGCGGCCGACGCTACACCATTTCACATATCGCGCCTCGGATTATTAGGACGACGCCGAGCACGAGAGCGAGTTCTTCGCCCAGCGCCGCTCCAGGCGCGTCACCATCGGCCATGACACCTGGCTCGGCCATGGCTCGACCATCTTGCCCGGCGTCACCGTCGGCGATGGCGCCGCGGTCGGCGCCGGCGCCGTCGTCTCGAAGGATGTCGCCCCCTACACCATCGTCGCAGGCGTGCCGGCCAAGCCGATCCGAGAGCGCTTCGACCGCCGCACGGCCGAACGCTACCAGGCGCTTGCCTGGTGGGACTGGGACCATGCCAGGCTACGTGCCTGCCTAGAGGATTTTCGGGAATTGTCCGCCGAGGCGTTTTTGGAAAAATACGAAGGATAGTTCTTCACATCATCGTCATGGCAGCCGCATGGGAGGACCTGTTCGATGACTCTCTCAAGCTCTTCGAGCAGCAGGCTCCCGTGATCGAAAGCAAGGCTCCGGCCTTCTGCAACTTCAGGGACATGAAGCGCCTCGAGGGACTGCTGGTCCTGGGCCGACCGTAACTCCACACCTGTGGAGCGTAACAAAACTGACATCACCGCGACACGGCAGGTTCATGTGGCTGCGTTAGGCGAGAGCCTGACGATCAATATGATCCGGACTGGAACCTGCCCATGCCAGCAATTTCTGCCACGCTCGAAATCCGCGGTGTCACCCGACGATTTGGCAAGAACACTGCCGTCAACGACATCAACATCGCGATCCCGCAGGGTCAGATGGTTGGCATTATCGGCCGTTCGGGCGCCGGCAAATCAACCCTTCTTCGCATGATCAACCGTCTCATCGATCCCAGCCAGGGGTCGATTTTTTTTGACGGCGCCGAGGTCTCCCAGTTGCGCGGCTCGCCGCTGCGGCGCTGGCAGCGCGACTGCGCCATGATCTTCCAGCAGTTCAACCTGGTACCACGCCTCGACGTGCTGACCAATGTGCTGCTCGGCAAGCTGAACCACCGTTCGACCATCACCAACCTGTTCGGCATGTTCTCCCGCGCCGAATGCGCCGAGGCGGTCGCGGCACTCGAGCGGCTCGACATCGCCCGCACCGCGCTGCAGCCCGCCGGCACCTTGTCGGGCGGGCAGCAGCAGCGCGTCGCCATCGCCCGGGCCATGATGCAGCAGCCCAGGGTTATCCTCGCCGACGAGCCGATCGCCTCGCTCGATCCTCTCAACGCCAAGGTGGTGATGGATTCGCTGCAGGACATCAATTTGCGCGAAGGCATCACCGTCGTCACCAATCTGCATACGCTGGATACCGCCCGCACCTACTGCAACCGCATCATCGGCATGGCCGCCGGCAAGGTCGTCTTCGACGGCCCACCGGAAGAGCTCAACCGCGAGGCCGTGCGCCTCGTCTATGGCGCCGACAGCAATGGCCAGGAAATCTCAGAGGCCATCACCTCGACCAGCGTTGCCTTCAGCCGAAAGATCGCCGCATCCGCCGGACCGCTCGAACCCGCATTTCCGGGATATTGAGTCCATGATCCCGAAAAGTGGAATCCGGTTTTCTCGGACAAACGGGAACCCGTTTTGTCCGGAGATCATGGACAAACAAGAGAGCGGTCGGGATCGCCAGCCCACGTCAAGGGCAGAGTCAAACTCAAGAACGCTGCCGGCGCGGGGCCGGAACCTACAGGAGAGATATCAGATGTTCAGGAAGATGGTTTTTGGCGCCGTTTCGGTGCTCGCCATGGCGACCAGCATGGCCCACGCGGCCGATATGAAGGAATTTCGCGTCGGCATTCTCGGCGGCGAAAACGAAACCGACCGGCTGCGCAACTACCAGTGCCTCGCCGACCATTTGAAGACCGAATTCGGCTTCGAAAAGGTCTCGCTGTTCCCCGCCGCCGACTATGACGGCGTCATCCAGGGCCTGCTCGGCGGCACGCTCGACTTCGCCGAACTCGGCGCTTCCGGCTACGCCAGCGTAGTTCTCAAGGATCCGAAGGCGGTCACCCCGATCCTCACCACCCAGCAGACCGACGGCGCCACCGGCTACTATTCGATCGGCCTGGCGCTGAAATCCTCCGGCATCACCGACATCAAGTCGGCCAAGGGCAAGAAGCTCGGCTACGCCGATCCGGATTCGACCTCCGGCTATCTGATCCCGCTGACCCAGATCCCGAAGGACACCGGCGCTTCGAACGAAACCTTCTTCGCCTCGACCCAGTTCAACGGCGGTCACGAGAACAACGTGCTAGCCGTGCGCGACGGCAAGGTCGACGTGGCGGTGGATGATTCCTCCGGCATCGGCGACTTCAAGGACGGCTACACCTCCGGCACCTTCCACAAGGAAGTCGCCAAGGGCGCCGTCGACCCCAACGACTTCGTCGAAGTCTGGCGCTCGGGCCTGATCCCGAACGGCCCGCTGGTCGTGCGCACCGCGCTCGGCGACGACATGACCGCCAAGCTCGCCGACTTCTTCACGCAGTTGCCCAAGAAGGACAAGGCTTGCTTCGAAGGCGTCGAAGGCGGCGATTTTACCGGCTACGTCCCAGTGAAGGCAGACTTCTACAACGTCATCGTCGAAGCTCGTAAGGCAGCCATCGGCGGCTAACGGCAAAAATCAGGAAAGGCGGCCTCGAGAAAACGCCGCCCTTCTTGCATGTCCGATCATGACCCTTTCCGTGACAGCCCCTTCCGGCACCACTCACCAGATGGCCGACGCCTGGCGTCGCCAGACGTCCTTGCGCCGGCTCTACACCGCCATCGGTGTCGGCTTGCTCATTGTCGCGCTCGGCGGCACCATGTGGTTCGCCGACGAGGCCAATGCCGGGCATTTCTTCGACCGGCTGCCGCATTTGCTGGATTTCCTGAGCTGGCTCGTCCCCAAGGACTGGAACGATGTCTGGCGGGCGATGTTCGACATCGCTTCTCCGCATGACACCGGCACCCAGGAATTCAACTTTCCGCTTGGCCGCGCCTATGTCTGGGGCAGCTTCTACATCCCCGAATATTTCGAATTGATGCTGACCACGCTCAACGTGGCGCTGGTCTCGACCTTCATCGGCTTCATCTTTGCCGTGCCGTTTTCCTTCATCGCGGCGCGCAACCTGACGCCGCATCCGGTGCTGCGGCTGATCGTCAAGCGCTTCATGGAATTGCTGCGCGCCTTTCCCGAGATCGTCATCGCCGGCCTGTTCGCGGCCATCGTGTCGATCGGACCGATCGCCGCCATCATCGCCATCGGCCTGCATTCGATCGGCGCCCTGGGCAAGCTGTTCTACGAGATCAACGAGAACATCGACATGCGCGCCGAGGAAGGCTTGAGGGCGGTCGGCGCCAACTGGTTCGAGCGGGTGCGCTTTGCCGGCCTGCCGCAGGTGCTGCCCAACTTCATGTCCTACACGCTGCTGCGTGTTGAGATAAACGTCCGCATTTCCACCATCATGGGCGCGGTCGGCGGCGGCGGCATCGGTGAGGAACTGAAGCTGTCGATATCGCGCGGCTTCGGCGCCAAGACGATAGCCCTGGTGCTGCTCCTGTTCACGACGATCTTCATCGTCGACCAGTTCTCCGCCTGGTTGCGCCGCAAGCTAATCGGCGAGCAGGCTTTTGCTGTGAGTCCCTGAATGACGACGATGACCGCCGATGAAATCCAGTCGATCGAGGAGCGCTTTCCGCAGGTGTTCAAGCGGCCGTTCCAGAAACGCTTCGGGCCGCTGCTGTTGCTCGGCGGGATCTTTTTCTACCTTCTCTACGCACTGTGGTTCTTCAATCTGCCGCAGGTGATGCGGGAATCGCACTGGGAGCGCCTGCCGTTGTTCCTGACCCAGTGGATCAGCTACGACGTGCAGCCGATCTTCCGCCTCGATGAGCCGCAGATCACCGCCAAATACCCACGCTTCTCGGTGCTCGGCCCGAATCCAAATCCGGACTGGGTCAAGACCAATCCGAATGGTTCGGTGACGATCCTGATCGACGGCACCACCAAGTCGATCACCTTCAACAAGACTCAAGCGACGATAATTGCCAACGGTGAGACCGTTGCGGTCGGGCTAGGCACCGGCAAGCCGCTGATCTCCGGACCGGTTCCCGGCTGGATCACGGCGCATGAGGACGAGGTCGTCGCCGACATGGGCTTTGCCGGCGAGGCCCGCGTCGCCGTTGATCGCGTCAGGGTACGCAAGCGCTTTCTCGGCTGGCCGAATTTCATCTTCGACACGCGATCGCCCTTTTTCGGCAAGTCGCCAGGCGAAGTCGCTTCGCTGATCGTCTCAGGGCCCGAACTCAAACCCGGCATCTCCAACCTGGCGCTGGCCGGCGACAACATCTGGAACAACGCCCAGTGGCAGCATGGCGATGTCTGGACCAAGCTCGTGCAGACCATCGTCATGGCCTTTCTCGGCACCTTGCTTGGCGGCATCGTCGCCTTCCCGCTCGCCTTCTTCGCCGCCCGCAACATCACACCCAGCCGGCTGGTCAACCAGGTGCTCAAGCGCTTCTTCGACTTCATGCGTTCCATCGACATGCTGATCTGGGCGCTGTTCTTCACCCGTGCCTTCGGGCCGGGACCACTGGCGGGCAGTGCGGCTATCTTCTTCACCGAGATCGGCACGCTCGGCAAAACCTATTCCGAGGCGCTGGAGAACATCGACGACAAGCCGCGCGAGGGCATCATCTCGACCGGCGCCAACGGCCTTCTGGTGCAGCGCTACGGCGTGCTGCCGGAAGTGGTGCCGGTGTTCATCAGCCAGACGCTCTACCAGTGGGAATCCAACACCCGCGGCGCGACCATCATCGGCGCCGTCGGAGCCGGCGGCATCGGCCTGAAGCTATGGGAAGCGATGCGCACCAACTCCAACTGGGCCAACGTCTTCTACATGGTGCTGCTGACCCTGGTCGTAGTGTTCGTCTTCGACAACATTTCCAATTTCCTGCGCCGCCGGCTGAGCCAGACCATCCACGACTACAACAGGATCCAGGCCGAGCAGGGGTGATCAGCGGCTGCCGTCTCATGAGAAGTCGGCGGGACAGCACCCCCCTCTGTCCTGCCGGACATCTCCCCCGCAAGGGGGGAGATCAGATGTCCGTCGGCCTTCGCTAGTCTCCAGCGTTGGAAGGAAGGCGCCGACAGCGGAACTGCCAATCTCCCCCCTTGCGGGCAGGGCTGTCCGGGGAAATCTATTCATATATGAAGGCCATCTGATTGAGGGAGGATCGGTCTCTTGGTCGGCTCGGATTGACCGGCGGCGGCTTGTCGATGGCGT